>JBEDUI010000163.1:0-11144 GCA_040414495.1 Mycobacteriales bacterium
CGCCGACCTGCACGTGCACCTTGAAAACCCGGGCCCCGTGGTCCAGGGCACTGACCACATAGGACAGAACGTCCGGCTCGGGGAAGAACGTGGCCGACGGTACGCACTCGGCGACCCGGTCGGCGAAATCCAGCGTCCAGTCGTTCAGCCAGGTCGCCATTCCCGGCTTGTGCGGATACGCCAGGGCCGGAAACGCCCGCACCCCAAGCCCCCGCAACCGGGCCAGCCGCTCATCCTCGGACAGCCGGTAGTGCACCGGCCACGCGGCACCGTAATGCTCTTCGGCGTTGTCGAAATACGCCCAGACCTTGGCCAGCACTTGGGGCGGCAGGAAATGCACGTGCACATCGACCAGCCCGGGCAGGCCGAGCCCGGCCCAGTACGCCGGCACATCCGCATCGGTCAGCGGCGGCACACCGGTCACCGACGCCGGCGGAATACCCGCTCGATCTCCCGGTTGGCGTCCCGTTCGGCCATGGCCTGGCGCTTGTCGTAGGCCCGCTTGCCCTTGGCCAAGGCCAACTCGACCTTGGCCTTGCCGTCCTTGAAGTACAGCGACAACGGGACCAGCGTGACCCCGGAATCCTGGGTCTTGCCGATCAGCCGGGCGATCTCTTCCTTGTGCAGCAGCAGTTTGCGGCTGCGCCGCGGCGTGTGGTTGGTCCAAGAACCCTCGGTGTACTCCGGGATGTGTACGCCTTCCAGCCACACCTCGCCATCTCGGATCGTGGCCCAACCGTCCACCAGGGACGCCCGCCCGGCCCGCAGCGACTTCACCTCGGTACCGGTGAGCGAGATGCCCGCCTCGTACGTATCGGTGATGAAGTAGTCGTGCTGCGCCTTGCGGTTACGGGCGATCAGCTTGGTACCGGTTTCGCGAGACATCAGAGCCGCACATACAGACGGAGGGTGAAGTACGCCGCGATGCTGGCCAGCAGCACGCCGACGCCGACCAGGACCGGGCTGATGACGAAGATCGAATTCCAGTCGACCGGACGCAGAATCCCGGACTTGATCACGTCGCCGAGGCTCGTTTTCTCGATGAAGAGTTTCTTACCCACACCGAGGCCGATCACCGCGAGCACCGCGCCGATGAACCCGGCCAGGGCCGCTTCGAGAATGAACGGTAACTGCGTGTACCAGCGAGAGGCGCCGACCAACCGCATGATTCCGGTTTCGGTTCTTCGGGTGAACGCGGCTATCTGGATCGTGTTGGAGATCAGCAGTAATGCCGCCAGTGCCTGGATGATCGCGACCGCGATCGTGGCATTACGCATGGCGTTCAGCAACGAGAACAGCTTGTTCAGCACCGACCCGTCGTCCTGGACGACATCGACGCCGTCCTTGTTGGACGGAAATTCCCGGGCGATGATCGGATAATGTTCCGGATTTTTCAGCTTGACCCGGAACGAGGCCGGCAGATCGCTCGGTGGGGTCTGGCTGACCAGCGTCTGCTGCTCGGCAAAAAGCTTTTTGAACCGCTTGTACGCGTCGGCCTTGGTCTCGTAGGAAACCGTCTGCACCTCGGGCGAGGCCTTCAGCTTCGCCTCGATCGCATTTTTCTGGGCCGTGGTCGCCTTGTCCTGGAGGAAAACCGAGACCTCGATCTTGTCGTAGTAAATCTTCTTGGTCTGGTTGATCTCACGGGCGATGAGCAACCCGGCGCCGAGTAGGCCGAGCGAGATGGCGGTCGTCAGCACCATGGCAATCGTCATGGTGAGGTTGCGTCGAAGCCCGGTCCGCACTTCGGACAGGACGAAGTTGGCGCGCATGGGCTTCCTATCGGGTTCCGCTGGAGCTAATCATCGTCCGACACCATAGACGCCTCGCGATTGGTCGCGAGTGAGCTTGCCCAGGTGCAGCTCGATGACGCGGCGGCGCATGGAGTCGACGATCGTGTTGTCGTGTGTGGACATTACGACGGTCGTGCCGGTGCGGTTGATGCGTTCGAGCAGCAGCATGATGTCCTGGCTGATCTCAGGGTCGAGGTTACCGGTGGGCTCGTCGGCCAGCATCACCAGCGGCCGGTTGACGAAGGCGCGGGCGATGGCGACCCGCTGCTGCTCACCACCGGAGAGTTCGCGCGGCAGCCGGTTGGCCTTGCCCTCCAACCCGACCAGCTCGAGCACCTCGGGTACGACCTTGCGGATCGTTCGACGCTTCTTGCCGATCACCTCGAGCGCGAAGCCGACGTTCTGGTAGACGGTCCGGTTCGGCAGCAGCCGGAAGTCCTGGAAGACGCAGCCCATCGTGCGTCGCAGGGCCGGCACCTTCCAGTTCGACATCTTGGTGAGGTCCTTCCCCGCCACCCAGATGGAGCCTCTGGTGGGGACCTCTTCCTTGATGAGCAACCGCAGGAACGTGGACTTGCCACTGCCGGATGGGCCGATCAGAAAGACGAACTCGCCCTTCTCGACCTCGAGGTTGATGCCGTCCAGCGCAGGGCGCTTGCTCGCCGGATAGATCTTGGTGACATTCTGGAGGCGGATCACGGCGCCGAAGTCTACCGTTGATAGGAACCCGATCCCGACCTGCGGCGTTTGACCAGTGTGTCGACCGCCCAGAGTGAGCGATCGGCGGTAAGACAGCAACGGACGGAGGTCCGCGATGCGATACGACCAATTGGTCTGCGCGGCCTGCGCCGGGCGGGTGGTCGACGGCCGGTGCGCGGTCTGCCGGCAGATGCGAAGCGAGCTTCGGCAGCGGTCGCTGCTGGGGGTATTGGACTGGCACTCCCTGCTCGTCCCGTTCCTGGCGGCACTCGCGGCGCTGGCCTTCCTGGTCGCTTACTACGTACGGATGGCGTAGCTTCCTGCGCCCGGCTGGCCGGCCATACGTGAGTTAGGCCGCATTCCGCGAATGACTCACCAATGCCTCAGTCCACAGTCGACATACGGCCCGTCGCGGCGTGAGTTTCACGACGCCACTCCCCGCTGTCCTCAGGACGCCAGCCCTGCTCCTCCACGGGCCCGCTACTGAGCTGTCAAAGGCCTCCTGAAGGCGACTCACCGCCGTACCCGCCCCTCCGGAATATTGCGCGCACCAGCCCCGACCAAACTCGCGCGCCAACCCCGGCTGAAGTCGCGCGCCAACCCCGGCTGAACTTGCGGGCCAGCCCCGGGCTGAACTCGCGTACCAACCCCGGGCTGAACCTGCGCGCCAACCCCGGGCTGAACCTGCGCGCCAACCCCGGCTGAACTTACGACGCGACTTCCTGCTGCCGCCGCCAGCGGATCTCGGCCTCGATGAACTCGTCGATGTCGCCATCCAGAACGGCGCCGGTGTTGCCAGTCTCCACCTCGGTCCGCAGATCCTTCACCATTTGGTACGGGTGCAGTACGTAGCTGCGGATCTGGTTGCCCCAGCTGTTGCCGCCGTCGCCGCGCAGCTTGTCCAGCTCGGCCGCTTCCTCCTGCCGACGCCGTTCCAGCAGCTTGGCCGACAGCACGCTCATGGCGGTGGCGCGGTTCTGGATCTGCGACCGTTCGTTCTGGCAGGAGACGACGATGCCGGTGGGTAGGTGGGTGATGCGCACCGCCGAGTCGGTGGTGTTGACGCCCTGACCGCCCGGACCGGATGACCGGTAGACGTCGACCCGCAGGTCGCTCTCGTCGATCTCCACTTCGTCACTGGACTCGACCACCGGCACGATGTCGACGCCGGCGAACGAGGTCTGGCGCCGGTTCTGGTTGTCGAACGGGCTGATGCGCACCAGCCGGTGGGTGCCGTGTTCGCCGGCCAACGTGCCGTAGGCGTACGGCGCCTTCACGGTGAACGTCGCCGACTTGATGCCCGCTTCTTCGGCGTACGAGGTGTCGTAGACCTCGGTCTCGTAGCCATGCCGCTCGGCCCAGCGCAGGTACATCCGCAGCACCATCTGCGCCCAGTCCGCGGCATCCACCCCACCGGCCTCGGACTTGACCGTGATCAGCGCTTCGCGGGAGTCGTACTCACCCGAGAGCAGGGTGCGGACCTCGAGTTCCTCGATCGAGCGCTGCAGGGACGCCAACTCGGTCTCGGCCTCAGCCCGGGTATCGGCGTCGTCCTCGGCCTCGGCCAACTCATGCAACACGCCCAGGTCGTCGACTCGGCGGCGGAGCTCCTCCAGCCGCCGAATGTCGGTGTTGACCGCGGCAAGCTGGCTGGTGATCCGCTGGGCGTGGGCCGGGTCATCCCACAGATTGGGGCTACCGGCCTGCTCCTCCAACTCGGCCGACCGCCGCCGCAGCGAGTCCAGGTCCAGCACCGCCTCGATGGAGGCGAGGGTCGCGGAGAGATCCTTGAGCGCAGCAGGGAAGTCGGCAGTCACAACCGATCAGGGTACGACACCGCCTCCGCGCGGGCTCACGGTGCGCTACGGAACGAATGTCGCGTTCGTTCGCCGTATCGGCACGACTCGGGAACGCGACACCGTATCGGCACGACTGGACAGCGCGACACCGTATCGGCACGACTCGGGAACGCGACACCGTATCGGGACAGCTGAACAGCGCTACACCGTATCGGTTCGAAATAGCCGCTGATATGGCATATCGGCAAGGAATAGCCGAGTTGTACGCCGTATCGGCTAGGCACCGTGCCGATACGCCGTATCAACCTAAAAAAGACTCGTACGGTGTATCGACAGGAAAAGGACTCGTACGCCGTATCGAGGCAAATGCGCTGTCAGTCCGATTCGAGGATCAACGATCACAGCGGCCGTCATTGTCGCTCGCCGGCCGCATTTCTTCGGCCGCCCTTTCGAACAGTTATCGAGGCGGCCTTTTCTCGCGCAGCTGTGCCGGCGACCGGTCTGGGCCGCCGGCTTGCTGCGCGTTTCAGTTCGCGGTTCGACCTACTCGTCTGTCCGCAGTCGACAGTCGCTGCTGCCGGCTCAGACGTCGAGGCTGCCCAACCACTTCAACAGCGCCCGCTCATAGGCGACACCAAATTCCGCGGTGGCGACCAGATGCGGGTCGGAGCCGTTCTTGCGCAGGTCCGCCAATCGCTGCCGGTCGAGCGCCAGCGCCTGCTCGTGCTCGGTCTGGGCGTCGGTGACCAGCCGCTTCAACTGCGCCTTGGTGTGGTGTGAACCGAAACCGAGTCGCAACAACACCGGGTTCCGGGAATGGTCTTGTCCGGCTGGCTCGGCCAGCCAGGCGGAGAACGCTTTCTTACCGCTAGCGGTAATCGAGTACGGCTGCGCGGAGCGGGGGCCGGTTTTTCCGAGCTTGACGTAGCCCGCACTGGCCAACGCCGGCAGCTCTCGGTAAACCTGGCTGCGCGTCAGCGTCCAGAACGTACCGAAGCGCTCGGTCGCCGCGGCCACCAACTCCCCTCCGGTCTTCGGGCCATCGTGCAGCAGGCCGAGGAGGGCAGCGGCAGTGGAGTTCAACGTCGTAGTCACGGCGTCCACCGTGGCACGAAGTTGTCCCCCTCGCCACCGTTTCTACAAATTCTATCCGTCCACAGTGGAGAACCCTGTGCATAAGACGCAAGGTTCACTTGTATTCGTCCACATGAACCACGAACCGACCGGTCACCGTGTTGTGCCGCGCACCGATAAAACTTGGCACACCGGGAATGGTGATGTGCCGCCGTACACACACCGAGAAGACCTCTCCCGCACTCAACTGTGGCAGGCCGGGACGGGCCGCCGCGCAACGTTCACCCACTGGTACCCACCCAATGTCAAGGTCAGTTGCATCGATGTTCTGATCGGCCAGTGCCAACTGTGCCGCGTACCGCGCCGTGGCCTGACTTCCACTGGCGACATAGGTCCGCCCGATCTCTCGCGCCGCTTCGGTGACCCCGTAGGTATTCCGTTGTACGTAGGAGATCGCCAGTACGAGATACACCAAAGGAATGAGCAGCAGAACGCCGAGAAAGACAAACTCGATCATGGCGTTGCCCGCATCACGTTTCCCGCCGCGCACTACTGTTCCTTCACCGACCGCGCAGTGACATCAAGTACGGGGAGCGAGCCCAACCAGGAGAAGATCAGCGGTACATCCCCTGTACATCGCACCGCGACCAGAGTGATACCGGCCCGGCCACGTTGATAGCGACCGGTGCAGCGCATGCCATTGGCGACCTTGGCCGATAGGGAGTCGGCGATGATGTTCTTGGCCACCGGAGCACCGGCGGCCGGATTGGCGACGTCGGCATTGGCGGCATATCTGGCCCCTTCAGCGGCGCTGGCGGCGACGATATTTCGCACGTGTAGATACAGGCCGACCTGCGCAACCCCCAGTAGCAAGGCGATCAGCACGATCGAGACCAGCAGGAACTCCACCACCGCGGCGCCACAATCCGATGAGCCTGGCCGGAATCGGCCGCGTACAACCGTTGCAGCAGAATCCCGCTTTTGGCGGTATCGGTGGCACTGAAACGTGCCAGCGGAATCGATCTGCTGCCGGCCCGAAGACACGATCTCGGCAACCACGGCCGCACAATCGCGCTTCTGCCGGAATCGCTCAGCGACAATTGCGCCGGATCGCGATCGGCCAGGCCACGCTGGTGCGCCACAATCGCACCTAGCCCGGCATCGCTCCACGATGGGCGCGGGTCGGGAATCCCGCCCTTGCCGGTATCGGCCGGACACGAGCTGAATCAGTTGTCTTTGCCCACGTTGATGACGCTGTCGATGGCATTCTGAATCGCCGGGATGACCTGGCTGCGGAATGGCACCAGGATCGCGACGACAAGGATGGCCGACATCAGCGTCACCATGACCCAACCTGGAACGTCCCCCCGTTCGCGATCATCGCCGTAACCGCCAGCGCGCTCCGCCAAGGCCAGCGCCTGGCTCACCACCCATCCACAGAGCCGAGCGACCTGCATTGCTTCTCACCTGCTTTGTCTAATGTGGCTAATGCGCCAACTGACTGATGCTGATCAGACCCGGATACAGTGCAAAGAGGACAGTCACCGGCAGCACGAGGAACACGACCGGCACCATCATTCCGATTTCTTTCTTGCCGCCGAGCTCAAGCAACTTTCGTTTACCGGCCTCACGTACGTCGGCGGCCTGTGCCCGCAGTACGTCAGCCAGCGGAGTTCCGCGTTCGATCGCCACGATCAGCCCGTCGATGAAGCGGGCCAGCGACTCGATATTCGTGCGGTCCGCGACCTCCTGCAGCGCCTGCGCCAGCGGGGTTCCGGCCCGGGCTCGAGCCAACGCGTCGCCCAGTTCCATGGCCAGCGCGCCACCGGTCAGCCGGCACACCCGGTCGATCGCACCGGTCGGCCCTTCGCCGGCAGTGACGGACAATGCGAGCAGTTCGGCCACCACCGGGAATTCGGCCACTATCGCCTGCTCGTGTCGGGCTACCTCGTTGGAGAGCCACCAATCCCGGCCGAGCACACCACCGAGCACACCGGCGACGCAGAACAACACGGCGGACAACACGTTCAACCGACCGCTGCTCAAGGTGTAGAGCGCGGTGAGCACTATGCCGGCTCCGAGCCCGACGGCACCCCACAGCACCTGTTCGATGCGGAAATCCTCGACCGTGCGGAGCGGAGCTTGCGAAGCGGAGCCAGCAGAGACCGTGCGGAGCGGAGCTTGCGAAGCGGAGCCAGCAGGGACCGCGCGGAGGGAGGCGGCGCCAGCAGGGACTGTCCGGTGCGGAGCGTGCGAAGTGGACCCAGCGACATAGCTTTGCCGATTGCCCAATATCGCCAGCCGCCGCCGAATCGAGCCGCGGCCACCGAGTATTCGGTCCAGGTGCCGGATCAGGTCAGCCAGCACCGGGCTAAGCAGTCGCCGAACCGGGGCCAATACGCCGGTGGTGCCGCGGGTTTCGCCAAGCAAGAGGCGCGATGGCGGCGGACTGTCCCGAAGATATGGGGTCAGCCGGTCGGTGAGCCGGATCGGGCGCATTGGCGGCGATGCGAATACGACGACCAGCACACCGCACGCCAGCAGCAGGCCGAGCGCGCCGCCGATCAACAGTGGACTCATCGCATGATCCGCGGCTCGGCCGGCAGTCTTCCGATCCGCATCATCACTACATACGCGACAATGCAGACCAGGCCGCCGATAACCAACACCAGCACGCCGGTCGCCGAGTCGTAGGCCTGCAGCGATTGGCGTTGCGTCGCGAATAAGAGCAGCACCAGCCATGGCGCCGACACGGCTAGCCGCGCCGCATTGACCGTCCACCCCTGCCGGGTCTCCAATTCGGCCCGCGTACGCGCGTCTTCGCGCAGGAATGCCGAGAGAGTGCGCAACACCTGCCCGAGATCGGTACCGCCGACCTCCCGGGCCACCCGGAGTGTTTCGCAGACCCGATCCCCGACCGGGTCGGCCAACGCGTCCTTGAGCCGGTCCAGACAGGCCATGAACCGGCCCGAGGATCGGTAATCCGCGGCGAATCGGCTGAACGCCGGACGGAGCTGCTCGGGTCCGCGCACACCAAGCGAACTCAGCGCCTCGGGCAATGCCAGACCGGCGCGTACGCCCGAGGCCAGATGATCGATCACCTCCGGCCAAATGTCCCGCAACTCGATCGAGCGGCGCGATCGCAGCCGCCGTACCAACGCCGTAGGAAGAAAGGACGCGATCAACGCGAAACACAAGGTGATGCTGACCGTATGCGTGGCAAGCAGGACGACAATCGCCACGATTACGGCACAGCCGAACTGCATGACCAGCAATTGGGTCGAGGTAACCGAATCGATTCCGGCCTGGCGCAGCATTTCGCCCCGTTTACGGGTCCACGAGCCGGTGGAGGCCGAACGAGGCGGGCGACGCGGCCCGCTGCGCCAGATCAGCAACAACCCGATGCCGAATACCAGCCCGAGCAACGCGCCCATGTCAGGCTCCCCGTCTGCTTATCGGCTGTTGATTCAGCAACGCCATGACGTCGATGCCGGCCCGCTCGAACCAGTCCATATGGGGTGGAAATCCGTCGGCTCGGACGAGCCGGTCGCCGCGCGTGGTGAATATGTCGGCGGTTTCAATGACCTCGCCCTCGACTCGCCCCGGTACCCCGACAATTTCACGGGTCCGGCGGTGTCCACTGTGATCAGTCGCGACGTGCACGACGAGGTCGACCGAGCTGGCGACGGTCGGGATGACGAACGAGCTACTGACGTTTTCGCCCGCCAGCAGCGGCAACGTACACATCTTGACAATTGCCTCGCGGGCTGAGTTGGCGTGAATGCTGCACATCCCAGGCAATCCGCTATTTAATGCGATCAGCAGATCAAGGCATTCTTCCTGCCGTACCTCGCCGACGATGATCCGTGAGGGACGCATCCGCAATGCCTCTTTGATCAGCCTTCGTAGTTGGATTTCCCCCGTACCCTCCAAATTCGGTTGCCGTGTCTGCATGGCGACGACGTCAGCCAGCGGTACCTGCAGCTCAAATACTTCTTCGGCCGTGACCACCCGTTCGCGCGGTGGAATGGCAGCACACAGGCAGTTCAGCATCGTGGTTTTGCCGGCCTGGGTACCGCCGGAAACGATGATGTTCAGCCCGGCCACCACGGCTGCTTCCAGAAAACGGGCTGCCTGCGGGGTGAGGCTGGAAAGGCCGACGAGTTCATCCAGGCCGTGCGCGCGAAGCACGAATTTCCGGATGTTCACCGCCATATGCCGGCGGGTGATATCCGGAATTACCACGTGCAAACGCGACCCGTCCGGCAACATTGAGTCCACAAAGGGCAGTGAAAGATCGATACGACGACCGGACGTGCGCAACATCCGTTCCACCAGGTCGGCAACCTGATCGGCGGTGAGAACGGTAGTGGTCAGTTCGCTGCGGCCGGCCCGGGCCACGAATACCTTGGCCGGCTCGTTGATCCAGATTTCTTCGACGGTGGGATCGTCCAGATAACGCTGCAACGGGCCGAAGCCGGCGACCGCGTCAAGCACGAGTCGGGCCGTCGCCTGCGCATCGCCCACCGGCGGCAACGAGGAACGCAAAGTTCGGTCCTCGTATTCGGCGATAACCTCGTCGACCAATGCACGCACCTGGCCCGGCGCGCCGACCGGGTCGATGCCACGCCGGCGGACCAACTCGCGGACGTCCGTTTCGATCATGTCGACCGCGCTCGAGTCAACCCGGTGGGCGCTGGTCCGCTTCGAGGCGGTCTGGGCCGGCGCGACTGGGCCGCGCGGACTCTGACCAGGCATGTGCGGACTCTGACCGGGGACGTGCTGAGCCGGCGGATTCTGACCGGGCGCGTACTGAGCCGATCCATTCTGACCAGGTGCGCGCTGGGGCGGCGCGACCCGGCCTGCCGGGCGCGCCGCTCCTCGCTCCGCCGAGATGCCCACTCGTCCCGCCTCCGCCCCCGACCGGTGACTGTCCGGTCACGCCCCGTCTTTGTCAAGAGCAGACTGTACGACCTCTTCGCCCCGTTGTGTGGGTCAATGCGAGTTGCCTGTGGATAAACACCCGATCGGCCCAGTCTCTGATGTACTGCTTCGATGACCGCCGCGGATGATCCACCGCCCATGGCCGCCGCCAAGCTGGCAGCGGGCGCACTGTTCTTCGATGTCGACGAGCGCGTTCTGCTGGTCAAGCCGACGTACAAACCCGGCTGGGAGATACCCGGTGGCATGGTCGAGCCCGGCGAGTCACCGGCCGCGGCGTGTGCCCGGGAAATCGACGAGGAACTCGGCATAGCCCGCAGGCCGACGCAACTGCTGGTAGTGGATTGGGCGCCGCAGGATGGCGTCGGCGACAAGCTGCTTTTCGTCTTCGACGGCGGGCTGCTACCAGACGAGACGAGCATTCGGCTTGATCCGGCCGAGCTGAGCGAGTACCGGTGGTGGCCGGCCTCGGATCTGTCTCGTGCCCTGCCCGACCGGCAGGCCCGCCGGGTTGCCGCTGCCCTGCGGGCCCGGGCCGCCGGCCTACCGCTCTATCTCGAACACGGCCGACCGATCAGCTGACCTCGTTCAATCAATGTGCGGATAGTCGCCGGTCAAGTAATGGAACGCGTCAGTCTTGTCTTTGCTGGGTCCGGATGCAGTAGGTTCGCCCAGCGCCTGTGTCACTGCTTCATACGTTGAAGCAGCGGGAGGGGCGGCCGGCGGGCGCCGGTTTGGGTTGGGCGTCGCCGTCACTGCAACGACCGTGACACACGGGCTATTCGGTGGCGCTCCCACCGACCGTCACTGCAACGACCGTGACACACGGGCTATTCGG
>JBEDUI010000164.1:0-9093 GCA_040414495.1 Mycobacteriales bacterium
CAGCCCCGGTCCATCCGATCGGCCCCAGTCCATCCGATCGGCCCCAGTCCATCCGATCAGCCCCAGTCCATCCGATCGGCCCCAGCCCGTCCGATCGGCGGCGACCTGGACGACCGGAAAGTCGGTCGCGTACGGCGGAGGACTGCGTGAGACTCGGCGTTCGTGGGGCATATCGAAATCGGTGCGGTGAATTACCGGCTGCCGGATGGCCGTGAGCTACTGCGCGACGTGAGCTTCCGGGTCGGTGATGGCGCGAAAATCGCGCTGGTCGGCATGAACGGCTCTGGCAAGACCACGCTGTTGCGGATCATTGCCGGTGATATCCCGCCGTCTTCGGGCAGCGTGGTGCACAGTGGCGGGCTCGGCGTAATGCGGCAGTTTGTCGGTACCGGCCGCGGGGTGAGCACGGTGCGGGATCTGCTGGTCTCGGTCGCCGCGCCGCCGCTGGTCCAGGCCTACCGGGAATTGCGCGCGGCGGCGCAGGGCATGCACGGCAGTGAAGCACATCAGCTGCGGTACGCCAGCGCGCTCATTCGGTGGGGTGAGGCCGGCGGTTACGACGCCGAGGTCTTCTGGGACGAATGCTGTACGCGGGCAATCGGATTGCCGTACGAGGCCGTCCAGGATCGTGACGTCATGACCTTGTCCGGCGGCGAGCAGAAAAAGCTCGTACTGGAGTCCTTGTTACGCGGCCCCGACGAGGTGCTGCTGCTCGACGAGCCGGACAACTATCTGGACGTGCCGGGGAAACGCTGGCTGGAATCGCGACTGACGGACAGCGCGAAGACAATTCTTTTTGTCTCGCACGATCGTGAATTGTTGGCCCGTACGGCCGGGCAGATCATCACGATCGAGACGAATACGGCCTGGGCGTACGGCGGTGGATTCGCCTCGTATCATGAGGCCCGCTCGGATCGGCACGCCCGGTTCGAGGAAATGCATCGACGCTGGGATGACGAGCGGCGCAAGCTGGCAGATTTGGTGAAACGCCTACAGTTGGCCAAATCCTCGAAGACCCAGGCCGCCATGACCCGGCTGCAACGGCACGAGCAGCGGGAACCGGAAGTGCCGCCCCGTTCGCAGAATATCCGGATGCGGCTGAGCGGCGGGCGGACCGGCGTTCGGGTACTCACCTGTTCTCAGCTGGCCCTGACCGGGCTGACCGAGCCGTTCGACCTGGAGATTTTCTACGGCGACCGGGCAGCCGTACTCGGCTGGAATGGCACCGGTAAATCACATTTCCTGCGATTGCTCGCCGATTGGCCGCAAACCGATTCGGTCAAGCATTCCGGCGAATGGAAGCTCGGTGCCCGCGTAATTCCGGGACATTTCTCGCAGACCCACGAGCATCCGGAATTGGCCGACCGGACATTGCTGCAAATCCTGTGGGACGACTGCGCGTTGAGCCTGGAGGCGGCCGCACCCGCCCTGCACCGGTACGAGTTGACCAGCGCCCGCGACCAGAAATTCGGAACATTGTCGGGTGGTCAGCAGGCGCGTTTCCAGATTCTGCTGCTGGAAATGTCCGGCGCGACGCTGCTCATTCTCGACGAGCCGACGGACAACCTCGATGTAGCGTCGGCCGAGGCGTTGGAATCGGCGCTGGAGGAATTCGACGGAACCGTGATCGCGGTGACGCACGATCGCTGGTTCGCCCGTTCGTTCACGCGATTCGTACTGTTCGGCGCGGACGGCTCGGTCCGCGAGACGCCGGAGCCGGTCTGGGACCAGTGACTCAGTGCGGTAAGGCGACCAACTGCACCGGCTCGCCAGCCCAGCCCGGCGGGATTACGGCCAACGCCTCGGCCAACGCGGCACCGTGCAGCGAGGCGGGCCGGTCCGTACCGATCGGCCGTACCGCGCCGGCCCGACCGGTCACCGGAACCAACCGGGTCCGTTCGGTACGGGACCGAACATCACCGGTAAACGTCGCGGTCGGTAACTCCGGCAGCGCCCGGCCAGCCAGCCCGGTGAGCAACGGATCCAGCAGGGTCATGGCCGCCACCAGCGCCGCGTACGGATTCCCGGGCAACGCGACCAGCCAGCGCCCATCGGCCAGTTCCGCCAATGCCTGCGGGTGACCGGGACGGCAGGACACCCCGTCGACCACGAGCCGGGCGCCCAGCGCGCGCAGGCTGGCCCGGACCGTATCGGCCCGGCCGACCGACGACGCGCCGCAGCTGAGGACTACGTCGGCGTCGGCCGTGCGTACGGCCTCGGTCACCTCCGCCTGCCGGTCGCCGAGCCGGACGATCCCGGTCAGCCGGCCCCCGAGCGCCGGGATGAGACCCGGCAGCATCGGGCCGATCGAGTCGCGGATCCGGCCGCTGCCCGGCAGGCCGGTGAGCCCGACCTCGTTGCCGATGACCAGGGCGAGTACGCGGGCCGGTCCGCGTACCGACAGCGCGTCGACGGCCAGACCAGCGGCCAGGCCCAACAACGCCGGAGTGACGGGGGTACCGGCCGGGGCGACCGTCGCGCCGGCGGCCATTTCCTCGCCGACCCGCCGGATGTGCCGGCCGGCCGGTACGTCGCCGGTCACCAGGTTGTCCTTGCAGTCGGCGTGTTCGTACGGCAGGACCGCGGTGGCACCGGTCGGTACCCAGGCGCCGGTCGCGATCTCCACCGCCTCCCCCGGCGCGATGGCGCACCGCTCGACCGGGCCGGCGGCCACCATCCCGACCAGCCGCCACGGCGGATCCCCGGCGACCGCGTACCCGTCCATCGCCGCGGTGTCGAAGGACGGCATCGGCGCAGCCGCCACCAGGGCATCGGCCAGTGTCGTCCCGAGCGCGTCGGCAGCCGGAATTTCCTTGGCCGGCAGCGGTCGGGCCGACCGGTAGGCCGCGTCGCGGGCCGCCGACCAGCCGTGCGAGGTCACTGCTTCGGGCCGTCCCAGTTGCCGGCCAGTTCGGCCAGCCGGCCGGCGAGCCGCTCGGCGGTGGCGGCCGGATCGTCGGACCGGCCGGCGGCCAGCCCGAGCAGGAAGGCGGTCAACGGCGCGGCCGGCCGGGCCACCCCGTGGGCCACCTCGCGGGCCAGGTCGAGCACGAGCCTGGTCGCCTGGTCGTTCGGGATCAGGCCGTCGATTCCGAGCTCACGGCACGCGGTCTCGGTCCAGTCCTCGAGAGTGCTCACGTACGTCCCTCCGCTAGACGCGCTGACTGCCTGCAATCATGCCCGCTCGGTGGCGTACGAAGACTAGTCAGCCCATTCCCGCGCCCGGGCCAGATCGGCCTCGGTGTCGCAGTCGAACCACGGTGGCGGGCCGTCTGTCGGCAGGCTCAGCCTGTGCACGCGTTCGGCTGCGGCGAGTACGGCCCGCATCGGGCTGCCGGCGCCTCGCCCGGCGACGCAGACGCGCAGCGCATCGGTCCGCCACACGGCACACAACAACTGGTCCCGGCCCTCGCCGTCGACCAGCACCGCGACGTCGGCATCACCGGTCAGCTTGGCCAGTTCGCGCACCGTCGCGGCGGTGACGAACGGCAGGTCGCCGGCGAGTACGGCCACCCGACCACTGTCCACATGCGACAGTCCGGCGATGACGGCGGCGACCGGCCCGCCGCCCGGCGGATCCTCCCGGGTTACCACGTCCGCTCGCACTCCGGCCGGACAAGGCCCGACGACCACCAGCTTGGCGGCATCGGCCACCGCCGAGGCGACCCGAGCCGCGATCGGTATGCCGCCCACGTCCAGCGCCGGCTTGTCCCGGCCACCGAGCCGGCGGGCCGAGCCACCGGTCAGCAGAATTGCGTCGTAATTAACCACGGGCGTCTTCCATGGCCGGCAACCGGATGCGTTCGGGCCGCGAATAGACATTGCAGCGCCGCCCGCGTAGAAATCCGACCAATGTCATGCCAAATTGCTCGGCCAATTCGACCGCCAGGCTGGAGGGCGCCGACACCGCGGCCAATACCGGAATCCCCGCCACCACAGCCTTTTGCGCGATCTCGAATCCGGCCCGGCCGCTCACGACCAGAATGCCGCCCGGTAGCCGGCCAGTCAGAAAAGCCTGGCCCACAACCTTGTCGACCGCGTTGTGCCGGCCGACATCCTCGGCGATCAGGAGCAATTCACCGTCCGTATCGAACAGCCCGGCGGCGTGCAGCCCACCGGTCGATTCGAACGTCGCCTGCGCCGCCCGCAGCCGATCGGGCAGTTCGTACAGCAGTTGTACGTCGATCTCGAGACCGGCGCCGATCGTGGGTACGCCCAGCACGCTGATCGCGTCGAGGCTGGTCTTGCCGCAGACTCCGCAGGCCGAAGACATCGTGCCGCGCCGTTCCAGCCGGCCCAGATCCGGCTCCTGCCGTGGCCGGGCGGTCACGGTGACCACGTTGTAGAGCTGTTCCTCGACGTCCTTGCAGTAGTCGATCTGCCCGATCTCGGCCGGATCGCGGATAATCCCCTCGCTGTACAACAGCCCGGCCGCCAGCGCGAAATCCTCCCCCGGCGTACGCATGGTGACCGCTACGGGGATGGCGCCATCGCCGATGTCGAGGCGGATTTCCAGCGGTTCCTCGGTAACCAGCGTGTCCCGGCGCAGCGCCGACGACCCATCGGCGATGACCTGGACCCGCGCTCGGCTGGTTGCGGCTGGACGAACCGGCATACCGCCCAGGCTACGGGACCGCGCCCGTATCGCGGCTGCTTCCGGAACGCGATCCCGGGAGGCTGGGCGAGTGAACCAGGTTGCTGTCCCGGCCAGGGCCAAGCTAGCCAACACCGCCGTTACTGCGACAGACGCTACTGGGCTGGCGCGGGGATGGCGTTGTCGATGAGGACGGCGGCGATGGCGGCGGCGGTCGGGAAGGTTTCGGTGTTGAGGGCTCGATTGCGGGCCGAGGCGCCATCGAGGAGCAGCGCCAGTTGTTCGCCGAGCTCTTCGGGGTTGGTGGCGCCGGCTTCGCGTGCGGTTTCGGCGAGCCGTGCGGCAACGGCTTTTTTGTAATCGTGTGCGCGCTGGCGTGCGGGGTGCTGAGGGTCGGGGATTTCGACGGACGCAGCGATGAAGGGGCACAGGGGCGTGATGTCGTCCTGTGTCGCGGTCCTGGGTAGGTCGAAGGCCGCGAGGAGTCGTTCGCGAGGCGTGAGGTCGGTGCGGTCGAACACTGCCGACATGACGTCGGGATCGAATCGGCGCAGGTATTCGGCGACGAGTTCGTCCTTTCCGGCGAAGTGTTGGTACGCCGTGCGCTTCGACACCTGGGCCACGGCGCAGAGTTGGTCCATGCCGGTCTGGTTGATGCCCTGATCGCGGAACAGTTTTTGTGACGCGCCGAGGATGCGCTCGCGCGCTCCCCTGCCACGGCGGCGGCCTTGGGGGCCCTTCTCCAACTCCGTCATACCTCAAGCGTAGCCCAGCTGGGTAACGACCGGTGTACATAGCTTGTGTTCCGACTGACCACCCGCTACGTTAAGAACACAGATCGGTATACATAACTGGTGCTGTCGTGGTCAGCGCAGACCAGCTGTGTCGAAGGCTCGTCTACTCAATGGAGTGATCGTGGGAAAGCTCGATGGCAAGGTCGCGGTGATCACGGGCGGAACAAGTGGCCTGGCGCTGGCCGGCGCCAAGCTGTTCGTTGACGAAGGAGCGCACGTATTCATCTCGGGCCGTCGACAGGAAATGGTGGATGACGCGGTCAAGCTGATCGGCCGGAACGTGACCGGCGTACAGGGCGATGCGGCCGACCTGGCGGACCTGGACCGGTTGTTCGACACGGTCAAGCAGGAAAAGGGCGCGATCGACGTGTTGTGGGCAAGCGCCGGGACGGGCGAGCAGCGCAGGCTCGGCGAGATCACCGAGGAGCACTTCGATGCCACCTTCGGGCTCAACGCGCGCGGGACGCTGTTCACGGTGCAGAAGGCGCTGCCGCTGTTCAACGATGGCGGCTCGATCTTCATGACCGGGTCGAACGCGTCGGTCAAGGGCTATCCCGAGTGGAGTGTGTACGCGGCGAGCAAGGCCGTGCTGCAGGCTTACGCCCGGGTGTGGCTATCCGAGTTGAAGGACAGGCGGATCCGGGTGAATGTGCTGATGCCCGGTCAGGTCGCCACACCGAAGCAGGAGGAGTTGTTCGACGAGGCGACAAAGCGACAGTTCGAATCCCTGATCCCGCGGGGAAAGATGGGCCGCCCCGAGGAGATCGCGACGGTCGCGCTATTCCTCGCCTCGGACGACTCAAGCTATGTGAACGGGATGGAACTGGCCGTCGACGGCGGCACCGCGGCGATCTGAGCGACAGAAAGCCAGAGCAGTCAACGTATTCGATCATCAGTCAAGGCGGGGGAAACTCATGAGCAGCATCAGCATTATCGGCACCGGAAACATGGCCCGCACCATCGGCGCGCTGGCGGTAGCGGGCGGCAACACCGTCGAGGTCATGGGCCGCGATCAGTCCAAGGCCGCCGACCTGGCCAAGGCGCTCGGCGGCGGCACCACGACAGGAGAGTGGGGCGCTGTCCCGGCCGGGGACATCGTCATCGTGGCCCTGCTGTATGCCAACGTCGTACCGGTCGTCGCCCAGTACGGAGACGCCCTCGCGGGCAAGGTCATCGTCGACATCAGCAACCCATTCAATTCCGCGGCCGACGGGCTGGTCCACGGCGAGGGCACCTCAATCGCGCAGGAAGTCGCCAAGGCGGCTCCGGCCAGCGCCAGCGTGGTGAAGGCGTTCAACACGATCTTCCAGCATGTCCTGGAGAAGGGTCGGCCCGACGTCTTCATCGCTGGCGATAATGCGCAGGCCAAGGCAAGCGTGGAGGCGTTCATCGAGAGCCTCGGGCTGCGCCCGCTGGACGTTGGCGACCTGAAAATGGCGTACTGGCTGGAAGGAGCGGGGCTGGTGACGATGGGCCTCGCCCGCCACGGCGTGGGCAACTGGGACTTCGCCCTCGGCGTCACCGAATTTCCCGGCTGAGCCGCATCGCGCCGCTCGGGGCCGAGCCGCTCTATCGCCGACCGCCCTTTGCCGAGCTGCCTGTCCCCGACCGCCCTTTGCCGAGCCGCTCTGTCCCCGACCGCCCTTTGCCAAGCCGCTCTGTCCCCGACCGCCCTTTGCCGAGCGGCTCTGTCCCCGACCGCTCGCCGCCCAGCTCATGATCGTGAGTCGATTTGATACCGAAATCAGGGCCAAATTCACTCACGATCATGGACGGAGGCGGATTTGGGGCCCTATGGAGTGCCAGTGCGCACGCCGGGGATGGTCGGCGGATCGGGCGACGGGTTGATGCGGACGGGATCGGGCACCGGACCGGGTTGGGGCGGCCGGAGCGGGTTGCCGTGGACCAGGGCGGGTTGGGGCGGACGGGATCGGGCGGCCCCGGCGGGTTGCCGCGGCTCGGAACACAGGAACGGGATTAGGCTGGCGCCATGCCCGAGGCGAAGGTCCGCCGCGATGGTCGGCGATACGACGTGTTGGTCGTCGGCTCGGGCTTCGGCGGGTCGGTGGCCGCGCTGCGGTTGGTCGAGAAGGGCTACCGGGTCGGGGTGCTCGAGGCCGGTCGGCGGTTCGACGACAGTACGTTCCCGAAAACCTCGTGGGATATCCGGAATTTCCTGTGGGCCCCGAAGCTCGGGTGCACCGGAATTCAACGTATTCATTTGCTACGCAATGTTGTCATTCTGGCCGGGGCCGGGGTCGGCGGCGGATCGCTGAACTACGCCAATACGTTGGCCGAGCCGCTGCCGGCGTTCTTTACCGATCCACAGTGGAAGGACATCACCGACTGGGCGGCCGAGCTGGCGCCGTTCTACGACCAGGCCAGCCGAATGCTCGGTCGTACGGTGAATCCGACCATGACTCCGGCCGATGAGGTCATGAAATCGGTGGCCGAGGAAATGGGCGTGGGCGAGACGTTCCACCGCACCAAGGTCGGCGTCCTGTTTGGACAGACGCCGGGGCAGGAGGTCACCGACCCGTATTTCGGCGGTGCCGGACCGAACCGTCGGACCTGTATCGAATGCGGCGAATGCATGACCGGATGCCGGCACGGCGCCAAGAACACCCTCGTAACCAACTACCTCTACCTGGCCGAACAGGCCGGGGCGACCGTACATCCACTGCGGACAGTCACCTGCATCCAACCACTGGCCGACGGCTACGCCGTGGAAACCACGAAAACCGGTTCCTGGCTGGCGACCCGAACCACTGAGACGTTGTACGCCGACCAGGTCGTCCTGGCCGCCGGCGCGCTCGGTACCCAGCGCTTGCTGCACGCCATGGCGGCCGACGGACACTTATCCCAACTCTCCCCGACATTGGGGCAACTGACCCGGACGAATTCCGAATCCCTCTCCGGCGCGATGACCCGTAGATCCACTGTGGACTACAGTCGCGGCGTCGCGATCACCTCGTCGTTCTATCCGGACGAGCACACGCATATCGAGCCGGTCCGGTACGGCAAGGGTTCCAACGCGATGGGCCTTTTGGCCACGCTGCAGACCGATGGCGGCGGGCCGGTGCCGCGCTGGGCCAAGTGGGTCGGCCAAGTCGCCCGGCATCCGGTATTGCTGGCCCGCACGGTCAACGTGCGACATTGGTCGGAGCGGACAATTATCGCGCTGGCCATGCAGTCGCTGGACAATTCGATCACTGTATTCCGTAAACGCGGAATTACCCGACGATGGAAGCTGTCCTCGCGTCAGGGCCATGGCGCGGCCAATCCGACCTGGATTCCGGTCGCCAACGACGCGGTCCGGAAAATCGCCCGCCGAATTCAGGGCTGGCCCGGCAGTACGGTCGGGGAAATCGCGAACATTCCGATGACCGCGCATTTCCTGGGCGGCTGTGTGATCGGCGATTCGTCCGAGACCGGCGTGATCGACCCGTACCACCGCGTCTACGGGCATGGCGGACTGCACATTGTGGACGGTTCGGCAGTGTCGGCAAACCTGGGCGTGAACCCGTCGCTGACCATTACGGCGCAGGCGGAGCGGGCCATGGCATTCTGGCCGAACAAGGGCGAATCCGATCCCCGGCCCCCGCAGGGCGACCCGTACAAACGGATTACCCCGGTCGTACCGAAAAAGCCCGTCGTGCCGGCCGACGCACCCGCGGCACTCAAGCTACCGATCGTCGAAATCAA
>JBEDUI010000165.1:0-45954 GCA_040414495.1 Mycobacteriales bacterium
CACAGCTGGAGGAACAGCCGGAAATGCTGGCCTGCAAGGTCGACGAACCCCAGGCCAGACATGCGAGCGGGCACCCAGGACTCAAGAAACACGGCCCAAGCCAGACATGCCAGCGGGCACCCAGGACTCAAGAAACACGCCCCAGCCCGGACATGCGAACGGGCACCCAGAATTCAAGAAACACGCCCCAGCCCGTACATGCGAACGGGCACCCAGAATTCAAGAAACACGCCCCAGCCCGTACATGCGAACGGGGCGGCCAGGACTCAAGAAACACGCCCTGGCCCGTACATGCGAACGGGGCGCCCGGATATCCGGACGCCCCGACGCTATAGCGACCGAGCTACTGCACGCACTTCTTGACCTCGGCCTCGGCCTTCGCTTCCTTGTCCTTCGGCAAGGCCGTACCCATCGCGTCGCTGTTGGCGTCAATCTTGCCGTTGATGTAATCGTTCAGCTTGTCGTGGTCGCCGTACTTGATGGCGATCTTGGCGACGCAGTTGAGCTGCTTGGTCGGCATCGACTTGAATTCCGACTCGGACTTGAGCTTGCTGACCAGCTTGCCCTGGTCGACGCTGGACCCGCAGGCGCTCGCGCTCAGGGCAAGAGCGCCAGCAACGAAAGCACCAGCAACGGCTCGGCTGACAACGGTGGCACGCATATCGGATGCACTCCTTGTGATCGTGATGGTGGGCGGTCAGTTAGGGGCACAACCTACATGTCCGGTTCCAACCGCTTTCCATGGGCTAGATCACAATTTGTCGTATGCTTACCGGCCGTACGTTCAGTCGGCTATGCGCTCCCGCAGCGCCTCCAATTCGGTCCGCAGCGCGGCCGGCAGTCGGTCGCCGAATAGCCCCAGCCAGTCTTCAATGAGCGGCAATTCACCCCGCCATTCCTCCGGGTCGACGCGCAGCGCGGCGGCAATGTCCTCTTCGGACACATCGAGGCCCGCGGTGTTGAGTGAACCCGGCGCGGGGACGTTGCCGATGACTGTCGGGATCGCTTCGGTGCTGCCGTCCAGTCGGCCCAGCGCCCATTCCAGCACCCGCGAGTTCTCGCCGAAGCCCGGCCACAGGTAGTGGCCGTCCTCGTCCTTACGGAACCAGTTGACATAAAAGAACTTCGGCAGCTTGTCCGGATCCGTGCGGGCGCCGATGTCCAGCCAGTGCTGGAAATAGTCACCGCCGTGATAGCCGAGGAACGGCAACATGGCGAACGGGTCGCGCCGCACCACACCCACAGCGCCGCTCGCGGCGGCCGTGGTCTCCGAGGAAAGCGTGGCGCCGAGGAAAATACCGTGCTGCCAGTCGAATGCCTCGGTCACCAACGGCACCGTGGTCCGCCGCCGCCCGCCCAGCAATATCGCCGAAATCGGCACTCCGGCCGGATCTTCCCATTCCGGGGCGATCGTCGGGCATTGACCGGCCGGGGTGCAGAACCGGCTGTTGGGATGTGAGGACGGCTCGTTTTCGGCAGGAGTCCAGTCCTTGCCCCGCCACGACGTCAGGTGCGCCGGCGGCTCCTTCGTCATGCCCTCCCACCACACGTCACCGTCATCGGTCAGTGCGACGTTGGTGAAGATCGAGTTGCCGCGTTCGATCGTGCGCATCGCGTTGGCATTTGTGTGGTAGCCCGTGCCCGGGGCGACGCCGAAAAACCCGTACTCCGGATTCACCGCATATAGCCGGCCATCGGCCCCGAACCGCATCCAGGCGATATCGTCACCAATCGTCTCGACTGTCCACCCTGGAATCGTCGGCTGCAGCATGGCCAGGTTGGTCTTCCCGCACGCGGACGGAAAAGCGCCGGCCACGTAGTGCACCTGACCGGCCGGGTTCGTCAGCTTGAGGATCAGCATGTGCTCGGCCAACCAGCCTTCGTCGCGGGCCATCACCGAAGCGATCCGCAACGAATAGCATTTCTTTCCCAACAGCGCGTTGCCGCCGTACCCGGATCCGTACGACCAGATCGACCGCTCCTCCGGGAAATGCACGATGTATTTCGTCGGATTACACGGCCAGGCAACGTCTTCCTGCCCGGGCTCGAGCGGCGCGCCGACAGAATGCAGACCCGGCACCCATTCGCCACCGGCGTCGATCAGCTCAAGCGCCTCGGCGCCCATCCGGGTCATGATCCGCATTGACGCCACAACATACGGCGAATCGGTGATTTCCACCCCGAGCTTGGACCCTTCGGCGCCAAAAGGACCCATGCAAAAGGGAATGACGTACATGGTGCGACCGCGCATCGCGCCGCGGAACAACTGGGTCAACGTCGCCTTCATCTCGTCCGGATCGGCCCAGTTGTTGGTCGGCCCAGCGTCGCTGCGGTCCTTCGAACAGATGAAGGTACGGTCCTCGACCCGTGCTACGTCACTGGGATCCGAGGCACACCAGAAGGAATTCGATTTCTTGTCGCCATTGAGTCGTACGAATGTTCCTGCCTCGACCAGTCGATCGGTGAGCCTCGCCCATTCGTCAAACGATCCGTTGCACCAGACGACTTCATCCGGGTCGGCGAGTTCGGCTACCTCCCGCACCCATTCGGAGAGGTGATGGTCGCTCGTCGGTGTTGAATCCAGGCCACGGATGGTGGAAACGGTCATGGTTGCCCGATGCTCCCTTGTGTGGTCGACGCTGACCGGCATTTCCTGACCTGCACGAGCAATTAAGGCTGAACGGTCTCCCGAAAACCCCACCGCTCGCGGAGAGATCTGGATGCCCGAGAGTAGCGCGCTACCGGGTGGTAGCGGTGTCGCTTCGATCACAGGATCTTGGCGACGATCGGCCGAGGCGTCGAAAACGCCTGTCACATAAGCGGATTCGGTCTATCGAACGTAATCGATCATCGGTGCTAATCTGCACCATGGGTTCATACGCAGATCGCCGCTTCGTCGCGCTGCTGCATGAGCAGGTGCGACAGGAGTTCACCGCGCACCAGCAGTACACGGCACTCGCCGTTTGGTTTGACGCCCAGGACCTGCCCCAGCTGGCAAAACACTTTTACAGTCAGGCGCTCGAGGAGCGCCGGCACGCCATGATGATGGTGAAATACCTGCTGGACCGGGATGTCCCGGTGCGGGTGCCCGGCGTAGACGAGGTACGCAACGACTTCGCCAACGCGCATGAGCCGATCGTGCTGGCGTTGGAGCAGGAGAAGAAAGTCACCGCCCAGGTCGAACGTTTGTTCAATGTCGCGCGTGAAGAGGGCGACGCGATGGGCGAACAGTTCATCCTGTGGTTCCTGCGCGAACAGGTCGAGGAGGTCGCGGCGATGTCGACGCTGGTGACCGTGTCACAGCGCGCCGGCGAGCAGCTTTTCCAGATCGAGGACTTCCTGGCCCGCGAGACCGTAGGCGACGCCGGCGTGGATCCGCTGGCGCCCGTGGCCGCGGGCGAGGACCGCTGAATTCTCTTGATGAAACGCGAGCGGGCGCGACATCAATAGGTGATGTCACGCCCGCGTCAGATTTGGTCGGATCGCGATAGATCCAATTGCGTCAGTCCCGTTCGGAAAGGCCCATCCGCCGGCCGATCGCCCAGCACGCCGGCAACAACCCAGCGGCAGCGGCGATCTTCAGCCCGTCCCCGATCAGGAACGGCTTCACGCCTTCCTTGACGGCCTCCACGATCCCGATATGCACACTGGCCGCCAGCCACGGCACGCCTACCGCGTAAATCAGGAACGTGCCGATCACCATCGTGCCGACTGTCCGCAGTGGAGTGCGATCACCGCCGCGTTGCGCCAGCCAACCGACCGCCGCGCCGGCCACGAGAAATCCGATGATGTAGCCGAACGACGGATCGCTAGAACCGCTGGTGTGCCCGGCGAACCAGGGCATTCCGGCCATTCCGGCGACCAGGTACAGCGCCAGCCCGCCGATCGCCCGCCACGGCCCGAGCGCGGCGCCGACGAGCAGCGCGGCGAACGTCTGGCCGGTCACCGGCACCGGCGTACCGGGAATGTGGAACGAGAGCTGCGCCATCAACCCGGTGAAGCCGGCCGAGCCGACGACCAGTGCGACGTCGCGAACCAACGCGCCGGGCACGAGGTCGGCGAGCACCAACCCGCGATACGGAATGGCAGGGACAGTCATCAGGGCGACCTCCGTGGTCAACGTCCAAAAACGGTCGATGTCGGCGAATACGACTCTCCGAACATCAGCCACCGCAGTCTTTCAGCCGGTCGCGAGCGGTCACTAGAACGCAGACCACAAAAAACGGACGGCAAAATTTGCCAATCTCCACTCGTTATTCACGCATCGGACAGCTCCTGGCCCGAACTCCTATTCGCGTGACGCCCCGGAACGCTCGTATTCGCGCGACGGTCCCCCGGGGAGCTCGTATTCGCGCGACGGCCCCTCCGGGGCGCCCGTATTCGCGCGACGGTCCCCCGGGGGGCTCGTATTCGCGGGGCGGCGCGCACCCGACTCCGCTCGTATTCGCGCACCAGCCGGCCTCACGCGCGCTCCTCTTCGCGCGATGGCCCTCCACCTGCCGCTCGTAGTCGCGCACCGACCAGCCGCCGTTGTTGATCATGAAGTTAGCTGCACGACAGGCCGGCGACACGCCGAGCGCAACGTCGGGAACTTCATGATCAACAACGTTCAACAGGAAAGTGCACGCGGCCAGCCACTGAACAGGCCCGAAGCAGGCTGTTGCCAGTTACGACGCCTGGCTCACCGTCGACATGTTGAAGTCACCGATGCGGATCGCCGGCATGGCGGCGCGGGTGAAGAAGTCGTTCCACTCACGCGGCAGCGTACGACCGCTTGAGCCGACCTCCGCGAGGCGGCCGAGCAGACCGACCGGGCTCTCGTTGAAGCGGAAGTTGTTCACCGCGCCGGTCACCTCGCCACCCTCGACCAAGTAGACCCCGTCCCGGGTCAGCCCAGTCAGCAGCAGGGTCTGCGGGTCGACCTCACGGATGTACCACAGACACGTCAGCAGCAGCCCGCGCTCGGTCGTTGCGACCATTTCGTCCAGCGACTTTCCGCCGGCCGGCCCTTCCAGGATCAGGTTGTCGATCAGCGGGGCGGCCACCCCACCGCTGTTCTGCGCCCAAGCCCGGGTCCCCGGCAACGCCGCCAATACGCCGTCCCGGATCCAGTGTGTCGAGGAGGTCGGCAACCCGTTGTCGAATACCGAGAACAGGCTGCTGGACGTCCCGGTCGCGACGAACGGCGTTGTCTCCAGACCGGGTGCCACCGGGTCGCTACGCAAATTCACCGGCATGGAGGCCAGTTTCTCGCCGATCCGGTTGCCGCCCCCGGCCTTGGAGAAGACAGTACGGCCCTCGTCAGAGTCGCGAGCGGATGCCGTGATGTACATGTAGATCAGCAGGTCGGCCACGGCCGAAGGTGGCAACAGCGTCTCGTACCGCCCGGCCGGCAGATCGATCCGCCGCTGTGCCCACCCCAGCCGCCGGGTCAGCTCGGCACTGTGCGCCGCCACGTCGATATCGGCGAAGTCGGGCGTCGCCGCGCCGGTCCAGGCCGACCGGGACAGATCGGCCGACTTGCCGTTGAGCTCGAATTTGCCGGTCGGACGGGCGTACCGCAGCCGCAGCCCGGTCGACGAACCGAGGTAGTCGGTCTCCATGACGTGCTCGGCGAACCCGAACATCAGCTGCTGCGCCGAACGCGCCTGACCGAACACGTCGCCGAGCGCTGGTGCGAAGTCGCCGAACACCCGCACCGAGGTCTCGGCCGGCTCGTCGTTCCAATTCGACGGACTAGCGGCGCCCGGTTCGACCAGCGGCGCCACGTCATCGGCCGGACCGGCGTCGTGGGCGGCCTGCTCGGAGGCCCGGACCAACGGCTCGAGCTCGTCGTCGGCGACGGTGCTGCGTTCGATCACGCCGGACGCGGTGCCCGCGGTGCCGGCGATGAAGCTGATCACCGTCAGCCGGCGCGAACGCATCTGCCCGTTCGTGGTCAGCGTGTTCCCGGCCCACCGCAGGTTGGCCTCGCTGCGCTCGGTCGCGATGGCGATGCAGGCGTCCGCTTTGGACAGTGCCAACACCCGCTCGACTGTCTCCTGTGGACTCACTGGCCGGCCTCCGATGCGGTGTTGAGAATGTTGACGCCACGGAACAGGCTGGCCGGGCAGCCGTGGCTCACGGCCGCGATCTGACCGGGCTGCGCCTTACCGCAGTTGAAAGCGCCGCCCAGCACGTACGTCTGCGGACCGCCGACCGCCTCCATCGAACCCCAGAAATCGGTCGTGGTGGCCTGGTACGCGATATCGCGCAGCTGACCAGCCAGCCGACCGTTCTCGATCTTGTAGAACCGCTGCCCGGTGAACTGGAAGTTGTACCGCTGCATGTCGATCGACCACGACTTGTCGCCGACGACGTAAATGCCGCGGTCGACCCGGGAAATCAATTCCTCTGTGGACGGACCGTCCGGCGCCGCGGCCAGCGAGACGTTGGCCATACGCTGCACTGGAATGTGACCGGGTGAATCGGCGAACCCGCAGCCATTGGAGCGACCGAAGCCCTTGAGCTTGGCCATCCGCCGGTCCAATTGGTACCCGACCAGCACGCCGTCCTTGATCAGATCCCACTGCTGGCCGGCCACGCCCTCGTCGTCGTAACCGATCGTGGCCAGGCCGTGCTCAGCCACCCGGTCGCCGGTGACATTCATGACCGGTGAGCCGTACTTCAACGAGCCCAACTTGTCGAAGGTGGCGAACGACGTCCCGGCATACGCGGCCTCGTAGCCCAGGGCCCGGTCCAGTTCGGTCGCGTGCCCGATCGATTCGTGAATAGTCAGCCAGAGGTTCGACGGGTCGACCACCAGGTCGTACGAACCGGCCTGGACCGAAGGCGCCTTCGTCCGTTCGCTCAGCAGCTCGGGAATCTCGGCCAGCTCGCGGTCCCAGTCCCAGCCGGTGCCGGTGAGGTACTCCCAGCCGCGACCGGCCGGCGGTGCCAACGTGCGCATGGTCTCAAAGCTGCCCTTGGCCGGGTCGACCGCCACCGCGGTCAGCACCGGCTGCAGTCGGACCCGCTGCTGCGTGGTGATCGTACCGGCCAGGTCGGCGTAGAACTTGTTTTCCAGCACGCAATCGACCGACGCGTCGACGTGGTCCACGCCGTCGGAGGCCGAGAGGCGACCGGACCATTCGGCCAGCAGCCCGATCTTGTCGGCATCCGGTACCGAGAACGGATCCACGTCATAGGCCGAGATCCACGTGACGTCGTCGTACACCGGCTCGTCGGCCAACTCGATCCGCTCGGAGTTGATCGCGGCGCTGACCCGGGCCACGTCGACGGCCTGCTCGGCCACCCGTACAGCAGCCTCCGGGGTCAGATCCACCCCGGCCGCGAATCCCCACGTACCTTCGTGCACCACGCGAACCGCGAAGCCGACCTGCTCGCTGGAGCGCGAGCTCTGCAATGCGCCGTCGCGCAACGAAATGTCCTGCGTGCGAATCCGCTCAAGCCGGAAATCGGCGTGCTGGACGCCAAGCCGGCGGGCCCGATCCAGGGCGGCATCGGCAAGCTGACGCAGCGGCAACGCCAGGAAAGCCGGATCTATTACGGGCAAGATGGATGCCTCCGTACGGTCGCGTCTGTGCGAGTCGAGACCGACCCTAGGGTGTGTCTCTTGAATCCTCAGCCTGCTGCGCGGCGCCGAGACGACGTCCGGCGGCGTTGTCGTCGCCGGTAGCTCCGCTACCGGCTCCTCCTCCGCCTTGCCGGACCGCCGCCTCGATCACCGCTCGCAACGGCCAGGATTCAAGAGACACACCCTAGCCGCACTGTCTGTCCCGTGCGGTGGCATTTCCCGAGCCCGATTAGTTACGCGAATTCGACGGCAATGGCGGAGGTGTCCAGCGGGTGATCTTCTCGATCGAGCGGAGCGTCAGCTTTTCCGGAGTGAACCGAATCGCCAGAATTCGCAGCGGCGCCGACACCCGGCCGTCGAGTTGCGCGAACCGACCGATCCGACGGGCCAGCTTGGCAATCGACTGTGTGCGCGGCCGGCGTTCCCGGTCGTAACGGGCCAGCGCGGCGCTCACGTCGGAATCGCCGGCCAGACAGGCTGCCAGCACGATCGCGTCCTCGATCGCCTGGCAGCCGCCCTGTCCGACATCGGGGGTCATCGCATGCGCGGCGTCGCCCAGCAACGCGACCCGACCGTGCACATAGGACGGCAACGGTTCGAGGTCGAGGATGTCGTGGTGCAGCACGCCGTCGCGTGGCGTTGCGTCCAGCAGGGCCGGGATCGGGTCGTGCCAGGAGCCGAACCGGCGCCGCACCTCGCCCCATTCGTCGGCGTACTGGACATCACGCGGCGTATTGGCGACCGCGAACCAATAGAACCGGTCGCCACCCAGCTCGACAATGCCGAACCGTGTCCCACGCCCCCAGGTCTCGCCGACCTCATTGACGGTCACCGCACCCGGCTTGGTCACCCCGCGCCAGGCCGTGTACCCGGCGTACCGCACCACGCGGTCCGGCCACAGGCTGCGGCGCACCACGCTGTCCACCCCGTCGGCGGCCACCACCAGGTCGGCCGCCACGTGCTCGTCACCCGCGAGAACGCCGTTCGCATCGACGTCGGTAACCGCGACGCCGGTCCGCACCACGTCGGCCGGGAGCGCGTCAATCAGTACGGAGTGCAGCTCGGCCCGGTGCAGCGCACGTACGTCGTTGACCTCCCGGCCGGCGGCTTCTTGCTCACTTGCCCGCAACACCACACGGCCGGACGGTTCGCGCAGCACGCCGCTGGCGCCGAGCTTCACCGACCGGTCCCGGACCGCATCGCCGATGCCGAGTTCGTCGAGCACCCGCATCGCGTTCGGCCACAGCGTCAACCCGGCGCCGACCGGACCCAACTCGGTCGCCCGCTCCAGTACGGTGACCTGCCAACCGATGCGGTGCAGGGCGAGCGTGGCGGCCAGACCGCCGATGCCGGCCCCGACGATGACAGCGTGTCGCATACCAACCCCCACTGCTTCAGCCCAAGAGCGCCGACACCGGCCGACCGGGCACCAACTGACCGCCGGCCACGAAACCCTCGGGCCGGTCCGCCAGCGTTTTGATCATCCGACTCCGCCACTGCCGAACCCGGTCAACAGCAGCAGAATCGCGGCCGAGATCGTGCAACTCGTGCGGGTCGAGCGACAAATCGAAAAGCTGCTCAACGCCGGTACCCGAGCACCAGATGTACTTCTGCACGCCGTCGGTCAACCACTGGATCGACTGACCGAACGCGGTGTGCTCGCCATGCAGGACTTCCCGCCAGGGCACCGATTCCCCCCGCGCCAACGGAATCGCGCTGCGTCCGTCCAATCCGTCCGGCACCGGTACCCCGGCCGCGTCGAGCAGGGTCGGGAATACGTCGCGCAGCTCGAGGAGGTCGGGTCGAATTCCGGCCGGAATTCCGGGCCCGGCGATAATGAACGGAATATGCGCGGATCCCTCGTACGGCAGGGATTTACGGAACAGGTGATGATCGCCCATCAACTCGCCGTGGTCGGAAATGAAACAGACGATGGTGTCGCGCGCGAGGCCCAACGCGTTCAATTCCTCCAGCAGTCGTTCGACCTGTTGGTCGATGTGCGACATGTGGCCGTAATAGCCGGCCCGCGCCCGATGCAAAAGCCGCGGGTCATAGCGGGCGACGGGGGATTCCGGGGAGACCGAATTCTCGAATTCGCGCCACAATCCGGTCCAGTCGCCGACCGGCGGCGCCGGCATCGACTGGCCCAGGTACTGCTCGAATGCCCACGCCGGCGGGTCGTACGGCGGATGCGGCCGGTGGAACGAGGCGTACAGAAAGAATGGCCGCTCGGTGTCGCGTTCCCGGAGGAATTCGATCGAACGGGTGGCGACCCAGCTTGAGGGATGGACGTATTCGGGCTTGTCCCAGGGCCGCGCCACGATCGAATTGCAGTTCAAACCGTGGTCGACGTAATCGGCGTCGTAGCCCATTTTCTCCCGCAGCCACGGGACGTAATCGTCGATCTCGGCCAGGTCCTCGTGATGGCGGCGACCGAAATGCAGGTACCCGTCGTGCAGCGCGACGTGTTCGAAACCCATCCGCCGCCGCTCCGGATAAACGTGCATCTTGCCGACGGCCTGGGTCTGGAATCCGGCCTTGGTGAATTCGCCGGCCATGGTGACCGGGTATTCCCACGGAACGCCGTCCTGGTAACCGATCCGGCCGTGGTGCTCCTGACTCAGACCGGTGAACAACGCGGCCCGGGCCGGAACGCAGGTCGGGGTGGCCGAATAGGCCCGGGTGAACCGGGTCCCGGTATTCATCCACCCGTCGAGGTAGGGCGTCATGACGACCGGATGACCGGCCGCGGAGAAGCAGTCACCCCGCCATTGGTCGACGCAGATCAGGACGACGTTCGGTTGGTCGGCCATGCTGGCGTGCGTCCTCTCGGTCAGCCGGTCAGTGGGGCGGGTTGCGGCAGGGCCGCGAAGATACGGTCGGCCGCCTGGGCCGGCGATAATTCGGTCGTATCCACGATCAGGTCGGCGGCCTGCGCCATCCAGGACCGGGCCTGTTGGAATTCGGCCAGATGGTCCAGCCGCCAGCCGATCGCCAGGTCAGATCCTTCGATCCGGCGGCGCATCGTTGCCTCGTCGGCCTCCAGCAGTACGTGGAAGATCTCGCCGCCACGTTCGCGAATCCGGCCGCTGATCTCGGTCCAGTACTGCTCGTGCAACACGGTCTGCACGGCGACCGGAATACGGTCAGAGAATTCCAGCAGCTCGAGCGCGGTTTCGGCGACCAAGGCGCGCCATGGCCGCCAGTGCTGGAAATCGGTGACCGGCTCGATATCCGTGAGCATCGGCCGGAGCAGAAAGCCGACGCGTTCGGCGTCGAATTCGTACGAGCCAGGAATTCGGCTGATCAGTTCGGCGGCCGTGCTGGTCTTGCCCGCCCCGAAGGTGCCGTTCAGCCAGATCAGCATGCCGATCATGCTATCGGTCCGTACTGCGAAAACAGCTTGGGCGCGGTCCTCGGTGTGAGGAACCGCGCCCGAGCGCCGATGGGGAGATCGGCTTAATCGGCGACCAGAACCGGCTGCTGCTGGGGCTCACCCTCGCTGGCCTGCTTCGGGGCGCTACCCCGCAGCGGCACCTCCTTGAGGAACAGCGAGATCAGGAACGCCAGCACGCCGAAGGCGATCGCCACGGTGAATACGGTCGTGATCGCGTTGGTCACCGCGTGCTGATAGACAGCCAGGGCCGCGGCCGGCAGCTTGTCCAGCACCGACGGGTCGACGTTCGTCCCGGCCTTGGCCATCCCCGACGCGCTGCCGGTGAGGCCGTGGCTCAACTGGTGGGTGAAGATCGCGCCGAAGATCGACACCCCGAACGAGCCGCCGATGGTACGGAAGAACGTCGAAGTGCTGCTGGCCACGCCAATGTCCTTCTGCGCCACGCTGTTCTGCGACACCGTCATCGTGACGTTCATCAGGAAGCCCAGCCCGACGCCGACCACGACCATGTACAGCGAGCTGACCAGCCGGGTCGTGCCCACGGTCATCATCGACAGCAGGAACAGACCGAGCGCGAGCGCCACGCCGCCGAAGATCGGCAGCAACCGGTAGCGACCGGTGCGGGTCATGATCTGCCCGGACACCAGGCTGGTGACCATCATGCCCAGCAGCATCGGCAACAGCAGCAGGCCGGAGTTCGTGGCCGAGGCGCCCTGCACGATCTGCTGATAGAACGGCAGGAAGATCATTCCACCGAACATCGCGAACCCGACCAGGAACGCCAGCGCGGTCACCAGGCTGAAGTTCCGGTTGGCGAAGACGTGCAGCGGCAAGATCGGCTCGTCCACCCGCAGTTCGACCACGATGAAGGCCACGGTGGCCAGCACCCCCACGATCCCGAGGCCGATGATCTGCGCCGACGCCCAGGCGTACTGCGTACCGCCCCAGGTCGCGAGCAACACCAGCGAGCTGGCGGCCAACGTCATCAGGCCGGCGCCGACGTAGTCGATCTTGTGGCTGACCTTGCGCTCGCTCGCCCGATACGTCACCCCGATGACCGCGAGCGCGATGACGCCCAGTGGCAGGTTGACGTAGAACGACCAGCGCCAGGACAAGTGGTCGGTGAGGAAGCCGCCGACCAACGGACCGCCGATCATCGCAACCGCCATCACCGCGGACATGTAGCCCTGCAGCCGACCCCGATCCCGCGGCGGGACCAGCTCGCCGATGATCGACATCACGCCGACGATCAGGCCGCCGGCGCCCAGACCCTGTAGGCCCCGGAAGATGATCAGCTCGGTCATGCTCTGGGCCAGGCCGGAGAGGGCCGACCCGGCCAGGAACACGACGATCGCGAACATGAACAGCCGCTTGCGGCCGTAGAGGTCGCCGAGCTTGCCGTAGAGCGGGGTCGAGACGGTGGTCGCGAGGGTGTACGCGGTCACCACCCAGGCCAGGTGCGTCGCGCCGCCGAGCTCGCCCACGATGCGGGGCATCGCCGGACCGACGATCATGTTGTCCAGCATCGCCAGCAACATCGCGAGCAACAGGCCGGGCAGCACGAGTAGTACCTCGCGCGGCAACCCGCCTTTGCTCTCGGCTGCGGTTCCGGCCGACGGGCCGGTCCGGCCGGTGTCGGTGGAACGCGATCGCAGAGTGGACATCGATAGTCTCCCCATCTAGCGTTGTAGCCACTGACTAGCCGGCCGGCTAGCAGACTTACTAGCCGTACGGTAAGCTACTTACTAGCCGGCCGTCAAGTAGGCCGGATGAACGAAGTGGGGCAGTAGGGCCATGACGGAACACCACGGTGACACCCGGACCCGGATCCAGCAGGTCGCGTTCGATTTGTTCGCCACGCAGGGCTACGAGAAGACGTCGCTACGCGAGGTCGCTGAGCGCCTGGGTGTGACCAAGGCGGCGCTGTACTACCACTTCAAAACCAAGGAAGAGATCGTGCAGAGCACGGTCGAGGACTACCTGCGCGGCATCGACGAGCTGATCGCCTGGGCCGAAGAGCAGCCGCGCACGTTGGAGACCCGCCAGGAGCTGATCCGTCGGTACGCCCACCTGGTCGCCGCCGGTGGCCGATCGATGCGGTTCTTCCACCAGAATCCGGCCCACGGGGCCAAGCTCGGCGAGGAATTCCGGGCCCGGATGCACAGGCTGTTCGGGCTGCTGGTCGACGAGGACGCCGAGCTGACCGAAAAGATCCGGGCCGTACTGGCCCTGTTCGGTCAGGCCGTGAGCGTGATGATGACCAGCGAGGAGTCGAAGATGCCGGGCGGACCGTACGAGCCGGATGAGGTTCGTAAGGCCTCGGTCGAGGTCGCGTTGGATCTGCTGGAGCCGCGGCCTTAGCTCTCGGGGTGCCAGAAGGCGGCGAGAGAACGTACGGCCGGGTCGTCGGAGTTCAGCGCCGCGTCCCAGGACGGTTCGCCCTCGGACCCGTCGGCGCTGTGCAGTGAGTCCAGCAACTCCTCCGGCGAGGCCGCCGGAGCGCTCTGGTCGAGGTCGACATCCGTGTGCTCGCCGCCGAGCAGGCCGGGGTCAACCCACTCCTGCCCGTCGGCCGGACTGACCGTGACCTCGGTCAGATCCAGGTGCGGTGGGTACGTGTCGTCGCCGGCAACGAGGTGGTCGGCGCCGGCGGATTCGGCCAGGGACTCGGGCAGCTCGGTTTCGGTGTGCGGGTCGGTCTGCTCGTGGTCGGCGACGTGGCCGAAGTCGTCGTGCTCGTACGTCTCATGCCCGAGGTCGCTTGCCTCGAGGTTGTCGTGGCCGAGTCCACCGTCGAGGCTCGAGTTGTCGAGGCCGGAGTCGTGGAAGCCGTGGTCGGCGTCGAACGGGTCGTGCGCGAAACCGGATTCGTGGCCGCCGAGGCCGTCATCACCGAAGCCAAACGGCTCGTGTTCGCTCATCGACTCCCACCTCCCATAGCTACGGCACCCGTCGGCAGTGCGGGGCCCGAACCCGCGCGCAACCCGGGCAACAGCCCGTCGATTTGCGCAACCACCCCGCGTACGACGCTCTGTTGCGCAATGAGTTCCTTGCGTCGCTTGTCCTTTTCCTGCGCGTCGAGCCGCAGCGCGTCGTCGATCTCCCGGATCTCCCCGTCCAGGGCCTCGATCCGGCGTTGCAGCGCGGCGTCGAGAGCGAGCGTCAACGCGTGCTCGGCGTCGATGAACTGGCTGGCGACCTCGGCCTCCATCGTCGCCCGGGCCTCGGTCAACGTCTCGCTGACCCAGAGCTTGACGTGGTTCTTCTCCGCCACGTGCTTGCGTGAACGCACCATCCAGGTCGTGGCCACCAGCCCGATACCGATCGAGATCGGGGCCACCACGACACTGGCGACGCCAACGCCGACCAGCGCCGGCAGGTAGGCGATCATCCGGCCGGCCGCGAGTCCGGTCGCGACCCCGCCGTAGACCACGATCTTGTCCTCCATCGTGGCCGAGCGCTTCTCCGGCGGAGCCACCGGTTCCGGCAGTTGGGTCCGGGTCAGCCCGGCGTAGACCTCTTCCAGCTCGTCCGGTGCGAACATGTCCCGCAGCACGGTGTCGGTCACCACCCGCAGCCGACCGGCCAGTCGGTCGAAGATCCGCAGGCTGGTGGCGTGCAACGCCGCGTCGATGTCCTGCGGTAGCCGGGCCATCGTCTCCTTGTCGGCCCGGTCGATCGCGGTCCGCCAGTTGTGCAGGCCGTCGCGGACCTCCCGCTGTACGTCGTGCATCGAGTCCATCCGGGCCCGGGCGATCTCGGCCCGTAGCTTCAGCTGCCAGGTCCGGCTCTCCGACCTGCGGCTGGCCACGAGCTTCTCCCGCTCCGCCCGTAGCTCCACCACCTTGGCCGGGTCCGGGTCGACCGCCGACTTCCGCAACGCCAGGTCGCGGTAGTGCCCCGCCAGCTGGGTCCGGGCTGACCGCAATACGTTGGCCTGGTGCAGCGCGGTGCCGCGGGCGGCCACCTTACGTTGCAGGGTCAGCTGCAGGGCGATGACCTGGGATTCGGTACGCAGTACGCCGGCCAGTTCGGGGGTCGGCAGCGCGGCGGCCTGCTCGAACAGGCGGCTGGAGACGGGAAGCAGCTCGGCATCGGCGAACCGCGGCGCGTGCTCCTTCAGCAGCGCCTTGTCGTCCTCCACGATCTGCCGCCAGCCCCGGTACGCGTCGATCTTGGTCACCGCGAACATCACGAGATCGACCGACTCGCTGGCCTTACGTAGGAAATCCAGCTCGTGGCTGGTGAACGGGGCCGAGGCGTCGACCACGAACAGCAGCGCGGTCGCCTGCCCCGCCGCCCGCAGCGCGATCTCCCCGTGCACCGACTCCAGCCCGCCGACCCCGGGCGTGTCGACCAGGCTCAGGTTCTGCAGCAACGGCGACGGGCAGTCGATCTCGATCATCCGCGGCGCGACCTGACCTTCGGGCAGCTGGCCCAGGCCGGTCGCCCAATCGCGGAGCCGGTTCAGCTCGATCGGCACCGGGCTCGGCGAACCGGGGAAGACCGCGCGGGCCGCCGGCTGGGCTCCGTACTGGATGGTCAGGTACGTACTGGTGGCGACCTGGGCGTCGACCGGCGAGAGGCCCGGCACGTTCACCAGCGCGTTGATCAGCGAGCTCTTGCCGCGCTTGGTCTCCCCCACGACCACGATCGTCGGTCGACCGGGCGGCACCTGCCGGACCCGGCTGATCTCGGCCGCGCCGTCCGGCCGTACCGGTGTCAGGACGCTGACCGCCTTGTCGATGACGGCGTCGACGGATACGGGTGCGGTCATTGGTCCGGTCCGTTCTGGTCCTTGGCGGTCTGCTGGTAGACCGTGACGACCGGCGGCCGGATCTCCTCGCCGCGGTCGGAGTAGCCGGGCAGCTCGGTCTCGGCGACCGTGTTGTGCAGCGCCGGGTCGTCGGTCGGCGCGCTCGCGGCCGCTTCGTGCTGTGCCGGGTCGAACGCCTCGCCGTCGGGCCGGACGGTGGTGATCCCGATCTCGGCCAGGCCGGCGTCGATGCGGTCGGCGACGGCCTTGCTGCTGACCCGGTCCCGGGCGTACAGGCAGAGCGAGATCAACGCGGTCCGCTCCTCCCGGAGGCGGACCACCTCGCTCTCGATGTCGAGCTCGACAACCGGCTCGGCCGGCAGCAGCTCGGCGGGCATCGCCTCGTCCTGTTTGCGGCGGAAGATCATCGTGCGCCTCCGTTCAACCCGGCCTGCAGCTGCTGCCAGAGCAGGAAGTAGCCCCGATGTACGACATGCGCGATCCGGCTCTGCGCCGGTGTCGATCCGAAGGTGGCGAACGAACGCCAGCGCGCCGCCGCCTCCAACGCGGCATGGGCGAGCGCGTCCGGCGGCTGGCCCGCCAGGCCCAATTGCTCGGCCGGGTTGGTCGCGACCACGAGCCGGGTCAGCTCCTCGCGCATCGGCTCGGGCATCGACACGGTCCCCGAGGTCACCAGCGACGCCGCCTCCAGCAGCCGCAGCGCGTGCGCCTCCGGCCGTTGCATCAGCTCCTCGAGCCCGTCGGCGATCGCCATCCGGTCGCCGGCCCCCAGCTCCGAGGTCGGCGCGGCGAGCGCCTCCAACGCGGCGATGGCGACGTTGGCCTTGATGCCGTCGGCGCGCCGCCGGAACGCAGTGTCGACGACGCCCCGCAGCGCCGGGAACCCACTGCGGCCGACCAGCCGGCGGCGTAGCTCGCCCGCGGGCAGGCCCGGCTCGGCATCGATCAGTTCAACCGCGCGGATAACGCCGAACAGGTCGAGCCGCTCCAGAAGCCGGGCCCGGGCCGGCACGGGAATGGGGATTTCGGGGCGGAGGAACAGGTCGGCCGACAGGAACAGCAGGGTGCGCGAGCCAGGGTCGAGGGCGGCGATCTGGCGCAGTACGTCGGCGTCGGCCTCGGTGAACAAGCCGGTCTCGGTGGCTTCGGCGATAAGTCCGACCAACGGGAGTACGTCGGAGACCCGGTGGTGCAGGGTGCGGGCCTGGGCGGCGGCCAATTCGCCGGCGGCCTGGATCGGATCCCCGCCGTCAGGGCCCACGACCTGGTCGGCCTTGTTGAGGACCGCGATCGCGTTGACCGGGCTGCTGGCCTTGGGCGTGGTGTAGGCCCGGAAGATCGACAACGTGTCCACGTCGTCGGCCCGCGCGGCCTGGGTGAGGACGAACAGCACGGCCTCGGCCTGGGCGATCGCGACCCGCGAGCCGGCGTCCAGCCCGTCGTCGGAGGGCTCTGCTTCGGCAGCCACTGCGCCGAGCAGCTCCTTGGTCCGGGCCGCGCTGGCGGCGTCGAGCGAGCCGAGGCCGGGGGTGTCGATGACGGTGACGTCGCGCAACGTGTTGCTGGTGAGGTAGGCGTCGATCAAGGCGACGTCGGAGGGATCGACGCCGAGGTTGGTCGGGACCAGACCGTCGGCGTCGTAGGGAAGCGTCACCCGGTTGCCGTTGGTGCGGACCACCTCGACCCGGTCGACGGTGCCGTACTGGAAGCGGGTGACGATCCGGGTGCATTCACGGATGTCGGTCGGCGCCACCCGCCGGCCGATCAACGCATTGACCACAGTGGACTTACCGGACTTGATCCGGCCGGCGATCGCCAGCTGCAACGGGCCGGAGAGGCGGCGGGCGATCTGCTCGACCCGGGCATTGCCCTGCTGGGTGAGCGCCGGTCGCATGGCCGAACACGCGTCGGCCACCGCCCGGCACAACACACCGGCGGCCTGGCGCTGTGCACCGGCCGCCGTTCGATCCTGCTCACTCACCGGCATCGTCCCCACCCGTCCCTGGCCGCGACCCTATGCATGGATCTTGGCGGCAGTCCTCCCCAGATCGTGCCAGGACGGGCAATAGCCGCGCCTTGACCTTGCCGCTGCGTCAACTTCTACCGTTGATCACGTACGGCGGGAACGGTGGCGGAGGCGGCATGAGCTGGTCGATCGCGCAGCTGGCCCGGATGTCGAAGGTGACGTCCCGGACCCTGCGGCACTACGACGAGATCGGGCTGTTGAAACCGGCGTACGTCGGCTCCAACGGCTACCGCTATTACGAACGCGAGCAGCTGCTGCGGCTGCAGCAGATCCTGCTGTTCCGGGAGCTCGGGCTCGGTCTGGACGAGATCGGCAAGACGCTGGACGGGGAGCAGGACGGGCCCAGCGCGCTGCGCCGGCACCACGAATGGCTGCTCGGCGAGCGGGACCGGCTGGACCGGCTCGCGCACACCGTCGCCCGCACGATCGAGGAATGGGAAGGAGGTGACACGATGCCGGCCGAGGATTTGTTCGAGGGCTTCGACAACTCACAGTACGAGGACGAGGTCAGGGAGCGCTGGGGTCACACCGAGGCGTACGCCGAGAGCCAACGCAAGGTCGCCGCGATGACCAAGGAGGACATGCAGCGGTTGCAGGCCGACGAGGAGTCGGTCTGCCAGGACCTGGCCGAGCTGCTGCGGACCGGTGTGCCGGCCGACGATCCGCGCACCCAGGAGGTGGTGGATCGGCATTACCGCTGGTTTACCGCGTTCTGGACGCCGGATGCGCAGACGTACCAGTGCATCGGAAATATGTACGTCGATGACGCGCGGTTCACGGCGCGCTACGACAGGTACGAGCCCGGCCTGGCCGTCTATTTACGTGATGCGATGGCCGTGTACGCCGAGAATCGGCTGTAGGAGCGGGTGTTTACGGGAGAGCTGCAGATCTCCCGGAACACGCGTCAGGTCGGGACCCAGAATCGAAGCTTGTCCTGGTACGGCTCGATCTGCTCCCCGCCGTTCTTTTCAATCACCGTGCGCGAGGCGACATTGTCGACGTCGCAGGTGATCAATGCCCGGTCAATTCCCAGCTCCCGGGCGATCGGTAACGCCGCCTTGAGCATTGCGCTGGCGTGGCCGCGGCGTCGGGCCGAAGGCCGTACGTCGTAGCCGATGTGCCCGCCGACCTGCAGGAGCGTCGGGGTCAACCGGTGCCGAATCGCCAGCCGGGCAAGGTATTCCCGCCCGTCGGTCCACCACAATGTCGTCATCGGCACGTATCCGGCCGGCCGTGGCGCCTCTTCCCACCGCTGATCCAGCAATCCCTGCACATAATCGGCGAATTCGGTCGCGTCACTTAAGGCGTCCGCATCCAACGCCGCGACATACGGCGGCGGCGAAGGATGCGAATGGAATTCCCGAACCGATTCGACAAACGAGAAATGTACGTGCAGCCTTGGCAGGGTCAGTTCCGGCATTTGCGCATTGTTACCGACTTGAGTCCCGCGGCGCACCCCCATTTCCCCAGTCCCACACCGGAACCGGGTCCGAGGTGGTCAGGTCAGCCCCGGGCTGGGAAACCTCGCGGGCGATCTGCGAACCCCATTCCAGATAATCACGTAAGCGTTCCCGGAATATGCCGTCGGCGGGCAGACCGACCTCGTCGGCGGCGGCCATGAACGCCTCGACGAAACGCTCTCGCTGCGCCTCGTCGATCGACAGGTTGGCGTGATGCCGCAGCAGCGCACCGTGACCGCCGAGTTCGTTCGTATAAACCTTCGGACCGCCGAAAACCTCGCCCAGCCACGCGGCCAAATGATCAACGTGCTCGGGTCGGCCTTCGGTCCCGAAAACCTGCTGTAGCAAGGGATCGGCAAGACACCGACGGTATTGCGCATCGGCGAGTCGGTGCATCGCATCGGCGCCGCCGGCGTACTCGTACATCGTTGGTGTTGACATGATTTAAGCTCCGCTAGTCTTGAATTATGGCTCGATCCAAAGACACTTTATCTCGGGACCAAGACACACACCACGATTCCGCTGAGGGCGATCACGTCGACCGGGTACGCGAATTGTGGGCGCGGCAACGACCCGACCTGGACACGACGCCGATCGCGCTGGTGGCCCGGCTGGGCCGGGCGACCAGCTATATCGATCACCAGCTGGCCGCCTATTTCGCCGAGCACGATCTGACCCGGGCCGACTGGGACGTGCTGGCCAGCCTGCGCCGGATCGGGCCGCCGTACCGGCTCTCCCCGACCGAGCTGTACCACGGCCTGATGCGTTCCTCGGGCGGAATGACGCACCGCCTCGGCCGGCTGGAAGACCGCGGGCTGATCCGGCGGATCGAGGACCCGGACGATGGTCGCGGCCTGCTGGTGGCGTTGACCCCGCGCGGTCGGGGTCTGGTCGACCGGCTCGCGGCCGGCCATCTGGACAACGAACGCCGGTTGCTGGCCGGGCTGAGCGCCCGCGACCAGGAGCGGCTGGCCGACCTGCTGCGCCGGCTCCTGCTGGGGCTGGAACGGGAGCTACCCACGCCCGGCCACCGGGTCCGCTCCCGGAAGGGCGCCACCACGCGGGGACCACGGCCGTAGTCTGCCGAGAATGAGCTGGACCTGGCCCGTCGTGTCGGTGGCCGGGCGGGGCCGGGTCGGTCCGGTCTCACGCCGCCGGAACATCGCCGGCACGGATACGCCGCGGCGGCGACGGCCGAGGCCAGCCGGCTCGCGCTGGCCGACGGGTCGTCCCAGGTCGTGTTGTTCACCGACCTGGCGAATCCGACCTCGAATGCCATATATCGGCGAATTGGATTCGAGCCGATGGCCGACCGGTTGGTGTTGCGGTTTACGGATTAATTGCGGCTTTGTTGACGGGAAAAGAGCTCAGCGATATGAAGCCGTCAGCCTTAACCTTTTGTTATGAGCTGGACGTTCACGACCGATGTCGAGGCCTATGCGGCGGCCGCCGGCGAGCTCTTGCGCGCCGAGCCGGCACGCCACACCATTTCGCTCACCGTCATCGAAACCGCCCGGACGCGTGGCGTCGAGGACGAAATGTATGGCTGGTGGACAGCCCCGGACGGGCGGGTCGCCGGGGCGGTGTCGCACACATCGCCGCATCCGTTGCTGTTGGCCGTGGTGCCGGATGAGGCGGTCCAGCCGCTGGTCGACGGACTGCGTACCACCGGCCGGGCGGTCGCCGGGGTCAACGGGCCGGCCGCGTTGGCCGGACAGGTCGCGGCGGTGTGGACGGCCAGCGGTGGCCGGGCCGAGCTCGGCGGTGCGACGCGGCTTTTCCGGCTCGGCACGCTGCGTCCGCCCGAGCCGCTGCCGACCGGCAAGGCGCGGCCCGCGACCGACGCCGACCTTGACCTGCTGGCTGCGTGGGTCGGCGCGTTCAACCGGGAAGCGGCCGAGCCGAGCGCCGATACGCGGCGGGCGGCGGAGGACCGGTTGAGCTTCGGCGGCTGGACGCTGTGGGACGACGGCGAACCGGTGTCCCTGGTCGGCCGGTCCCGGATGGCGGCCGGCATGATCCGGATCGCCCCGGTGTATACGCCACCGCGGTTCCGCCGGCGCGGGTACGCGGCCGCCGCCACCGTCGCCGCCACGCAGAGCGCGCTGGATGCGGGCGCGGGCGAGGTCGTGTTGTTCACCGACCTGACCAACCCGACGTCGAATGCGCTCTACCGGCGGATTGGCTACGAACCGGTGCACGACCGGCTCGTGTTCCGATTCGTCGATTAGATCGTTCCGCACCTCATTTCGGCCTGGACCGCTGCGCCCGCCGGACCCCACGTCGCCGCAGCGAACGTGGACCGCTGCGCGCACCTGATCGCAGCTACGGCTCCCCGCACCGCCTGCCGCGAGCGTGACACCAGCGCGAATCGCTGTCCGCACCGCCAACCCTCACTGCAGCGAACCTGCTGCAACCACGGATCGCCCCCTCCCCGCACCCGCCGGCCCTCACCGCAGCGACCGTGACACCAGCGCGAATTCTCCAGCCAAAAGCCACCCTCAAGTCACGCTCGCTGCAACGGGGGTCAGGCGGCAGCTACCTCCGGCGCCCTGCTGTCACGTTCGCTGCAGCTGCGCTCAGACGGCAGCCACATCCGGCGCCCTGCTGTCACAGTCGCTGCAATGAGGGTCAATCCGCAGCCATATCCGCCGTCCCGCTGTCACGGTCGCGGCAGCTGCGCTCAATCGGCAGGCCCCATGGTCGCGCGCCGGTCCACGCAAACCGTCCCGCACACGCGACCAGAAATTTGCACCGAACGTAATCGCTGCCCGCACCGCGGACCCTCACCGCAGCGAACGTGACACCAGCGCGAATCGCTGCCCGCACCGCGGACCCTCACCGCAGCGAGCGTGACACCAGCGCGAATTCTCCGGCCGAAAGCCACCCTCAAGTCACGCTCGCTGCAACTGCGGTCACGCGGCAGCCACCTCCGCCGCCCTACAGCCCCGCTCGCTGCAACTGCGGTCACGCGGCAGCCACCTCCGCCACCCTGCTGTCACATTCGCTGCAATCAGGGTCAATCGGCAGCCACCTCCGCCGCCCTACAACGACGCTCGCTGCAAATAGGGCGCCGTCAGCGGTCATCCCGTTCGCTGCAAAACCGTCAGCGGTCGTCACGTTCACGGCAGGGTCATACCTACACCGGCTCGAGTCGCGGGAACGCCGGAGCCGGCGCGCCTACCCGGTCTCCGGCACCGAGCTGATCCCGCAACCGGCCGGCTAACGCCGGTACGAACGGACCGGCCTCCCGCGCCAGCACCCGAACTCCGTCCACCAACTGCGCCAACAACGCATCCAACTGCTCGCCCGCGGCCGAATCCCCCGCCCGCTCGGCCCGGTACAGCTCCCAGGGTCGCCGCGCCTCGATGAGCCGGTTGCCCTCCTCGACGACCGTTCCCACCGCCGCGGTCGCGGCCCGGAAATCCCCGTCGGCCAGCGCCCGGTCGATTTTGTCAGGCAACTCACCGGCGGCGTCGGCAAACGGACCGCTCACCGAAACGATAGGAACCACACCACCCCGGTATTTATGCACCACGCTCAGGCTCCGGTTAACCAGATTTCCCAGCCCATTGGCGAGATCGGCGTTGACCCGTTCGACCAGTCGGGCCAGCGTGAAGTCGGTCTCGCCGACCCGGGCCACATCGCGCAACAGCCACCAGCGCAGCGCATCCGACCCGACGTCGGCCGACAATTCCGCCGGATCAACGGTATTGCGCGCGCTCTTGCTGATCTTCGATCCGTTCAACGTCAGGTAGTCGTGCACCACGATCCTGGTCGGCAACGGTTCGCCGGCCGACAGCAACTGGGCCAGCCAATAAACGGCGTGAAAACGTATTACGCCCTTTCCGATGAGATGAGTACGATCCGCCGAATTCACCCACCAGTCCTGGTACGCCTCATCATCCGTGCCGAAACCCAGCGCCGTAACGTAATTTCCCAATGCTTCCCACCAGACGTAAATGACCTGGCTGGGATCGTCAGGCACCGGAATTCCCCAACCATTCGACCGCGCCGCCGGCCGGGAAACGCTGATGTCCGCCAAGCCCGTCCGCAGAAATGCCAGCACCTCATTCCGCCGCTGCACCGGCGTTACGTCCACCGTGCCGGACTCGATCAGCTCGATAATGCGGTCCTGATATCGGGTCAGCCGGAAGAACCAATTGCTCTCCTGGACCACCTCCGGCACCGTCCCATGCTCAGGACATCGCCCGTCGATCAACTCTTCGGGGGCGTAGAACTGCTCGCAGCCGGAGCAGTACAGGCCTTCGTATTGTCGTTGATAGAAATCGCCGTTAGCCGCGCATTGCCGCCACAGCCGGGTCACACCTGGGGCATGGCGCGGATCGGAACTGGTCCGGATGAAATCGTCGTACGACAGATCCAACGGTTCGCGCAGAGAAGCGAATCGGTCGGCATTCACAGCGACGAATTCCCGTACGTCGACAGCCGCCGCGGCGGCCGCGGTCACATTCTTGAAGGCGTTGTCGTCAGTCCCAGTAAGGAATCGGACCGGCCGGCCGCGCAGCCGCCCGTGTCGCGCCAGTACGTCGGCCTCGACGATCTCCAACGCGAACCCCAGGTGCGGTTCGGCGTTGACGTACGGGATTGCGGTGGTGACGTACCGATTGGTGTTGGTCATTGTGGACAGTCCCATCCGGCCTCGATCGGGACGGGGTTGCACACAACAAAGGCCCCGTCACGACGGGGCCTCGTAGTCGAAGTAAATCAGCGCACGCGAGCTGGCCCCGGGTTGGGGCGCATCATTCGGGTCGTGTGCATGAACCCATCATGCCACGCGCCGCAACGATGCTGCACGCGCGCGCCGAATCCGCTATCCTCGCGGCCATGCAACGCTCAGTCGTGACGACGACGCCGGGATCGACCCGGCGTGGTTCGGCGTGACCTGACAGGACACCGACAAGCCCCGGGCTCGATCCCCGGGGCTTTTTCGTGTCTGCACGAGTCCCGGGTCGGGCCCGTCCGACGAGAGGACAAACCCATGAGCGACGCGCTCATCGACCATCGCAAGCTCGGGCGCGAATTACGCCTTTTCGACACCCATGAACTCGTTGGCGCCGGATTGCCGCTGTGGCTGCCCGATGGCGGCGTAATCCGGGCCGAACTCGAACGTTATATCGCCGAGCGGGCAGCCGATTGGGGCTGCCAACAGGTGTATAGCCCCGTGCTCGCAAAACGCGAGCTGTTCGAGAGATCCGGGCATTGGGCCAAATTCTCCGACGACATGTTTCCGCCGATGCTGGTGGGCGGCGAAGAATTCGTGCTGCGCCCGGCGAATTGCCCGCACCATGCCCTGATCTATGCCGCGCAGCAGCACAGCTACCGGGACCTGCCGATCCGGCTCACCGAACTCGGCAGCATGTTCCGCAGCGAATTGTCCGGTGTGCTGGGCGGATTGGCCCGGGTGCGCCAGATCAACCTCGACGACACCCATATCTTCTGCACCGAGGACCAGATCGGCGACGAGGTGGCCGAAGCCCTGGCCCAGATCCGGATCGCCTACGACGTGCTCGGTATCGAAGTGGCGTACCTGCGCCTGTCCCTCAGCGGACCGAAAGGCCAGTACCTCGGCGATTCCGACGTATGGCAGCGGGCCGAGGAACGGCTGGCCAAGGCCCTGGACGAACTCGGAATTCGGTACGAGAGGGCGCTCGACGAGGCGGCCGTGTACGGACCGAAGATCGACGTGCAGGTCGTCGACCCGGCCGGCCGCGAGAAGACCCTCTCGACCGTACAGCTGGACTTTATTCAGCCTCAGCGGTTCGACCTTGGCTATATCGACCCGAACGGCGATCGGGTGGTGCCGGTGATGATCCACTGCGGCGTGCTCTCGGCGATGGAACGGCTCGTGGCGCACCTGATCGAGCTGTACGCCGGCGCGTTCCCGGTGTGGTTGGCGCCGCTGCAGGTCCTGATCCTGCCGGTCGGGCCGGCCCAACACGACGCGGCGGCGGAGCTAGCCGGGCGGTTCCGGTCGGCCGGGCTGCGGGCCGAGACCGACGCTAGCGACAACACCCTCGGGCTGCGGGTACGGCGCGCGCGGGAGCGGCGGGTGCCGTACGTCGCGGTGCTCGGCGAACGGGAGGTGGGGGCCGGCGAAGTGGCGCTGCGGCGGCGGGACGGACAGCAGGTGCCGGCGCTGCCGGTCGAACCGGCGATCGCCGCCATCGGCTCGGTCGCCCGCAGCCGGTCCCGTTCGCTGGACCTGCCCGAGGCGTGAGCAGTTGCCCGATCGGGCAGGCTCAGCGCGGCCCGGGCGCGGTAGGCCCGAGATGTTCTAGAGTCGGCACAGGCCGCGCTGTGTCGTATGCCATTCACCGACACGTCGCCCTTGGTCAGACATCGCCGGAGCCTGGACATCGCCGGAGCAAGGAGGGGCCGCGTGCTCGTCGGTCGCGACGCCGAGGTGGCGTCCGCCGCCGCCGCGCTGAGCGAGCCCGGCCTGGTTGTGGTCGCCGGTGGCCCCGGCATCGGGCGCAGCACGGTCGGGTACGCGGCGGCGCACCGGTGTGGTCGTCCGCTGTACGCCGGCGGCGGGCTGGTGACGTTGCGGCACGTTCCGTATCTTCCGCTGTCCCGGGCAATCCGCGCCCCGCTGCCACCGGACGACCGGCCGCTGGCGGTTGAAGCGGTACGCGCCCGACTCGGTGGCGGCGTGCTGCTCCTGGACGACCTGCAGTGGGCCGACCACGCCACCTTGGACCTGCTCGCCGAGCTGGCGACGTACCTTCCGGTGCTGGCCGCAGTCCGGATACCCGCGCCCCTGGCCGGCCCGGCGATGCAGCGGCTACGCGCGGCGAGCCGGCTCTGGCTCGACCTCGCACCGCTGGGCGATGCCGAGGCCGCCGCGTTGGTTCGTGACGTCGCCCCGACGTTGCCCGACCACACCGTCACCAGCCTCGTCGCGGTCGGCGACGGCAATCCAGCCGTACTGACCGCACTGGCTCGGACCGGCTCCGACTCCGCGAACCCGCCACCCAGCATCGCTGCCCTCGTCGCCGAACTGCCGCAGGACGAACGGACCGCGCTCGCTGCGCTCGGCCTGCTCGCCCGGCCGACCGCCTCCGCGCTGCTCGGGCGCGGCGCGGCAGGGCTACTCGAACGCGGTCTGCTCGCCGACCTGGGCGGCGGGATCCTGGCACCGCGGGAGCGCGTGGTGGCCGAGGTCGCGGCCGGTGTGCTGCCGCCGGAGCAACGGGCGGCCATGCACCGCCGGCTGGCCGAGTTGGTGGCTGATGATGGCGAGGCCGCCCGGCACCTGGCCGCGGCGGGCGAGGCCGCCAGTGCCGCGATCCGGGCGACCGAGGCCGCGCAGCGGGCCACCTCGCTCGATGCCCGCGCCGACTACCTGACCCTGGCCGCAGCGCAGGAACCGACCGATGCCCGGCGGCTGGCCGCGGCCCGGGCCGCCCTGGACGCCGGCCGTACCGATGCCGCGGCGGCCCTGCTGGAAGGCATGGCCGCCGAAGCCGCGATCCTGCGGGCCGGCGTCGCGATTCAGCAGGCCGACCCGGCCGCGGCCCGGGACCTGCTCCGTACCGTTCGGCCGCGAACCGCGCAGGAGCGGGCCGACCACGCCGTCGCCAGCGTTCAGGCCGAGACCGCCCTCGACCCGACGGCCGCCTGCGTACTGGCCGAACAGGCGCTGACCGAGGCACCAACGTCTGCATTGCTGGCGGCATACGGCGAGGCGATGCGGCGGGCCGGCCGGGCCGACTGGGACCAGCCGCTGCGGCAGGCCACGACCGACCCCGACCGGGCCACGGCGCTCGCGGCCGGAGCCACCCTCGTCGCCGGACTGCGCGAGCACTTGCGTACGGAAGAAGCCGGGACGCTCGCCGCCGAACTGACCGAACGGGCCGCCCGCGACGCGGCGTACAGCTGGGAACTGAACTTCACCGCCGAGCTGCTGTGGTCCCGGCTGCACCACGACGGCGCGACCGAAGAGGTGGTGGCCCGCGGCTCCCGGCTGACCGACCACAGCCTGCCGGCGCCGGCGGCCCGGCTGCTGACCGCGACGATCGGCCTGGCCCGCGGTGACGGTGGTGCACTGGCCGCGGCCCGGGCCGGGTTGACCGTCGCCGACCGGCTCACCGGCTGGGTCGAGGCCGAACTGGCCTGGCTGGACGCCGATCCGGCCGGCGCCGAAGCGGTCGCCACGACTTTGCTGCACGACCCGCCCGATCTGGCCGCAACCCTGGCCGCGATCACCTGCTGGTGGTCCGGCGGTAAGCCGGTCGAGACCGCGCTGCCCGAGCCGGCGGCGCGGGCGCTGCGGGCGGTCCGGGACGGCGATTTCACCGGGGCCGCGGCGGCCTGGGACGGCGTGATGCTGCGCGAACAGATACGGGCGCTGCTCGGTGCGGCCGAAGCGCCGGCCGGGGATGCCGGCGCGGTCGAAGCGTTGCTACGGGCCGAGACGCTGGCCGATGAGGCCGGGCTGGCGGTTCTGCTCGGCCGGGCCCGCCGGGCGCTGCGCCGGCACGGGGTCAACCGCCGACCGACCCGGGCCGGCGAAACCGCCCTCTCCGCGCGGGAGTACGAGGTGATGGCATTGGTTGCGGACGGCCAGTCCAGTCGCCGGATCGCCGATCGGCTCGGCCTGACCACGAATACGGTCGAGACCTACGTCCGGTCGGCCATGGGCAAGTTGGGGGCGAAGACCCGTACCGAGGCGGCCGTACGGGCCGGCGAACTGGCCGCCCGATGAGCGCGCCGCTGATCGTGCTGCCGCCTGACGGCGACCCGACCCCGGCGCTACGTAAGGCGACCGGGGCCGGTTGGCAACCGCACCGCGGCCTGGCCGTACCGGAACAACCCTGGGATCTGGCAAACGCCAAACACCTCGCGGTGGCGAATATCAGCACTGCCGAGGAGGCGGCCGCCGCGCTGCTGTTGGCGGTACGCGGCGCCGGCCTGATCGCGTTCATCGACCGCGGCGCGCCTTGGGCCGCCGGCTTTCTGGCCGACCTGGGCCGGGTCGCCGCGCCCGCGCCGGAGGTACACGACGAGCAGCCGGACATCGGGTTGACCAAGGAGCAGTGCGACCTGCTGGATCTGCTCGCCTCCGGGGCCTCGATCGCCTCGGCTGCCGCGTCGCTCTACGTCTCGCTGCGGACGGCGAACCGGCGTATCGCCGCGGCCCGCAAGACACTCGGCACCGCATCGACCAGCGAGGCCGTGGTCGCGTACTCCCGGCTGCGCGAGGGCCGCCGACCCTAGGCGCATCGCTCAAAACCCGCGCCAGAGACCCGCCCGACTTACCGATCGAAGTGCTGTTTCCACCAGGACTGCAGGCTGGACAGGCTCATCTTCTCGTTGACGCTCATGGCGAATACGTTCGAGCCGTTGTTGTCCCAGTACAGCCCGGAGCCCTTCGGATCGCCGTTGAAGGTGATCTTGGTGCCGTGCTCCCAGGTGCCGGTCTTGCCCACTTTCAGGCCGGACAGGCTCGACATGCCCTGCCCGAACAGGGTGCGGTAGATCTGCAGCTCGTCGTTGCTGCCGACCTTGCCGAACGCCACCTGCGTGCCGTTCTTGTACGTACACGTCACGACCGCGACCCCGGTGCCGGCCGGCAGGCTGGCGCCCAACGCCGTATTCGGGTCGCAGGAGGAGATCAGGCTGTACGTCGGGCTGATGTACGAGCGCAGCGTGGAATCCGGGATGCACGAGCCGACATTGCTGCTGCAGGTGCCATTCGGCACCGGCGAGCTGGTGTCGGGCGGGCTGGCCTGATTTTGCGGTTTGTTGCTGTTGTGGTGCGTCAGCAGCAACGGCAGCGCGACCGCCAACGCGACGACCACCACCGCGCCCGCGGCCAGCAGCAGCCGGCGAGTCCGCTTGCGGCGGTTGTTCGGCGGCGGTCCGGGCGGCGGAGTCAGCTCGTGCGCCAACGCCGGCGGACCCAACGTGATCTGCGGCCGCGGTCCGGTATCGCGCCTCGGCGGAGCGACCTGCTGGCTCGGCGCGATCGCGACCGTCGGCCCGCTGCGGTAACCGGTTGGTGGCTGTGCCGGCACAGGCGGCGGGGCAGGCGTCGGGTTGGCCGGCGCGGGGCGACCCACCCGCAGCGCGAGCGCGCCGGTCGCCACCGACGTCTCGGGCTGGTCCAACGTGGTCGGGGTGACCCCGAGACCTTCCTGGATCAGCCGGGCCACCAGCGGTACCCGGGATGAGCCGCCGACCAGGTAGATCCCGGCCAGCCGGGACGCCTCCATTCCGGCGTTGGCGATGGTCTGCCGCAGCAGGTCGATGCTACGGGCGAGGTTGGGCCGGATCAGTTCCTCGAACTCGGTCCGGGTGAGGTGTACGTCGGTGAACGGCGGCGGCAACGCGATGTCGGTGTGCGCGTACCGGGACAGCGCCTCCTTGCCGTCCCGTACATCGGTCATCAGCGTGCGCTGCAGTCGGCGGCTGGCGGCGTCGCTGGGCGCGAGCAACCGGGCCCAGGTCTGCGGATCCTCGGCCGCCGCGTGGGTGGAGCCGATGTGCTCGATGATCGCGTGGTCGAAATCCAGGCCGCCGAGGTCGGGCAGACCGGCCTCGGCCACGACCCGGTAGCCATTTTCGGTGCGTTGTACGACGGCCACGTCGAAGGTGCCGCCGCCCAGGTCGTAGACGGCCAGCTCGCCGTTCTGCGGCAGCCCGGCCCCGGACTGGGTGGCGAAGTGGGTCGCCGCGGCGACCGGCTCGGGGATGAGGACCGGCTCGGTGCCCTCCAGCAGCAGCCCGGCCTCGCGGGCGGCGGCGACCAGGGTCCGGGTCCGCACCTGGCCCCAGCGCGCGGGATGGGTCAGCCGGACCTGATCCGGCGGACTGCCCAGCTGCCGGCGTACCTCGGAGGCGACCCGGCCGAGCACCGCCGCAATCATCCGGGTGACCGGCACAACGGACGTCCCGAGCAGGACTTCGCCGTCGTCGATCCGGCGTTTGGGGTTGGGCTCGTACCGACTCGGGTCGATCCGGGCCTGCCGGTCGGCGTCGCGACCGACCGCCAGCGCCCCATCATCGGTGAGGAAGACCGAGGACGGTACGAGCGGACTGCCGTCGATCGTGACCAGCCGTGCGGCGCCGTCGTCGTAGGAAAGCGCGGCGACGGTGTTGGACGTGCCGAAGTCGACAGCCAACGTACGCATGCCGCTCTCCTCACTGATCGCGCCGGATCGCCCGGTATGACTCGTTGTGAACAGGTCTGTAGACGGCGCGACCCGCGCTCCGGCTCCCCTGCCCGGCAACCCTATAGATGCGTGGTCCGACCGTATATGCCGCCTTCGTTCCAACGGCTGCTCCGGCGCGCCGGGTTCGGTCACGTCGGATGTCGCGCGGACCGGGCGTCTTGGTTGATCAAGCCGGCTACTGTCCTGGCCAAGCATCCGTCCGTACCCTTTACAACGATGTAACCCCGGAACCCTGAACCTCTGCTTGAACCTGAACCTCCGTTTGAACCTGAACCTTCGCCCCTGAACCTTCGCCCTGAACCGAGGAGACACCCTTGCCCGATCAGCTGCCCCGCGCCGAATATCCGCGCCCGCAGTTCCGCCGTGACGACTGGCTGTGTTTGAACGGCACCTGGCAATTCGAGATCGACCGCGCCGACAGCGGCCTGGAGCGCGGGCTGGTCGACCGTCCACTGAGCGGCGAGATCCTGGTCCCGTTCTGTCCGGAGTCCGCGCTGTCCGGCGTCGAAGACGTCGATTTCCTGCGCGCCGTCTGGTACCGGCGGGAGTTCGAGGTCCCGGCCGCCTGGGCCGGCCAGCGGGTGTTGCTGCACTTCGGCGCGGTCGACTACGACGCCACAGTGTGGGTTGACGGCGAGGAGGTCGGCCGGCACCGCGGCGGCTTCACCCCGTTCACCTGCGACCTCGGTCAGCGCACCGGCACCCTGACCGTCGTGGTCCGGGCCCGCGATTCGGAGATGGCGCCGCAAGCCCGGGGCAAGCAGTCCCGGCTGTACGCCAACTACGCGTGCCTGTACACCCGGACCACCGGCATCTGGCAGACCGTGTGGGCCGAGCCGGTGCCCGACCTGCACCTGCGCCGCACCCGGATTACGCCCGATGTGGCCGGCGGGATGTTTCACGTGGAACAGCCGATTTCGGCCAACCAGACCGGTTGCCAAGTCCGCGCGGTGCTGTCCGACGCGTCTGGTGAGGTCGCGACCGCCACGGTGCGGGCCGACCTGGACCTGGCGCCGCGGCTGGTGCTGCCGGTGCCGGCCGAGCGGCAGCGGTTGTGGTCACCGGCCGACCCGCATCTGTACGACCTGCGCGTCGAGTTGCTCGATGCAACCGGCACCGTGGTCGACACGGTGGCTTCGTACGCCGGGCTGCGGTCGGTCTCCATCGACGGCGTCGCGGTGAAGATCAACGGCGAAAACGTATTCCAGCGGCTGGTGCTCGACCAGGGTTATTACCCCGACGGCGTGATGACCGCGCCCAGCGACGCCGCCTTGATCCGGGATATCGAATTGTCAATCGCGGCCGGATTCAACGGCGCTCGGTTGCATCAAAAGGTTTTCGAGGAGCGCTTTCTTTATCACGCCGACCGGCTCGGTTATCTGGTCTGGGGCGAATTCGGCGACTGGGGCGACAACGTCGCCGAATTCGCCGGCCCGGCCCGCGCCGATTACCAGCAGCCGAATGCGTCGTACGTCAAGGAATGGCTCGAGGCGCTGGAACGCGACTATTCGCACCCGTCGATCGTCGGCTGGTGCCCGTTGAACGAAACGCACCAGGACATCACCGATCACATCACCGTGCTCGACGACGTCACCCGGGCGATGTTCCTGGCCACCAAGGCCTTTGACACCAGCCGGCCGGTGCTCGACGCGTCCGGGTACAGCCACCGGGTGCCCGAGGCCGATATCTACGACTCGCACAATTACGAGCAGGACCCCGAGAAATTCGCCGCCGCGATGGCGCCATTGGCGCAGGACAAGCCGTACACCAATCCCGACAACGAGCGGACGTGGTCCCTTCCGTACAACGGCCAGCCGTATTTCTGCAGCGAATTCGGCGGTATCTGGTGGCAGCCGAAGGCCGCCGAGGGCGAGGATTCCTGGGGTTACGGCGAACGGCCCAAGTCCATTGAGGACTTCTATCAGCGTTTCGAAGGACTGTGCGCGGCATTGTTGGATAACCCGAAAATGTTCGGTTACTGCTATACGCAGCTGACCGACGTACACCAGGAGCAGAACGGGATTTACGACTTCGACCGCGGCGAGAAGTTCGATCTGGAACGCATCCGGGCCGCGCAAACTCGCAAGGCCGCGATCGAACAGGGCTGAGCGTTTTTAACTGCTGACATCGATGCGGGCGCGGGGTAATTCCCGCGCCCGCATTTGCATTCGCGGGGACCGACCAACCCTCACCTCACGCTCACTGCACCAACGGCCGTCACGCGATCACCCAACCCGCCCTGGCGTCACGCTCACTGCACCACAGGCGATCGCGAGACGGACGAACCAACCCTCACCTCACGCTCACTGCACCAACGGCCGTCACGCGACCAACCAATCGACCATCACGCCACGCTCACTGCACTCACTGCCGTCGCCGGACCAGCCAACCAACCCTCACCTCACGCTCACTGCAGAAAATGCGGCTACGACCGCAGCAACCACACTGTTGTCACCTTCGCTGCACTAGAGGCCGTCACGCGATCACCCAACCCACCCTGGCGTCACGCTCACTGCACGACAGGCGATCGCGAGACGGACGAACCAACCCTCACCTCACGCTCACTGCACCAACGGCCGTCACGCGACCAACCAACCCACCCTCACATCACGCTCACCGCAAAAAAGACGGTTGCGGGTTGCAGTTCGAGCGTTCACAGCAACAGCAGCCTCGCCCGTCAGCGGGTTACAGCTTGACGGCGTCGCCATGCAGGCCGACATCTGCGTCGCGGATCGCCGCCAGCGAGCAGACGACCGATGCGGCGCGGATCAATTCCCGGTGCCGCCGACGACGTCGCCGTACCGACGCCGCCCGGAGCCGCTGCTCTTCGGTCGTCCGTGTCTCGATCATGCGGCTGAGTCTCGCCGGGTATGGGGCCATCTCACATCCGGAGACACCCTGGTCTTACCCCTGAATCGTCCCCTGGCCGAGAATCGCGGCATGACCTTCCGCGTAGCTTTCGTGTGCTCGGGCAACATCTGCCGTTCGCCCACCGCCGAGGCGGTACTGCGCCACCTCGTCGACGAACGCGGCCTGGGCGAGCAGATCAGCGTTGAGAGTTACGGCGTGGGGCCATGGCACGTCGGGCAGCCGATCGATCCGCGAGCCCGGCAGGCGTTGCGCGCCCGCGACCTCGACCTGCCGCACCACACGGCCCGGATGATCGACGCCGACGACATCGCCGCGCTCGACCTGGTCGTCGCGATCGACCGCAGCCACGAGGCGGACCTGCAGCGGATGGCGTACACCGTCGAGGATGCGGCGAAGGTGCGACTGCTGCGGTCCTACGACCCGAACGTCGGCCCCGACCCGGACATCCCCGACCCGTACTACGGCGGCAGCGACGGCTTCGAGCGCGTGCTGGACATGGTCGATGCCGGATGCCGCGGGCTCCTGGACGAGGTAGCCGGCCAGCTGCAATACAACCCATGACGGTCGACGCGGTGGGTGCCGCGGTCGGCGCGCCGGTCGCGTCGATGACCCCGGTCGCCGGCGGCAGCATCTGCCGGGCTTGGCGGGTCGTGCTCGCCGACGGTCGTACGGTCTTCGCGAAATCGCACCCGAACCCGCCGCCGGAGTTCTTCCGCAGCGAAGCCCGCGGGCTCGCCTGGCTCGCCCACGCCGGGGCGGTCCCGTTGCCCGAGGTCATCGGGGTCGGGGATGACGTGCTGGTGCTGTCCTGGATCGATACGGGTACGCCGTCGGCGGCGGCCGCAGCCGAGCTGGGACGCGGGCTGGCGGTGCTGCACCAGGCCGGTGCGCCCTCGTTCGGGGCCGGCTGGCCCGGCTATATCGGCGAGCTGCCGATGGACAACACGCCGTCCGGCTCGTGGCCGGATTTCTACGTGCGGCGGCGGCTGGAGCCGTACGTCCGGCAGGCCCGGGACGCCGGGACGTTCAGCGCGGACGACGTGGCCGTGTTCGAGCGGCTGTACGGTCGGGTCGCCGAGCTGGCCGGGCCCGAGGAGCTACCGGCCCGGATTCACGGCGACCTGTGGAGCGGCAACGTGGTCTGGTCTGACCGTGCCTTCCTGGTCGACCCGGCCGCGCACGGCGGCCACCGGGAGAACGACCTGGCGATGCTGGCGCTGTTCGGAGCGCCGCACCTGGCCGAAATCATGGCCGGCTACCAGGAGGTGTGGCCGCTGGCCGACGGCTGGGCCGATCGGGTCGGCCTGCACCAACTGCAGCCGCTGCTCGTGCACACCGTGCTCTTCGGCGGCAGCTACGCCGCCCAGGCGGTGGCGACCGCTCGCCACTATCTCTAAACCGACGGCTGGCCCAACGCGTTCAAACCGAGCGTTGGCTTGGGTTTCTGCACATGGCCGATGCAGCCGTCGAAATTGTTCGTGTAATCCGGGTGCGGCTCGAATTCACCGTTAGCGGTGCCGTTTTCCACGGCGATATCGGCCCGGGGACACCGACCTATTCCGGTCGGATGGCGCCAGGTCATCGCATTGTCCGACACTTTCGCCTTGTCCATCGCCGACACCGCGATCCCGGTCTCGACCCGGGCACCGACGCTGCCGGTCGTATTTCCGGTAAACGATGCGCCAATTCCGGTATTCGTATTACGACCGAACCACGGCCGCGTCCCGGCAGCCAGGCCGATATCGAAATGCGTATTGGGACTCGTCCAGATCGTATTTCCGCTGATATCCGAGCCGGTGAAATCGTGCGTCTGTATGTGCTGACCGGACGACACGTACAACGGATCGGCCCCGATTCCGCCGTACATCGAATTCCCGGCCGACAAAATCACGTTGTGGTGGACCTGGGATGCCTGCGGTACCGGGTGTTCGGTATCCGACGCGCGGTACAGCACGATGCCCACGTCGGAGGTGTCGACGATCTGGTTACCGGTGACGTTCGTGTGCCCGCAGGTCACCGAAATCCCGTCGGTCCAGGTGTCATGGTCGTAATTGTTGCTTGAGTACGCGGTGATCAGGTTATTGGTGACCGCGAGGTTCTTGCACGGATAGTGGTCGAAATCGCCGAGTACGAAAACGCTCGACGGTCCGGCCGTGTTGGAGATTTTGTCCTCGTTGGCCGCCGTGCCGGTCCCGCCGTTCAGCCGGAGGTTGGACCGGCTGGCGGCCCAGTTGTCCGGAGTATTGCGCTCCCCGTCGACCCAGACGTTACGCATCGCGGCGCCAGCGGCCAGCGTGACCATTTCCCGGTTGAACGGACTCGCCCGCACCAGCCGACCCATGTTCGCGTAATGCGCGGTATCCGGACTGCCGGTCGTGGTGAGCGTGACCCCGGGCGGCACCACCAGCGGTGCGGTCAGCTGAATCAACGCCCGCTGCGCCAGCGCGACCGTGCCGCCCGGCGGGGTGTCGTTGAGCCGGATCTGCAGTTCCCGCCCGCTGCCGGTGAACCCGGGCCCGGTGGTGAAGACCCGCAGCGGCGGCGTGGTGCCGAGGTCGTACGAGGTGGCGGCCGAGTCGGCGGCGCCGGAGCAGATCTTCGGCACCAGGTCGCTGAATTCATCGCCGGCGAGCAGGCCGCCGATGACGGTCGGCCAGCGGGTGCCCTTCCCGAGCCGGGTCAGCCAGTTGTCGAACCCGTCCTGGTCCGGCTCGCGGTTGAGCACGCCGCGGTACAGGGTCAGCAGCTTGCCGGGGTTGTCGTAACCCAGCGCGGTGAATTCGCTCGAGGTGTAGATGCTGGTGGCGACGGCGCGCAGCGTGGCGCGCTGGCAGCCGCTCTGGTTGAACCGGGATTGCAGGCTGGTCCAGGCGTGCTGGTCGGGCAGCCGGCCGAGGGCTTCGGTGTAGAGCTTGGCGATGAACTGGCCGGGGAAATAATGCTTCACTCCAGCTGAGGTGCCGTCGGCGCCGGCCCGGGCCGCGAGCGGCAGGCTCAGGCAACACGCCACCAGCACAAACCCGAGGATCCGCCGCGTTCTCATGATCCCGATCTTGCAGAAGAAACGGACAGCGCGCTAGTACGCGTCGTAAAACGGTCAGCTATCCGATCGCGATCAGGGCAACCGCCGCAGCCGCGCCGAGCATGCCCATAACTTGGAGCCGCGTACTCCGTTCATGCAGTACGACAGCCGCCAGCACAACCGTCACGGCCGGATACAGCGAGACCAGCACCGCGACGATCGACAGCAGACCGTGCCGGGTGGACACCAAATACAGCAGCGTCGCGGCCAACGCCAGCGCCCCCGATGTCACCGTTCCGGTCATCGTCCGCGGCCGCGGGCGGAGCGAATGCCCGGCGACCAACGCCGCCGCGACCACCAACGCCACCGCGGCCGACTCGCACAAGAACAACGGCCAGGCACCACTGTCCGAGCCCGGCCGTTGCAGGCCGATGAATAGCAATCCAAACGCGCCGCCAGCGACCAGACCTTCGGGGATGCCCGAGCTGCGTTCGACCCCATCCGACGACGGTGTTAACGACACCAGCACGATCGCGACCAACGCCACCGCGACCCCGATCAACGCCAGCAGCCGCGGCCGTTCACCGGTGGCGAGCCCGACCAACACCGGCACCGCCGCCGCCATCACCCCGGACAGCGGCGCGACCACGTTCATCCGAGCCGTGGAAAGCCCGCGATACAGGGCGATCGAGCCGATCGCCGAACCGAGACCGGCCAGCACGCCCCACAACGCCGCAGACGACGTGAAGTGCCCAGGCGCCAACGGCACCGCGATCGCGATACCAATCAACGCGACCGCCTGGCCCCACGCGACGACGGCCCAGGGAGTGGACCGCTGGGTCGTACGCCCGCCGATGAAATCGGAGGTGCCGTACGCGAGCGCGGCCAGCAGTCCCAGCACGACCGCCACTCCCATCAACTCCTGTCGTTGAGATACCCGAGGCCGCGGCCGCCTGAAAATCGGACGCCCCTACGCTAAGCACGCATCGACCGGAAAGGATCATCTCGTGGCCGAATACGCCGCATTCGACGGCAGCGAGGGACGTATCTCCTACCGGGTCTGGCCGTTGGAATTCCCCTCGCAGGTGGTGATTCTCGCCCACGGCTATGGCGAGCACATCGGCAGATACGAACATGTCGCCGCGGCGTTGGTCGAGAGCGGCTCCGCGGTGGCCGGGCCGGACCACATCGGACACGGCACCAGCGAGGGCGAACGGGCCCTCATCGCCGATTTCGAGCACGTCGTCGACGATCTGCACCACGTCGCGATGGCGCTGTCCGAACGGAATCCGGACCGGCCGACCGTCCTGATCGGACACTCGTTGGGCGGGCTGATCGCCGCCCGGTACGCCCAGCGGTACGCCCACGAGCTGGCCGGGCTGGTGCTCTCCGGTCCGGTGCTCGGGACATGGCGCGTGGCGACCGATCTGCTGGCGTTGCCGGAGATTCCGGACAAGCCCGTCGATGGCGCCACGTTGTCGCGCGACCCGGCCGTCGGCGCGGCGTACGCGGCCGACCCGCTCGTCTACCACGGCCCGTTCAAGCTCCAGATGCTGCGCGCCATCGCCGGCACGCTGCAGGTGGTCAACACCGGGCCGGGCCTGGGCGACCTGCCGACGCTGTGGCTGCACGGTCAGGCCGACGAACTCGTTCCGCTGGCCGAGACCGCCGTCGGCATCGAGACGTTGGCGCCGAAGAAACTCACGACCCGTATCTACCGGGATGCCCGACACGAGGTATTCAACGAGACCAATTCGGCCGAGGTCCTGCGCGACACGATCACGTTCATCCAAGGCCTACGCGGCTGATGCCGGCGGGCGTGCAGTATGGCTGCATGCGAATCGCCTGCCTGCAACTATCCGGCCAGGATCTCGCCGACGGGATGGCCCGGCGTTCAGCGGCGATGGGGCTGGCCAGCACGCTGGCCGATGCCGACCTGATCGTGCTGCCTGAGCTGTGGCCGGTCGGGTTCTTTCATTTCGACGACTACGCCGATTCGGCCGAGCCGCTGGACGGTCCGACGGTCGAGTTCGCGGTCGGCCTGGCCCGCGAGCACGGCTGCTGGGTGCACGGCGGCAGCTTCATCGAACGTGGTGCCGGGTCGGAGTTGCACAACACCAGCGTGCTGATCGACCCGGCCGGCGAGGTATCGCTGCTGTACCGCAAGAACCACCTGTTCGGGTACGAATCCCGCGAGGCGCAGCTGTTGGTTCCCGGCACCGAGGCGCCGGTGATCCCGGTCGAGGAGCTGCGAGTGGGGGCGGCGACCTGCTACGACCTGCGGTTCCCCGAGTTGTTCCGCGTGATGCTCGACCAGGGGGCCGAGCTGTTCTGCGTCACCTCGGCCTGGCCGGCGTCCCGACTCGACCACTGGCGGACGCTGTGTCAGGCGCGGGCGGTGGAGAACCTGGCCTGGCTGGTCGCCTGCAACGCGGCCGGGATCGACAACGGTGTGCCGCTGGCCGGGCATTCGATCATCGTCGACCCGTGGGGCGGCATTGTGGCCGAAGCCGGCACCGATCCCGAACTGCTCGTGGCCGAAATCGACGCCGATCTGGTGCGCAAGGTGCGCTCGGAATATCCGTTCCTCAGCGACCGGAAGCCACGCTAACTACCTCCCGCTGGCCCGTATCGGAAAAGTGCCCCGGAAGCGCCCTGTTGACCACTGTCGCCTTGAGCACCACCATCAGCTGACAGGTAACGATGACAGAGTGAAGGTTCCGGTCATGACGCAGACGAAAACGGCCGAGACGTCGGCTGGGCGCCCGCTTCGCGCGGACGCCCGGCGCAATCGTGCCCGTTTGCTGGAAGCCGCGGAGCAGGTGATCGCCAAGCAGGGCGTCAGCGCTCCCATCGATGACATCGCTCACGCCGCGGGTGTGGGCATCGGCACCGTCTACCGGCACTTCCCGACCAAGCAGGCACTGTTCGAGGCGATCGTGCAGGCGCACTTCGAACCGTTGATCGAACGTACGCATTACCTGCTCGACGCCGACGATCCCGGAGAGGCGTTCTTCGACTTCGTCGACACGATGGTCCAAGCCTCCGGACACAAGGCCATCGCGCAGGCCATCACCGAGTCCGACCCGGAGGTACGGGAACGGCAGCTCGTATGGCGATCGCAGCTGACCGAGGGGTTCAGCGCGCTGCTCAAGCGGGCCCAGGACGCCGGCGCGATCCGGCCCGACATCTCGTACGAAGACGTGCGCGTCCTGACCGGCGGCGCCTGTATGGCGCACGACCGACTGGAGACGCAACCCGGTCAGCGGGAGCGAACCGTTGCCATCCTGCGGGCCGGCCTCACCAACACCGAGGGCACGCTGCCCACGTCCTAGAGGTCCAACACGACGTCGCTTTCCGGCCGGGCGCAGCAGATCAACGTCGACTCCCCGTCCGGCGGCTCCAGCGGCGTCGGCGAGTACTTCACCTGGCCCGACAGCAGCTGCGTGATGCAGGTGTGGCAGACGCCGGTACGACAGGACCATCGGGTCGGTACCTCGCAGGCGTCGGCCAGTTCCAGGATCGTCCGGTGCTGCTCGGACCAGCGCGTGGTCAGGCCACTGCGGGCGAACGTGATCTGCGGTCCGGTACCGGGCGGGCCGGGCGGCTGGTGCGGTTGGATCCGGTGCGCGTCGACGACGCCGGGGTTGATCGCCTCGCGTGCGCCGAACAGCTCGGTGTGAATGCGCTCGGGTGCCACGCCGAACTTGACCAGGTCGTCGTGAATATCGGTCATAAAGGCGTCCGGGCCGCAGATGTACGCGCATGCGTCGGCCGGTAGGTTCAGCCGGGCCAGCGCGGCCGCCGTGGGTCGGCCCTGGAATTCACCGTCGCTGAGGTCCGAGTCCGGCGCGGTGTAGAAGACGTACTGGCGCGCGTTGGGCAGTTTACGTAGCAGATCGGCCGCTTCGGCCGCGAACGCCTGCTGGGCGGCATTGCGGGTGACGTGAATCCACCAAATCTCGCGAGTGCTCCGGGCGGCGGCCAGCTCGTGCAGCATCGCCAGGACCGGGGTAATCCCGATTCCGGCGGAGATCAGCAGAATCGGGCCGGTGTCCTCGGTGAGCACGAATTCGCCCCGGGGCGCCGCCACCTCGATTACGGACCCGGCGCGCAGGTGAGTGTGCAGCCAGGAGCTGGCCACGCCGTACGGTTCGCGTTTGACGCTGATCCGGTACGTATCGGCGTCCGGGCCCGAGGAGAGCGAGTAGCTGCGGACCGGGGCCGGGTCACCGGCGTCGCTCACCCGCACGGTGAGGTACTGACCGGCGGTCGCCTTGGGCAGAGCGGCACCGTTCTCGGCGGCGAGGTAGATCGACCGTACCGACGGGCTCTCGTTCACCACGTCCGCGACCTGGAAGCGGCGGAACCCGTTCCAGCTGGGCTCGACGCCGACCGGCGGGGCGACTTTGTCGGTCGACTCCAGCAGCTCGTGGAACGACTGTTGCCAGCCGGGGCTCAGGGCCGGGATGTCCACCGCGGCGCGCAACTGCGCTCGATTGCGATTGGGCAGGTAGAGCAGCGCGTCAATGTCGGCGACGCTCAGCTGGTGCGGGCCGACCCGGGTACGGACGATCTCCTCGCCGGCCTGGACATGGCCCTCGGTGATCACCCGCAGGTAGAAGCCGGGGCGGTGGTGGCCCACCAACAGCGCCGGCATCTGCGGCTCACCCAGTCGCATGCCGACCCGGAAGCAGGTCACCCGCGGCTGGGTCACCTCGAACTCGGCCTCGCCAATCCGGTACCGGTCGCCGATGTAGACCTCGTCGTCTGGGAGCCCGTCGACGGTGAAGTTCTCGCCGAAATTCCCGAATTCCAGGTCGGTACGGCCGAAATGCTCAGCCCAATGCTCGTAGCTTGCCTTCTGATAGACCATCACGGCGCGTTGCTCACCGCCGTGCCCGGCGAGGTCGCCCTGACCGTCTCCGTCGACGTTGAGCCGGCGTACGAGGCGCGGCCCGTCGACCGGGCTTTTCCAGATGCCGGTGTAGACGGTGCGGCCCTCCCAGGCCACGTTCTTCGGCATACCGACGTTGACCGACAGCAGCGTGGCCATCGCGTCACCCCTTCCGTACAGCCGTATTACTGGGCTTACTCGGCATTAGTGGGCTTACTCGGCGGCGACCTTGCGGGTGCGTTCGTAATGCCGGCGGGCTTTCATCCGGTTGCCACACACGGCCATCGAGCACCAGCGCGCCTTATTCGGTTTGCTGTGGTCGATCAGGAACAGCGCGCATTCCGGGTTGCCGCAGGGACGGAGCCGCCCGGGGCTGGTGCGGCGCAGGTGGTCCCAGACCAACACGGCCCGCACCGGTAGTCGGCGAGGTGCCGCGACCTCGATTGTCCACTCGATCCCGTCGCCGGATACCGACGGGCGTTGGGTCACCCCGTCGAGCAGCGCCTCGAGCCGGCTGACCGGGGCGTCGCCGCGCACGATGTCCTGCAGTACGGCCCGGGCCGCTCGGGTGGCCTCCCACTCCGCGGTCGAACCGCTGCCGCTGTGGGCCCGCAGCCAGTCACGACTGGTCCGCGCGGTTTCCAGCAGGTCCTGCTGGACCCCGTCCACGACCGGCGTGCTGTTGAGCAGATCCAACAGGAACGCTTCGTCGCCGGGCATCGCGTCGTTCGTCACGCCTCTAACCTCCAAATATCCATTGAGAGGTTACAGTATCGGCTCGGCGAAGGGCGCGCCTCCTTGTTGGTGATCATGCGGAAATGGTCCGTGACACGCCGTACGGAGGCCAATTCCGCATGATCACGGACGAGAAGGCCTAGTTACGCTATTTGTCGGCTATTACGAGGCGCTCCAGAGCACGGCCGACGGGTTCGCCGCGGTCAACGTAATGCCGCCGTTCCAGGTGAGGAACGACTTCTCCGGCAGGTAGGACGTGGTCAGGAAAAACGCCCGTTCGACCCCGGTAACGTGCACCGCATATCCGGGATCGGTGCCATTTACCACCCGGACAACGCTGATCTTGTCGATATCAGCGGCGCTCGTACCGGCCGGCAGCTTCACCGTCGTCGCGGCCGGGTCGTCCCGCTGGATCGACAGATCCGGCTCGGAGTGATCCGATCGGTAAACGGTGTCGCTGCCTTTGAGCGTCACCTCGATCGCGGCACCGACCCAGTTGGTGCCACTGTTTCCCGGCGGAATGGTGTCTTTCTTGAACGATAGGAACAGGTAGTTCCGCTGGTCACCCGGGTCCTTTGTGGACGGATCGTACGGCGTGACAACCTTGCCCTCGCGCTGCATTTCGGCATTGGTCACCTGGTACGTCCAGGGATTCGTGTCCATGATGTATTCGCGCGGCTGGTCAGTCGGCCGGGTCTGCTGATACGACAGGTTGAATCGCATCGGGTCGTTCACCGTGTCGCAGATGTTGTTATTCGACGTGCAGGTGTCCAGAATCGGATGGTCACCCTCGTATTTGCCGCTGAACGTCGTGGTGGTGTGCGACGGCGCCTGGAATGTGTCGCTGCCGGGGACGCGGTTACCGTTCTGGTCCAGCTCGACCGAATAGATCCACTCGATATCGGTCGTACGCCCCCACCGCGACAACAACGCGCCGGTGTCGGTGCCACCATCCTCGTTGCTCCACACCACCGAATACGTCTGAATGGTGTGGCCCGTCGTGGCGGCCGGAGTCGATTCGTGCCAGCCCACCAGCGGCGTATCCGAATACGAGTTGTCGAATTCGCCGCCAAACTGCTCGAGATTGCGACCGTAGAGTACCGGCGCGAACCGCGCTGCCTGATAATCGCCGCTGCCCGCCGTATAGGTGCTGAAATGCAGCTCGGACAGCACAGCCTTCGTGGCCTGCGCCGGGGACCGGTCGGCGGCGAAATGCAAGGTCAACGTGTGCTGACCCGCGTCAAGATGACCAAGCATGAAATGCCGGGTGATCGGCTGGGCGAACGGAATCACGATATCGGTTTCGTAATTCCCGTCGGCCGACACTGATACGACCGACGATTCGTCGCCGCGGACGGCCCAGTCGACACCGGGTGCGGAAGCCGTGACGTCAAAGGCAACCTCGCCGGCCTTCGAGGTCGAGAATTTCACCGTTGCGTCGTGACCGCCGCGATGCAGCACGACCTGCTCGGTGGGGGCGTTTGGCGCGGCGGCCGACGAAATGCCGCCGGCGGCGAAGAAAGTTGTGGCGCCAACCGCTATCGCGGCGACGGCCCCGAGTGTGCGTTTCACGTGCATCCCCTCACTGTGAACGACTACACCGACGTCCCCCGGTTGAAAATATTCAAATGCCCGGTCATTAATCAGGGCTGAACCGAATTCGACCCGTACCCAAACGAATCATTCTCACCCGACGTTGATTTGTCGACGCTGTCGAATTCCCCGCAAACCCCGGCGCCGTAGACCTCACGCACTCGGCAGACCCGGCACCGGCACCCGGCAGACGGCACCCGGCAAGCCAAGTTGATCATGCAGAATTGGTGTGCCCGTGCGGCGTGGTCGCGGACCAATTCTGCATGATCACCGGTAAGCGCTTTCCCCGCCCGGCTCTTGACGACGGGATGGGTTTCGGTTGGTTTTGCTAGCGCGAATTCCTCAGGCCTTACCGCGCCAGGCCCGCCAGAGTTCGTCCGCGATTCCCGGCGCGGCGACGAGCAAACCGCCGTCGGCCGAACTCGGTACCGCTGGCAGCTGCGCACCGTCCGTCCCCAGCACCGCCGCGCCGGCCTCGCGTGCGATCAGCACGCCGGCCACTACATCCCAGGTGTTGTAGCCCCCGAGCACGCACCCGTCGGCCCGTCCGACCGCCGCCGTGGCGACCGAAAGCGCCGACGAGCCGATGATGCGGCTGGTGCACTCGGCCTTGGCCAGCGCCTCGAACATCGAGATCATGCCGTCCCAGATCCGGTGCCCGGCCCATTCGGTAGCCACGACGCTGCCAGCCAGCGTGGTCGCGGTCGAACAGTGCGCCGCGATGCCGTTCAACCGAGCCCCACCGCCACGAATCGCGCTGAACAGCTCACCGCGGTAGGGATCGGCGACCACCCCGACTACCGGACCGTCCGCATCGACCAGTCCCAGGCTGAACGACGACCACGGCAACCCGTGCGCGTAGTTGGTCGTGCCGTCGATCGGGTCGACGAACCAACGCAGCGCCGCATGGGCCGGGCCACCGTCGCCGTACTCCTCGCCGATCACGGCGTGGTCGGGATGATGCTGCTCGACCTGTTCCCGGATGTGCCGCTCGACCGCGCGATCGGACGCGGTCACAAAATCAGCCGGACCGTCCTTTGTGGACACCTCGGTGGCTTGGTGGGTACGGATGTAGTCGATCGCCCAGAGCCCCAGCTCTTCGGCGAAATACAGAAAGTCGTCGTGCTCAGTCACCATCTCAAACCCCTCGCAGCTGGCGGCGGATGCTCAACGCAAGCCCGGGTCGGTTCGAGATCAACGCATCCACGCCCAGCTCGATCAACCGTGCCATATTGCTCGGGCTGTCCACGGTCCAGGTCGACACGCCACAGCCGCGATCGTGCATCCGGGCCACCACGTCGGCGTCGACCAGCGGCCACCAAGGGTTGAAGAACTCCGGCTTCAGCTCGTCCAGCAACGACTCCTCGGGCGGTTGCGGGAGCGGCCAGGACAATGCGATGCGCGCGTGCGGCCAGCGCCGACGTACCGCTAGCAGTCCATCCACGACGCCAGCGAACACCGACAGCTCGAACCCGCCGTGCTTGGCCACCGTCTCGCCCGCCAGCTCGGCCGCGTCGGCCTCGGGCAGGTCGACCATGAAGCCCCGTCCGGCCGCGACGGCCATCGCCATCACCGGGTCGAACGCGGGCAGGCCGAGCTCCTCGGTCTCGGCCAACGTGAGGTCCGACAGCGCCGAAGCCCTGCCCCACAGCCGTTCCAACGTCGGGTCGTGCAACAGCACCGGGTAACCGTCGGCGGTCCGCCGAATGTCGATCTCCACGAGATCGGCGCCCAACTCCCAGCCGGCGAGCAAGGCCGGCACCGTATTCTCCCGGTGTCGGTACGGATCACCGCGGTGCGCGATCACCAATGGCAGGGCCGGATCCGAGTCACATTGAGGCACGGAAATTGCGTGTCCTTCCGGTACGGCGTGTCATAACGGTCGCGTGCGCTGCTAAACGACAACACGTTCATGTGTCAGGCGCGATTTTCTTACGGTGAAATCCGCGCAAACAACTGTGCCTAGCCGACCGGTGATCAACACCACAGGGGTGCTACCCCGGGGATCTGTCACGGCATGCAGTGTGTCCCAATCGGCTTCTGATCGCGAGCTGGTGCGACATGGGGGCATCGCCAGCGCCACGATCACGCTGACCGCGCTTGTGGAGCGCTACCTGCGACGAACGTGACACCACGGCGGTCGAACCAGTCGTCAGCCGGCCCTTCCGGCCGCGAGCGTGACACCAGGGCGGTCCGGCCGCCCGCGAGACCACACCAACTGCAGCGAACGTGACAGGACGGTGGTCCAGGCAGCCGTCAGCCGACCCTTCCAGCCGCGAACGTGACACCAGGGCGGTCCGGCCGCCCACGAGACCACACCAACTGCAGCGAACGTGACAGCAGAGTGGAGTGGCTTCCCGCCCGACCACACCCACTGCAGCGAACGTGACACCAGGGCG
>JBEDUI010000166.1:0-17749 GCA_040414495.1 Mycobacteriales bacterium
GCCTCCTGCGTCGAGCACCCCGCCGGAATCCAGCATGCCCGCGGAATCGAGCACCCCGCCGGAATCCAGCATGCCTGCCGGGTCGAGTGCACCTTCGGAGTCCAGCACCCCGCCGGAATCCAGCATGCCCGCGGTTTCGTCCACCTCGCTGGAATCGTCCACGCCGCCGGAGTCGAGCACACCACCCGGTTCGAATTCGCCTTCGGAATCCACCACACCCACGGCAAGCTCGTCGACCACGATGGCCGCGGCGTCGCCCACCAGCACCGCCTTCACTCCTGGTCCGGGGCTCACCGGTGACACCGGTCGTTCCGGGTCCAGCGGCCCGAACCTCATCCTCATGGGGGTCGGCGGCGCGCTGATCATCGCCAGCTTCGGCCTTTTCTCGGTCGGACTGCGCCGCCGGAGCACCACGGCACAACCTGAATAAACCGCAGTCAGCCAGGCCGATGGCCACTGTCCGTTTCGGACAGTGGCCATCGGTATTCTCAGGACGGAGCCGGCTGGTTAATGCGGCCCGCTTCCTCGAGGCGGAATCAAGTGCAGGCTCCGCGGACGTTGGGCAACAGGCACCCGGTGGAGAACGTCCCCGGAATCGGCTCAGTGATTCCGTTGGTGTTGTCGGTGATCGATACGCTGGTGTAGCTCACCTCGGCAGTCTGCAGGGACTGACCGGATGGGCAGCTGAAGCCGCTGCCCGGTGGCGGCGGGGTCAGGGTCAGCGCTTCCGTGACCTGCCCGTTCTTGCCGGAGCTGAACGTGCCGGACGCGGTCACCGGACCGCTCGCGCTGGTCTTGTTGGATGCAGACGGGTTCGCACCGCCCTTGTTGACGCATACGTAGGTCGCTGAGGCGTTGGCGCTCGCCGTGTAATTGATGAGCTGATTGTTGCCCAGGCCCGCTTCCTTGAAGGATACCTTGAGGTTGGGTCCGCTCAGAGTGGCGCTCGCGCTGACGAAGTGTGGACTTTGCGCCTGCGCCGGAAGCGCGAATGCCAATATCAATACCAATGGCGCGCAGAGTGCGCCAAGTATGATGAGAAGTCGCTTCATGAAAAGGCCCCCGATACCGTGCTTTGAGACAACAGCCTGTCCGGTCTCGGCGGCGGAGCACGAGCTTGGCAGTATGTGTGTCGCGGAAACAATGTCATGGCTCCCCCCGTGCACGGCCAAAACAAGGGTTCCAAGGACTGCGTCGATACAGTCGCAGAATTGGTTGTCGAAAAACGCTAGTCGTAGTGACAACGAATGTCGATACGTAGCGGTGCGGAGGCAAGACGCTCTGGACCGTATCCGGCGCTCAATCCTGCAGCACCTATCCCGTCGCGGCAAGCGACTAGCCCGTGACGTAAATGAGGCACGAAGCGCTGACAGTACTGGGTCCAACCCGGATATGTCCTGTTAGGACAGTTCGGCTGGAGCTGCGAAGACAAAATTCGCGACTGCCCACCGAGGTGCTGTCCCGTCCTGTGGCTGGCATCGACTGGCCGAAGCGAACGAAAGGGACCGAACGAAACTTGTATTACGACTACGAATCTGTTTGGAAGCCGGGGCGTGCGGGCGCGTGGTGGGGGTCGCCAGCCGCACGCCCCGGAGCTCAGCGGGACACTGAGGCGGTTACGTCACTCAGTGTCCATTGTGGTGCGAGCCGGGATTTCCCTCCGTCGGCGGATTACCGGTCGGATGGGACATCGGCTTGCCGGTCGGATGGGACGTCGGCTTGCTGGTCGGGTGAGACGTCGGCTTACCGGTCGGGTGGTGTGATTTCTCCGTCTGACCAGGAGGAGTGGACGGCTTACTGCTCGGCGCCGGATTGTCCTTGCTGGCCAGCAGTTTCGTGCACCACGAGGTGACCGAGCTTTTCCCGCCGGCGGCGTTGACGAGATAGGTGAATGCTGGGTTTTCGTCGGCCTTACCCGGGTTGTCGGGGCGGGCCAGCCAGGCGCGGCACAGACCGACCAGCGACGGCGACGGGCTCGCCGAGGGATGTTTGAGCGCCGGGCTGGCGCCGTGGGTCGCCGAGGCCCCCTTCGATGCCACGGCGGACTTTGTCGCTGTGGCCGACGGCTCGGCGGGAACAGCCGTCGGTACGTGGGTGCGCGCGGTCGCCGCGCCGTGCGAGGAATGTGGCAGCGGGCTTGGCAGATCGCCCGTGCTGGCGGCGTATGCCACGCCGCCGACGGCGGCGGTTGAGGCGGTGATCGCCAGCACCTTCGCCGCAAGGACTTTCCCGGCCAGACTCTTGAGCATTGATGGTCTCCGCTGTGTGGTGGGGGAATGCACGACCGATGCCGGATCGGCAAAGGCCGTCAATGCGGCATCCAGCCCCGCGCTTTCCCCCCGGGCGCCCGGTGCCCGCAACGCGGACACGACTTCATTCAGCGGATCAGGCGCCGTTGGCCGGCCCTCGAGAATTCGCTCGAGGTGCGCGGCATTTCTGCGTAGGGATTGGTGTCGCATCGCTGTATGAGCGCCGTTGCGTCGCATCGCGTTACACCACCCCGTCATTTTTCGATCGGTCGAATGTGCTGCCATCCAATTTGCGGCCCAATGCTTTCAGCCCGCGATGCGCCGCGACACGTACCGCCCCAGCGCGTTTTCCCAATACGGCCGCGGCGGCATTCGCATCGAGTCCCAGCACGGTTCGCAGCAGTACGGCTTCGGCCTGATCGCGAGGAAGTGTCGCGATAAGCGCCAACGCGGCGGCGGTGGAAATCGACTCCGCGGCCGTGGCGGCGGTGTCGTCATTGGCCGGCCGGTCCAGGTACATCGTGTCCATCGGTACGGCGGGTCGGCGTACCGCGGCGCGTTTCATATCCAGCGCCCGGTTACGAACCACCGTCGCCGCCCAGCCGCGGAATGCCCGCAGGTCGCCGGAGAAATTACGCAGATCGCGAGCGATCTGCAGCCACGCCTCCGCGGTCACGTCGTCGGCGTCCTGCCCGACCAGGATTGCGGCGTACCGCAGCAGCCGTGGCTGCGTGTCGCGGTAGAGAACCGCGAATGCGTCGCTGCTGCCCGAGCGCGCGAGCTCCACCACATCCGCGGCCTCAGCATTTACCGTCAACGCGGAAGGTCGGCTCTGGCGTCCATGCACTTCCGTCATCGGCGCAGGCCGTGGTGGTGCGCACGTCTGGTACATGCCGGATGCCGCACGATCCTCCTCGTTATCCGTTCCATGTCGCAGTTCCGTGGCGCACCAATGGCGCTAGCCCTCAGAGCGTCGCACGCCGCCGCGGTGTTACTCGCGGCCCGACTATTTCGATATTTCCCTTGCGGCAGCAGCGTTGTAGCCCACAAATGACCTGTCCAGGTGAATTGACCAGGGCCATATGGCCGAAATGTGAACGGCCGGGGTGGTGTACGTCGTCCGGACGGGCCAGTATGTCCGCGGCAGGCGACCCTCCCGAAGACGCGGGGGCGCTAATCGCGAGGGAGGGCCGCGTGAGAAAACGTCTGTTCATCGGTGGTCTGGCATTGGCCGCAATAGGACTGGGTGCGGTCCCAGTGGCGGCGCAGACCGCGGGAGCGGCTCCTTCGGTCACCCACCGCAACGCGCACGTCTGCAGTACGCCGGCGGCGGGCAGTGCGGGTTGTGCCGCAATCCGGCATGAGGCCGTTTCGGCTAGCAACAAGCCGGTGCGCAACGCCACCCCGTCTGGTTATGGTCCCGCGGATATCCAGTCGGCGTACAACCTCGGTGGTGCGAGCGGAAGCGGAAAGACCGTCGCGATCGTGGATGCGTACGACGATCCGACCGCCGAAGCGGATCTGGCTGTGTACCGGAGCCAATTCGGCCTGCCGGCCTGCACCACGGCGAACGGATGTTTCAAGAAAGTCAATCAGAGCGGCGGTACCAAATACCCGGGGCGTAACGGCGGTTGGGCCGAGGAGATTTCGCTCGACCTGGATATGGTTTCGGCCACCTGCCCGGGCTGCCACATTCTGCTGGTCGAAGCCTCCAACGCTTCGTTTTCCAATCTGGGCGCCGCGGTGAATTACGCCGCGAGCGTGCCGGGCGTCGCGGCAATCAGCAACAGCTACGGCGGTTCTGACAGCTCCGCGATTGCCGCGTACAACCACCCGGGCATCGCGATCACCGCCTCCACCGGCGACGCGGGCTACGGTGTTGAGTCGCCGGCCTCCTTCGACTCGGTGGTGGCGGTGGGTGGAACGTCGCTGAGCAAGGCGAGCAATTCCCGCGGCTGGTCCGAATCGGCGTGGAGCGGCGCCGGCTCCGGGTGTTCGACGCTGAATCCGAAGCCGTCCTGGCAGACCTCGGCGACGCAGTGCAGCGGGAAAGCGAATGCCGACGTATCGGCCGTCGCCGATCCGAACACCGGCGTGGCGGTCTACGACTCCACCAATTACCAAGGCTATTCCGGGTGGCTCGTGTTCGGTGGCACCAGCGCCTCCTCGCCGATCGTCGCCAGCGTGTACGCGATGTCGGGCAACACCTCCGGCAATCCCGCGTCCTACACCTGGGCACACGCCAGTTCGCTCAATGACGTGACCACCGGCGTCAACGGCAGTTGCTCACCGTCGGTGTGGTGTCACGCCGGAGCCGGCTGGGACGGACCGACCGGCCTCGGCACACCCAACGGCACCAGCGGATTCTGAACCTGCCAATTACCGCCGTTCAAGATGCGGTGCGGGGTGCAGCGCAGCCAACCGGTCGCGGTACTCGGCCTCGTCGATCTCACCGCGGGCGAACCGATCGGCCAGAATCTGCTCCGGGCTGCTTGTCGATGCGTGAGTGGATCCGCCCACCCAACGGACTACCAACACGATGACCGCGATGAGCAACGCCCAAAACGCAAGCATGCCCACCGACATGCCGAACCAGCCCCACGCGCTCATGTGGTCGTTGACATAACCGAACATCATGGCGAGCCTCCTGAAGGCTGAAACCAACCCATCAAGCCCACCGTCGCTCAGCCTGGGTGATTGCGGCAGAGACGTTCGGCACCAAACTGGCGACAAAGGTCCTACGTCACCGGGCGAGCAGGTTGCGTTACGCAACTCACCCGGGAACGGTTTTTGGGCACGGCCGCGGCCCGCTGGCGGCGCCGACGTGCCCGCGACCCAGGTCGCTGAGCGGGAGCGGTGGCGTTCGATGCGTCATACACCTACACTGAATCAGATATCGCGATCTTGATTCAGCCTGGGCGGTGTAGCAATGCCAAATGTCGGTGTCCTGGTCGAGCGCGCACGCATAGTTGCAGGTCTCAGTCAGCGTGGACTCGCGGACGCGACGGGAATCTCGCAGCCCACGCTGTCACGGATCATCTCCGGCGACCGGACGGCGAAGATGCCGGAAATTGTCCTGATCGCGCAGGCGACCGGACATACCGTCGCTCAACTCACCGGGCTGGGCGCGGTTGCCGATCGAGTGCAGTGCGCGGCACGCGCCACAAACGGCTCTGACATGGAACGCATGCGCGAGACGCTGCTGCACTTCCTTGAGATGGATGCGTACCTTGACGACCAGGCCATCCCCGTCGTGGCGTGACGAGCGGCCCGATGGACGCCGAAGCCGAAGGCCGCGCCGCGGCAGAGGAGTTTCGCAAGCAGCATCACCTTGGGGTGCAGCCGCTCGGTGATTTGGTGGCGATCATTGAGCAGGCGACCGGGATCGATGTGGCGGTGCTCGATGTGGGGCCCGACGAGCACGGTATGGCGATGCGGGATCCGAACCGCGATGCCGTGTTCATCGGCATTGCCCGTACCGAGCACCCGATGCGCCAACGCAGCACGCTCGCTCATGAACTAGGTCATGTGATATTCGAGGACTGGGTCCACGGCGATGCGGGCAATTGGAGCGAGCAAACACCCGTAGAAATTCGATGCCGGTCGTTTGCGCGGCACCTTCTCGTGCCAATTGCAGGTCTGAGAGAGTTTCTCGGCGACACAGACGCTGTGAGGCTGGTGACGCTGTCGGCAGTCGTTCAGCGATTCCTGGCCTCACCTGCAATCTCGGCGATCGCGTTGCATCAGGCCGGTTACATCGACGCTGGGGTCCGCAAGGAATGGGCGACCTATCAGACGCCGCAGCTGGCGGCTTTGTTCGGATGGATAGATCAATACCGCGCTTTGCAAGCCGGCTCAAATAGGCGGAGAACTCCGCAACGGCTCCTTGCTCGCGCGATTCTCGGCTACACCGAAGGAGTATTGCCGGCACAGGCTATTGCCACCCTGCGCCAAATCACCGTCGAACGGGCCGTTGCGGAAATGCGTCAAGCGGGTATTGGGCCAGCCGAAAGGCCTATCGCGTGGGCTGACGCCAGCGAACTACCGGAAGTCCACGCGGACACAACTGCTCTGGATGATGACCTCGATGCACCAGACGACGAGGACACGACAATAGAGCGAGAAGGCGGATGAATCACCGGCCGATCATTGACGCCGGCCCCGGCCTAAACTTCCTTTCCATCAACAGAGAGCGGCTCCTTATCAACGTCCTGGGTCGGCTCAGCGCGCCGGAAACCGTGCAGGCCGAGGTTCTTCGGAAGGCTCAACAGGAGACGCGCTTCCGCGCAGCCGCCAAGACCTGGCGGAAAATGACACCAAATTGGATAGAAATCCTGTCCGACGACGCGACCCCAGAGCTCGCCGCGGTCGTGGCCCGGATCGATGGATTGCCGATGGATGAGCGGCTAAAGCAGCCGAAGGACCTCGGTGAGACGATGGTCATCGCCCACGCAGTCGTCGCGGCCGAAGCGGGCCACGAGGTAACCGTGCTCATCGACGACGGACCCGGTGCTCGTATAGCCACCTCAGAGATCCGACGACTCCAGCGGCGCCATGCACTCGGTTACCCAGTGGGAGCAATCAGACTCGCCAACACACTGACAGTTCTTGAACGCGCCGCCGGCACGAAAGGCCTCCCGGATAAAGCCGCCATGCGCGAAATCTACGACCGGCTGCGTGGCCTGGACGATGGTCTGCCACCGATCGAGGCAACGCAGCTCACGTCGCAGCGGATCTGGTCGTAGCGGCTCGCAAATACCTGCTCGATGGGCCTGAATTCGGGAGCACAGATCAGCTCAGCCGATGGAGAGGCTGGTGCGGCGTACCAGCAGCCAGGCGGCGAGCAGGGCAAGCGCGCCGATGCCGAGGTAGCCGCCGATCAAAATCAGGTGGAAATCGGGGATTCGACTGCCGGGTTGGTACGTCGACATCGTTTGCAGATGGTGCTGGGCCGCGCAGGGGAGGAAATCTGGCGCGGAGTCGATCGGGCAGATTTTGCTGAGGGCGGTGGCGGACATCGGGTGCCCGGAGGCGTCGTAGATGCCGTTCGCATGGGAGCCGATGTCGAATCGGCCACCAGGATCGACGATCAGCGCGTTGTGGCTGATCCGCGTCGGCCCCATTCCTGCCTTGACGAGGGGCCCGACCTGGATGGTCGAGAAGTGGTGCAACGGCTTCATGAAGTACGGGTAGCGCCATTGGACAACCGCAAACAGTGCGATGAACGCGGCCAGGGCCGCCGCTGCTGCCGGCAAAGTGCGGCGCGTCGCGGCCCCGAGCGCGACGCCGACGGCGAACCAGGACACGCCCAACGCCAGCGGCACCATTCCCGAGACGAGGAAGGCAAGCCCGTTGAACATGCTCGAGTCGTCGACGGTCGACCTGACGTGCGCCAGATGATCGGCCTCGGCCGACACCACTGCGGTCAGCGCCGCCACGACGGCGCCCAGCAGCGCCAGTTTGGTCCACAACCAGCGGGCGGGGGAAACGTCCTGGCTCCAGGCGAGCACGATGGTGCGCTGTTCGTGTTCGCGGGCCAGCAGCGGAATACCCAGGAAAAGTCCGCCGATCAATGGCAGGAACTCGACCGCTCCAAGCAGATAACTCGTAACCTTGATCGGCCCGAACGCGCCGTTCAGCGCGGCGTACTGGGAGGTGCCCTCCTGGCAGGATTTGTTGTGGCACTGGTGGTAGAGCGAGGTCATATCGGCGGCCAGATAGGCCATCCAGGCGGTGAGGACCGCCGCGACGACGACCGCCCCGACCAGCGTCCAGCGGTGCTGACGCCAGGTGAGCCACAGCAGACCGACGAAGCCGCCACCAGCGAACTTCGTCCTTCGATCCGCGTCCGCGCCGCTGTCGCTGTCGGCGAGTGCGATTGTGCTCATGCGGCTTCCTCCGCCGTGGGCTGCGTCCGAGCGGACGTCTTCAAATAGGTGAGGACGATGTCCTCGAGCGAAAGCGGCTGGGCGCTCCAGCCGGGCGCGACGATCGGCGCTGGCTCGATTCCGTCGGCCAGCCGAACGATAAAGGTGGACTGCCGCTGGGTGTGCTGTTCCTGAATAACCGTGCCCGGGCAGGGCGGCTGGTCGGCTCGGGGTCCGGCCAGCCGCAGATGACCGGCCGACAGTTCCTCGACCTCACCGGTCAGCACCGGTCGCCCGGCGTGGAGCAACAGCAGGTGGTCACTCACGCCGGCGAGTTCGGCCACGATGTGGGTGGAGAGCATCACGGTCAGACCGGTCTCGGCGACCTCAGCCAGAAGCTCGCCCATCACCTCGGTCCGGGCTACCGGGTCGAGGTTGGACAGCGGCTCGTCCAGCAACAGCAGATCGGGCCGCGAGCCCAGCGCAACGGCCAGGGCGACCTGCGCCCGCTGCCCACCGGAAAGCCGGCCACAGCGCCGATCCATCGGAGTGCCGAACCGCTCCAGCCAGGACACCGCGCGCAGCTGATCCCATACACGGTTCGTACGGCGGCCGAAGGCCAGCATGTCGGACACGCTGAAGTCCCGGTACAAAGGCTTGTCCTGGGCCAGAATCGCCACCCGGCCATCGGCCCGGACCGAACCTTCGGTTGCTGTGAGCAGACCACTGATGATGCTCATCAACGTCGACTTGCCCGCGCCGTTCGCGCCCACCAGCGCGATCACCCGGTGGGCCGGCAGCTGGAAACTGCACTCACGCAGCGCCCAGGTATTTCGATAGCGCTTGCTCAACGCTTCGGCCTCAACGGCCGGTCGCTCCCCGCTCATGCCACACCGCCTTCCTGTTCCCCTGTTCTCGGGTCTTGCTCGGCACGGTTCCGCGCCTCACGACGTACGGCGTCCTCGGCGATCACAGAGGTCACCACCGCCTGCACGTCCTCGTCGTCCAGACCGGCCTTCCGCGCCTGGTCGAGCCAGCGCGCCAGGCCGCTGCGCAGACGGGCCATCACATGCGGGTCCGCGTCGCCGAGCGATCCGCTGACAAAAGTCCCCGCACCCTGCCGGGCCTCCACCAGGCCGGAGAGTTCCAACTCCCGATAGGCCTTGAGCACCGTGGCCGGGTTCACCGCGCAGGAGGTGACGACGGCCCGGACCGTCGGCAGCTGGTCTCCCGGATGCAGAATCCCCATCCGCAGTGCCTGCCGGACCTGTCGCACCAGCTGGGCATACGCCGGCACACTGCTCGTCCGGTCGACGTAGAAGTCGATCACCCCGCCACCCACCTCACCCTGCTAGCCGTCGCGTCGATTGAGATTGTGTCGGTTAAGTAGAACACCAGTCAACCAGAACGACAAGAAAGCGACCACTCCTTCGGCGTTTCGAACCCGCCGGCCGTATTACTACAGAAACGTAGTAGCGTGGGTGGGTCTTCTACTTTTGAGAGTGCCCGTTGCGAAACCTGTATCCGTTCCCGACCGGACATTTCCCTACGTCCGGCGCTCGATGGCGCGTCGCGATCAGAAACACTTGGGTTCCTTTAGCGATTGTCTTTGCGGTCGGTTTGATCGTACGAATGGTTCTCATTCCGGCCGGTCACGGTCAGGATTTCGTCGTATGGGAAAAGGCCAGCGCCGCCACCTTGCACGGCGTGAATGTCTACCAGCACCACCCGCACTACCCGGCTGGGCCGTACGCGTATTTCCCTCTATTTCTTTTCCTAGAGCTCCCTTTAGAATGGATTTCGCAAAACTCCGGCATGTCTTTCACGGTGCTGGGCAAGCTGCCGATGCTGGCCGGCGACATCGCGGTGGCATGGCTCATCGCCGACGAGGTACGACACCGGGGGCGGCCGGCCGCGGTCGCTGCCATCGCGGCCGCCCTGTATTTCCTCAATCCGGTCGTCCTCGACAACAGCGCCCTTTACGGCCGATTCGACACACTGGCTTTGGCCCTCCTGCTGCTTGCGTTGCGCTGGACGAGGAATCCAGCAAAGCGGCCATGGACGTCCTGCTTCGCCTTTGCTCTGGCGGTAGCGATGAAGACATTCCCCGGGTTCGTGCTGGCTGGAATGGCCCGATCAAGTGGCCGCCGGGTATTGGCCGCATTGGCGCTGACGCTGACCCTTTTGTCGCTGCCGTACCTCACCCATGCCCACGCATACATACGCGACGTTCTGCTCTATAACACCTCGAAGATTCCCCAAGGCCTGTCCTGGCAAGGAATTCTCCCGCGCTTCATGGATCACCGGGATGCCAGCTTTATCGGTTATGGCATGCTCCTGGTTTACGCCGTCCTGCTTGTGATATTTCGGGACGTGGTCACCTCGCTCGAGGAATATACGTTGGTGGCGCTGCTGGCATTTCTGCTGTGCAGCAAGGTGGTGCTGTCGCACTACCTGACCTGGCCGATGCCCTGGCTCATCATCGCCGCCGCCACCGGTCCGCCCCGGATTCGACGAACTTCGGCCGTGGTGCTCGCGCTCTTTACCGTGGTCGCCCTGCAGATGAATCCGTACTTCCATCCGTTCGGGAACTATCCGCCGATGACGTCGTACCTCGTGGCCGGTCTGGCCGCCTGGCAGATATCGGCTATCTGCCGCGACGCCAGGGACCGGCGGACCATCCAGGATGTAGCGTGATTGTCGGATCCTCGTGGTTCGCTGCCGCTATGGATCTGCTAAAGCCCCCAGCTGTCGTAGCCGGAAGCTGTGTTGGGATCGTCTCCACCTCATCGCCGTCACTCCCGAGGAGTTGAACCGGCTCGTCGCTTACCTGTCCACGCGCGGTCACCGAGTTAAGGTGGCCGACGGTGTCACCGAGCGGTCGGGATATCTGGCCGGCTCGGCCCGGCAGCGGGCCGCGGGCGTGATGGAGATGTTCGCACCCGAACGTCGCGCTGGTCCTGCCTGCGACCGGAGGCACCGGCGCTGCGCACCTGGTCGACCTACTGGATTACTCGGTTATTCGAGAAAATCCCAAGATGTTCGCCGGATTCAGCGACCCTACGGTCTTGAACAACGCACTGCTCGGGGCAGCCGGGCTCGCCAGCCTGCACGGTACAAGCGGATATTTCTTTTTCCAACCGCCCATCGACGAGGTCACCGCCTCCGGTTTCTGGGCGATGGTGTCGGGACCGGTTGCCGGGCGAGAGGTCGTCGGTCAGGGATGGCGCGTTCACCGCGCGTCCGGCGGACCCGTCTCGGGGCCCGTCGTCGGTGGCAATCTGCGGGCGTTTGGCGCACTGGCCGGGACACGCTGGATGCCCGACGTGTCCGGGGCAATCATGCTCATCGAGGAGATGACCGCGACGTTCGAACACGTCGACACGGCACTAACGCATTTGCGGCTGACCGGCGCTTTCGACGGCATCGCCGCACTCATGGTCGGCGAACCCGCTGACTGGCCGGCCAAGGACGCACCCGACTCCGATGTGGACGAACTCGTGCTCCGCTGCGTCGGCGGCGACTTCCCGGTTGTTACGAACGTCCCTTGTGGACACCGACCCGACCGGATACTCCCGATCGGCTGCCAGATTGAGCTCGACCTGACCCGTTCGGCATTGCGCTACCTGGAGGACCTAGTCACACCTGCATAACGAGCCGAACCTATTTCCGGAATGCGGGATAGCGCGGCATCGTAATGTCGCCGTACTCGCTGACAATGCGGTCTCGGATGCGACTCAGGTATTCGGTGATCGCCGGCAACGACGTCCCGGCGATCTCCAGGAACCGAGTGATGCGGAAATGGCATTCAGCGATGTGGCCGGGGAAGCGGACGGCGTCGTGATCCCATGCGCCGCTGGTGCGGTCGCCCAGGCCGGTGTGCCGCAGCAGGCCGCGGAGCTTTATCACCGTCCACAGTGCACACGCGCGCGCCAGCCCGTCCTGCCAGCGCTCATCCTCGGCGAGTTCCGGGAATGCCTGAACGACCTGCGTCCGATACGCGGAGACGGTCCGCCGGCTCATGTCGTACGACATATCCAGCACGCACCAGCACGTCGGGAACGGCGTCGCCGCATACGCCGCGTCGAGAAATAGCGAATAGGCGCCGGAGAATTCGAAATCCACGAACCGTACGCCGTCCGGAGTGATCAGGTTATTGTCCGGGCAGGCGTCGCCGGGACTGAAGATGTCGTACTCCGAGGGTTCGAGCAGGCGCTCGATTGCCGCCAGTTCGCCTTCCAATCCGGCCGGCGGTGTGACGCCAAACCGTCGTCCAGCCAATGTGGACAGTGATTCTTCCCCGGCCCAGCGGAGATAGAATTCGATGGTCTTGCCCGGCGGGCCGTAACCACCGCTCTCGCGGGTCCGTTGCTCCAACGACCGCGCGTCGCGGGTCAGTGCGGCGAACCGGCCGAGGGCGCTGGCCCAGTCGACCAAGGCCGCCTCGGCGGCGCGCCGGTCGGTGCCGAGCAGGGCATCGGACAACGCCGGGTGGTCGCCCAGATCGCTGATTACCAGAAGGTGGTGGGTACGGTCGGCGGCGAGTAGCTCCGGGCCGAGCGGAGCTCCCGGCAGCCCGGCCGCCACGGTGAAGGCCACCGCCTCGTTCTCCCACTGGCGCACATTGTCGCGGTACGCCTTGACAATCACGGTCGGCGCATCAGCTCCGATCACCGGCACCCGGTACACGGTCGAACGCTCACCGCTGCTGAGTTTCGTCGCGGCGCCGAATTCCACCGCGCCTCCGCATTCCTTGTGCAGCGCCGTCTCGGCGGCGGAGAGCTCCTCAGACATCAGCAGACCCTAACAGCGCCGCGATATCGCGGGCGCAGTCGATCGGTGTCGTCGACTGCAAGCCTGCAGCGCACGTTCGCCGGACCAAATCACGGCCACAGCTGCGTTCGCGACCAGCCACCATCAGTGGATTCGTAGCGGAGCCGCTGGTGGCGACGGTCGCTGCTTCCCTGCCAGAACTCCACCCGAGCAGCACGCACCGCGTACGACACCCACTCATCCGGCACCAGCTGCGGATTGCGTTCCAACTCCAGCCGCGACTTCTCCAACGCCTCGTCCAGCTCGCCCGGGTCGACAAGTGGTTGGCTCTGTCGCCGGGTCAACGCCATCGCCCTCGAACCATCCGGCCGGGCCAGAAAATCAGCCGCACTCACTGGCGCCGGATCAGCAACCACCGGCCCCCGCACCCGGATCTGCCGTACCAGCTCAGGCCAGTAAAACGTCAACGCCGCAACGGGACGCGCTGCAAGATCGGCACCCTTCTGACTCACGGAGCTGATCGCGAAATGCCAGCCATCAGCATCAACGTCCTTCAAGATGAGCACACGACCATCGGGAAACCCGCCGGGCTCCACCGTCGACACCGTCATCGCGTGCGGCTCACGTACACCAGCACGCACCGCTCCAGACAGCCACTCAATAAATAGCTTGACTGGATCATCCGGCGCCGCATCGATATCGAACAAGGGCGCATTCCCTTTTAGCACCGGCAGATCGCGCAGCAAGTCCCGCACGCTCGCCATCGCGGCCTCCCACACGATCACCATCATCAGCAACCGGGACGGCTGCCCGCCACAGCCTAACCAGCGGCACGTCCTTGGCGCGAGCAGCCCTATGCCGGGCTAAAAAATATGTCTCGGATGATCAACAGGTGACGTTCTTGCCGTCCGCGCCGAACGTGTCGAGCCGCCGCGCCTTATATTCGGCGCGCTCCTGCTTTGTGTGCCAGATTGCGTCGGCCGGAGCGTAGTGCAGCTGCAGGGCCCATCTGCGCCTTGGTGAGCGGTTTGTTGGCGTGCCGTGGTGAAGTAGCCCGTCGAAGACGAGGCACCCACCGGGCTGCAACGGCACTGCCATCACGGAATCGCGGCGGATATCCGTATCACAAATCTGGAAGTCCCGTCGATTGAAGTGCACTAATGGACCATTCTTATGCGAGCCGGGAATCACGTGCATGCAGCCGTTTTCGGTGTCGGTCGCGTCAAGTGCGATCCACAGCCCGACGACGGGAGCGCCGGGGCGGATATCGAAGTAGGCGTTGTCCTGGTGCCAGGGCTTTTCCCGACCTCCTCCGGCCGGCTTCAATAGTGCTTGGTCCGCGAATAATTCGGGCTCGGCACCGATGACCTTCGCTACAAATTGGAGTATGTCGGGTCGATACGCGATGTTATGTAGGCGACGATCGTGATCGACGTAATAGACGAGCTTTCGCACGCTGCCGCGCCGCTCATCGAGGGCCATGTGCGGCAGTCGATCCCGCACCCCGCCTTCCCATTGAATGCCGCGGAACTTTGGCGACGAGCCTGAGATCAGCGCGTCGATACCCGCGTTCGCCGAAACCACTTCATCTGCGCTGAGGACGTTGCGGATGCCGACGTAGCCTTCTACACGGTACTGCGACCAGTCGGCGGGCGTGAGCGCGGACAACGGTCCGAGGACAGTCTCGGCCGCGCCATGCGATTCGTAGAGTCCCGGATCGTACTCTCCGTCGTACTTGTCGACGCTGTCAAGCATCCAATCGGCTGTGCTATTCATGGGCGCGACTCCTTGTAGACTCGCACAAACGTTATACAGAAAGCAGATGTGCGTACCAGGCACCGAGCCAATCAGATATTGCACGATCCTAGTGTCTCGGCTATCAGCACACAGGAGGTCCGCCGGGTGCGAAAGAATCGGATGCACACTGCCAGTGCCGATGCAGGCATCCATGCGTTGGAAAGCCTGTCGGCTGAGGTCGTCTGTACGGTTCGCAGGGCGGGCTATTACGAGCTGGACAATTCATGGGTGCTGCCGCAACGGGTCACGCCATTTCATGTGCTTTTCTTCATCACGTGCGGCCGAGTCGAATTCACGGTGGCTGGGACGAAATATGGACTAGGGGCCGGAAATGTCATTTTGACTCCGCCGCAGATGGTCCAGAGCGGCAACGCCGCGGTAACGGGCAAGATCGGACTTTCTCTTTACGTCGTGCATTTTTCGGCGCAACTGCATGGTCTGCTTGATGCCCCGCAGCTCCTTGGCCTGCCGGCTACCTTTTCGCTAAGTTCCCCACGCCGTAAGGATGCGATTGAGGTCTGCCGGCGGATGGTGAGCGAGCTCGACCACGGCCGACCGGGCTCTTGGTTAGCGGCGAATGGTGACTGCACACGCCTCGTGGCATTGCTCTGGCGCGAATCGATCGAGCAGGGTGCGAACGCCCATCCTCGCGGGGACCTCACGCTCGGAGCCCTGGTGCGACTCAAGCCGGTATTCGATACGATCCAGGCCAGATATTCAGAGCCGCTGCGAGTTAATGAGTTGGCCGCCCTCGTGCACCTGCATCCGGTCTATTTCTCGACATTGTTCCGCCGCGGCACTGGCCTCTCACCCGGACAGTACATTGCGCACTACCGTCTGGGGAAAGCGCGGGAACTGCTGGGGTCCACCAATATGCCGCTGAGTGAGATCGCACGACGCACCGGGCACGGGACATCGTCATACCTGTCGCGTGCGTTCCGCAATACCGAAGGCATGCCGCCCGGGAAATACCGACAGGCAATTCAGGGTGCGACAACGCACCCAGCCCCGTAGCCCTCCCCGCGAGATCGTCTGCGCACATTATCGGCCGGACATCGCCTCGCACATTATCGGCCGGACGTTGGTGGATAGACACCTGCAAAGTCCCTGTTTCGACCCGCCGCGGGTTCGGTCCGGATTACCGTGAAGTCGCTATGTGACCTCTGACCGCGTCTCATCGTCTCTGTAGGTATGCATCGACACCGCACCGCACGGAGGCGGCCATCAGCGCTGACGTGGAGCAGCTGTTCCGGGCGCACTGGCCGCTGCTGTATGGCTATTTGCTTCGCCAGACCCGGGATCCCGAACTCGCCCAGGACCTCGCACAAGATACGTTCGTCAAGGCGGCGCGGTCCCTCGGTGGATGGCGGGGCGAATCGGCCGCAGGATGGCTACTGGCCATCGCCCGCTCGGTGCTCATCGACTACGCCCGTAGTGCCCGCCGAACCGTTCCCGCATACGGCGATGCTCAGCTGCCGCCGCTTGTTGAGGGCGGCTACGCCACCGTTCTGGTTCGCGACATTCTCGAGCGCTTGCCGGCATCCCAGGCCCAGCTGCTCACCCTGGTCTACTTGCAAGGTTTCAGTCTCGTCGAGGTGGCCGCAATGACCGGCCGAAGCACTGGATCGATCAAGACAGCTGTGTGGCGCGCTCGCGCCGCATTCGCCTGCATGTACGGAGACGAGCGATGAGCATGACCGATCCACCAACTCCGGAAGACGCAGCGATCGTCGGAATCCCAGAATTCAGCCCGCGCGCGACACGACGTTCAATTCGACGTGGGATGCTGCAGACCGCACTTAACGCCGCCGTCATCATCCTTATTCTCCTTGTGGTCCTTAATCTGCTCAGCCGGGTTGTGCAAAACCGCGGTGGACGCGATGAGCACTTCGCCAGTGTTGTGGGGACAGGCTTCATCGTCGCGCATCCGGACTACCTCTTCGACAACCCGCCGGATTGCTGCAATATCGGGCTTACCTCGATGAGCTTGATTCTCTCGACCACACCGCGAACCCCGGACGCGGCCGGGTCCGTCAACCTCACGATTCGCCAGAACCTGCTCGGCCATGTCACGGACGCGCCATTCCTCACACAGACCCCGCTCGTCCAACAACTGGTGTATCTCCATGACGACGGCGAATCCACAACGAAGGCCAAAACCCAAGCAGAGACCCTGCTGCGTGGGTTACCGCAGCGGTTGACCGCAACCGCCGTGATCGACTTCGCTACACCGCTCACGCAGCGAGCATTCACCCAGTTCCAACACAAATTCCACCTAGACGGGGACGGAGCAGTACTGCTGTCGGCGGCAGGCGGACGGAACGGCCCGCGGATGCTCCCGGTGTCGTGGCCCGATGCCAACATCGACGCCTATCAACGCTGGGTCGCGCATCTGCACGACTCGGACCGTAAGAGCCTCAGCGACCTCGGACTGAGCCTGACCGCCCTGCGCCGCAGCGCCGAGGCCCCTCGCGTATACGGCTTCGTCGTCGACTCTGCGTCCATCCCGAAACTGCGCGTCGCGCTCGATAGCCCGGCGGTCCACACGATCCGGCTCGCCCAGGTGGCCTTCGATCTATCGGGCCAGTAGCCCCTCTGTAGAGGAGTCGATCCAGCTACCGGCAGACTGAGATCGTCGGCGGGCAAGCCTAATTCTGCACCATGAGCGCAGCCCCGCGCCGGCGCTCGGTCCACCGTCGTCGGCGGGCAAGCCAAACTCGGCACCTTGCTTTCACCGGCACCGCGGCCCGCGCTCGCTCCTCCTCGGTGCGGGTTATCCGCTGGGGAGGCCGGGTTGGTGGTGCATGGTGTTGCGCGTTGGTTGTTGCTGCGGGTCGATGATGGGTGGTGGGATGAGGTGCGGGATGCCTTTGAGGAAGGTGATGTGCCAGCCGTCGTGGTGCACGATCCAGTGGTGATGGTGGCATAACAGGACGAGATTGTTGAGCGACGTTGATCCGCCGTCTGCCCAGTGTTTGACGTGATGTGTTTGGCACCAGGCGGCGGGTGCTGTGCAGCCGGGGTGTACGCAGCCGGTGTCGCGGGCGACGACGGCCCGGCGGA
>JBEDUI010000167.1:0-10943 GCA_040414495.1 Mycobacteriales bacterium
TGATTGGTTGCGTGACAATTACGTCGCGAACTGGCGCGGCACGATGGCCACTGTCTCCCGCAACCGGGCCGAGCGGGTGCGCGGCACGTTTCTCCCGCTCACCGTTGTGGTCGTGATCAACGGCGGTCTGCTCGCCCTGCTTTCCTGGGATGCCTGGACCGGGCGGATCGGCATCGCCGTTCTGGTGATGACTGTGCAGGGAATTCTGGGTCTGAAAGCATTCGGTCCGCAAGGCGATGACCAGTCCTCGCTTTCCCGTACCACCGCAACATTGGCCCAGATTTCCGGCTATCGTTCAGATCTGGGCCTGCCAGCCTTCCCGCGGCCGGTCGTCACGGAGACCCGCGGAAATGCTGTTGCGCAGCCGACCGTCATCGAATTCACCGATGTCACCTTTTCGTATCCGACCGGCCAACAACCAGTCTTGGAGCACCTCGATCTGGCCATACCGGCGGGGCAGTCGGTTGCGATCGTCGGACCGAACGGCGCCGGCAAGTCCACATTGATCAAATTGCTATGTGGCCTTTATGCCCCACAACACGGCACCGTGCGGATCGACGGTGGCAATCCGGCTCAAGATCCCCTGGCTCGGCAACGGATTTCGGTGATCTTCCAGGATTTCATTCGATATCACGTATCAGCCCGTGGCAATCTCGAAGCCGGCGTCGGCTGGCGCGATCTCGATGAGCGGGTATTGGCCCGGCTCGCGACGGATGCTGGAATCGCCGATCTGGTAAACGATCTCGGCTGGGACACCGTACTGTCGGCCGAATACGAGGGCGGCACCGATTTGTCCGGTGGGCAGTGGCAGCGGGTCGCCCTGGCCCGGGCACTGGCCGGTGTGTCACAGGGTGCCGGACTGCTCGTACTGGACGAGCCAACGTCCGCATTGGACGTTCGGGCCGAGGTGGAGTCGTTCGAACGGTTACTGTGGCTGGGTCGTGCGGTCACCACGATTCTGGTCAGCCACCGGTTATCCAGCGTTCGGCACGCGGATCGGATAGTCGTGTTGGGGGCGGGCGAATCTGGCGGCGCCCGGGTTGTCGAGGACGGTACGCACACCGAATTGCTGGCCGCTGATGGTGCCTACGCGCAGATGTTCCGGCTGCAGGCGGCGCGTTTCGCCGCGCCCGGCGCGGAAGCGGAGTCCGAATGATGCGGGGTATCTGGCTGTTGGTGAGCACGTCGGTGCGCGTCGCGCCGGGCCAATCGCTGCTATGCCTGTGCGAAAGCGTCGGCGTGGTGGTCAGCCTCCTACAACCGTTGTATCTGGCCTGGTTCGTCACCGGCGTGGTGCAACACGACAAGACCAGCGTCATCACGGCCGCCACTGCATTTGTCTTGCAGATCGGCTTCAGCCGAGCGCTGGGCATTGTCGGAATGAACGCGCGGGCCGGGCAACTGGAACGGGTCGGCTACACCTTTGACACGCAGATCGCGGAAATCACCGCGCGCATTCCCGGCATCGCGCATTTCGACGATCCGTCCTATCTGGACCAATTGCAGATTCTTCGTGAGGAGGAAGGCGCACTCGGGCTGTCGGTGAACATGCTGCTCAATGCGTTGAATACGGCCATCCTGGTCAGTGGCACGATAGCGCTGGCGATCACGGCGGACTGGCGGATGCTGCTGGTCGCGGCGGCCGGTGGATTTGGGCTGCTGTGGACACCGTTGCTGGTGCGGTGGCAGGCGCGGGCGGAGCGGGCCGGCGCCGAGCATGGCCGGTTGGCCGCGCATCTGCTGGACCTCGGGACCAGGCCGGCGGCGGCCGGTGAGATAAGAGTCTTCGAACTAGCCGGGCCGCTGCGGCAGCGGTTGGCAGCGGCGACGGCGGCTTGGCGCGCCCCGAAGACCAAGTTGGCGATCCGGGAAGCCACGATCACGGTGGCTTCGCAAATCGTGTTCTACGGCACCGCGGCGGCGGTACTGGCCTGGCTAACGGCGGACGTGCTCGCGCATCGCCTGGGCATCGGTGACCTGACGCTCGGGTTGCTTCTGACAACTCGCTTGCAGGGAACCAGCGCCGAAGTGCAATCGGTGATCCGCAACGTGGCCACGCTGAGCCGTACCGCGGGTCGTTTCCTCTGGCTGCTGGACACCGAACGGGAAATGCATGGGCACGAGGGCGATCAGGCGCCGCCGACCAAGGTCCGGAGTGGAATCAGACTCGACCGGGTCAGCTATCACTATCCACACGCGAGCGTGCCGGCGGTTGACGCCGTCTCGTTGGATATACCAGCCGGGACGGTGCTCGCGGTGGTCGGCGAAAATGGATCCGGGAAAACCACACTGGTGAACGTTATTACCGGATTGATTCCCGCCACCGAGGGTGCGGTGCTGGTCGACGGCCGCGACACAAGGGAATTTCGCGTCTCGGATTGGCGGACCGGATTGGCCGGTGCATTCCAGGACCACATGCGATTCGAATTCACCGTCGGCGATGCGATCGGTGTCGGTGACCTGCCGGCGCGTACCGATACCGACCGGATCCGGAAGGCCGCACAGGATGGCAGTGCCGAATCAGTCGTAGCGACGCTGCCACAGGAACTGGAAACCCAGCTCGGGTCATCCTGGCCCAATGGCGTTGATCTATCCGGCGGACAATGGCAGCGGATCGCGATCGCCCGCGGCATGATGCGCAGCGACCCGATCGTACGGATACTCGATGAACCCACCGCGGCCCTGGATGCGGCCACCGAGCACCAACTGTTCGACCGGTATGCGGCCGCGGCCCGGGCCGGCCGGCAGTCCGGCACGATCACGATCCTCGTCACCCACCGGTTCTCGACCGTCGCCGCGGCCGACCTGGTAGTTGTTCTCGACCGCGGCCGCCTGATCGAACACGGCACACACGCTGAGCTGCTGGCCCGGCGCGGGCGATACGCCGAGCTGTATGAACTGCAGGCGGCCGGATATCGTTAGGGTGTCTTTCTCGAATCCCCGGCCTGCTGCGCGGCGCCCAGACGACTGGCACGCTCCCACCCACCACCCCGACGGCTGGCGTTGTCGCCACTGTACGAATAGTCGGTAGCTCCGCTACCGTCCCCTGATTGCACCTGCGGGACACCCGCACCCGGGCTGCCTTGCCGGATCGCCACAGCGCTTACAGCGATCACCGCTCGCGACGGCCAGGATTTAAGAGTCATGCCCTCGGCCGATTGTCCGGTTTGGACCTGCTCGAATCCAGAGAATCTCGTACGTGAAATTCCGATTGCGGGTATGAGCGTTTTCGGCAACTGAAGTGTGGAGTGGCCCGGCGATAGGTAGCATCGCGGGCGAGGTCGGCTGGAGAAGGAGAGCCCATGCCTGGCACCCTGATCGCCGCAGGTGAGACCGACAAGGGAGCACGCCCCGACAACCAGGACGCGATTCTTCTTCATGTTCCGTATTTCGCGGTGGCCGATGGCGCCGGCGGGCACGCCGACGGAGCGCTGGCGGCCGAGACCGCGATCGGGGCGCTCAACGAATTCATCGCCGAGCGTGACCTGGACGACCTGGACGTCGTCGAGGCCGTTACCGCGGCCCATTGGGCCGTGCATGGCGGAGCGGGCGCGGCGTTGGGGTTCGCGCGGATGGCAACCACGTTGACGTTTGGCGTTGTGCGGGCGGTCGAGGGAAAGCTGCTGGTCGATATCGGCCACGTCGGCGATTCGCGGGGCTATCTGATTACCGACGGAGAGATTGTTCAGCTGACCCGGGACCACTCGGTGGTGGCAGATCTGGTCGAGCGTGGTCAGCTCGACCTCGCCGATGTGCCACGTCACCCGCTCCGGAACGCGTTGACCCGCTGCCTCGGCCAGCTCGAGCCGTTGACGGTCGACCGGGTCACCCGGGAGCTGGGCCACGGTGATCTGGTCCTGCTCGCCTCCGACGGATTGAACAAACACTTGCCGGATGCGGACATTCTGCGGATCGTGGATTCCGCGACGACGCCGCAGGAAGCTGCGGCCGAATTGGTGGCCGAGACCAATCGGCGCGGTGGCTCGGACAATGTTTCGGTGGTCTGTGTCAAGGTCGACGGCGAACCGGCGGCGACCCGGTTCGACCAATCCGCCGCTGTACGAGGAAAGCGCGACACCGCTGAGTTGTTGATCGTGCCGGATCAGGACGCCACGGCGCCGCACCAGCACCATCGCTGGTGGCGCCGGTAGGCACGGGCCTTCGGCGGCACGTAAATTGACCGCATGGCTGAATTCAGTGGGCGGACCGCCGTTGTACTCGGGGGTTCGCAGGGAATAGGGCTGGCCGCCGCGCGTCAATTGGCCGGTCGTGGTGCGGACGTGACGTTGTGCGGCGTTGATCAGGCCAGTGTGCAGGCGGCGGTCGCCGATATTGCCGGATCGGTCCAGGGCGTAGTTCTCGATGTCCGCGATGCCACCGCGGTACGGGATCTGATGGCGGCGACCGGGCGGATCGACATTCTGGTGTGCTCGGCGGGAATTCAGCGGTACGGAACGGTCGTGGAGACGCCCGAGGCCGTGTGGGACGAGGTCCTCGACATCAACCTGAAAGGCGTCTATCTCGCTTGTGGGGCGGCGATTCCGCTGATGCCGCGTGGTAGTTCGGTGGTCGTGGTGGCTTCGGCGCAGGCGTTGGCGACCCAGCAACAGGTCGCCGCCTATACGGCCAGCAAGGCGGGGCTGCTTGGGTTGACCCGGGCGATGGCAGTCGACCATGCCGCAGCCGGAATTCGGGTCAACGCGATCTGCCCGGGCTCGGTGGACACCCCGATGCTGCGCCATTCCGCTGCGCTTTTCGCCGACGGCTCGAATGATGCTGAGCAGGTTCTCGAGCAATGGGGCCGATCGCATCCATTGGGCCGGATCGCATCGGCCGACGAGGTCGCCTCGGTGATCTGCTTTCTGGTCGGCGATGGCGCGTCGTTCATGACTGGCGCCGAGGTGAAGGTCGATGGTGGTCTCTTGGCCGGTATCGGCGTCGCGCTGCCGGACTGAATTCTTTATCGCCTTGCGTTTCTGACGGGGCATGCGAATCGATTCGATGTCGGTACCACGCAATTGGTTCTTGACGGCCTCGTGGGCGTCGGGCTAGCGTACGGATTCCGCTGCCGACTACTGCGCAGGTCTCTCGCGATATTGGCTTTGCCGTTCATTGAAACTGCATTTTTTGTTGGAAAGCGTTTGCCGACAGTCTACGTCAAGGTCCATTGAGCTTGAGGGGATCCCGTCATGCGTTCAGTTTTCACGTCCCGTCGAACCTTTATGCAGGCGGCGGCCGCGACCTCGGCGGTGATCGGCCTACCGGCGCTGGCCAGGACGCACGCCGCTGCCGCCACAGCCCAGCTTCCGTCTATTTTGAACAATGGTACGTATCCGATCGGCGTGTTTTTCCCACCGCCGCTGGCCGAGACGACGGACGCCCGCTATGCCCAGTTGGCGGAATGCGGAATCACCTTCGTAGAGGGCGGAACCGGCGGCAACGATGTCTACAACCTGGCGCCCAATCAGGTATTGCTGCCGGTCTGCGAACGGCACGGAATCCTGGCCCTGGTCAATGACGAACGGATCGGGCATTTTCCGACCGAGCCACAGGACCAGTGGCCGAGCCTGATGCAACAGGCACTGCATGACTATCTGCCCTATCCGGCTTTTGCCGGTTTCCACGGCGCCGACGAACCACCGACGAGCAGCTACCCCGGTATAGCGGCCACATTCTCGCTGATGCGCCAACTGGCACCGACCAAACTCAACCAGGTCAATCTCTTCGGGAATCCGTTCGCCGGCCCGACGTACCCGCAATATCTGCAGACGTACATTGACCAGACCGACCCGTCGTTCCTGTCATTCGACCGCTACATGCTGCTCGACCCGGCCCAAAGCACGCCGGCCCAACAGCAGACGATAGAGGCCGAGTACCTCACCGGGTGGGCGATCGTCCGCAATGCCGCGCTGGCTATCGGAGTGCCGACGTGGATGTACGTGCAGGCGGTCGCGCATTCGGTCGGGACGACCCATTACCGCGCGCCGAGCCTGGCCGATCTGAGCTGGCAGGTCAACACCGCAATGGCCTACGGTTGCACCGGAATTCAGTACTTCACCTACTGGACGCCACCGCCTTACGGCGCCGCGATGATCGACAAGAACGGCGATCCGACCGATACTTGGGATTTCGCGCGCCAGGTCAATACGCAGCACGTGGCGCCAGTTGGCCGGGAACTGCTCGGGTTGACCTCGGAATCGGTCGCGCATTTCGGCGAGGCGAGCCTGCCCAGCGGTGTCGTCGGCTTTACCGGCAACGACTGGATTATCACAGCGGCCGGCAGTCCCGTGATCATCAGCATCTTTTCGCGGGCCGGACATGCCAATGAGCGCTGGCTTTTCGTCGCCAACCGTTCGTATGCCGATGCGGCCAATACGACGCTGACATTGTCATCGTCGGTACTGGCGGCCCAGGTTTTCGACGAACCCGCTCGTACCTACCGAGCCAGTGCCGGTCCACACGGGACAATCGCGGTCACCCTGACTCCCGGCGGCGCCAATCTGTACCGGCTGCATATCCGAAGCTGATCGTCTAACGGCCCGCAATCCTCGCAATCATCTGCCTGCCCTGGTACCGGCAACGGCTTTTGCCGGCGCCGTCCTTCCTGCGACCCAGGGCCGACGGGCTAGTGTCAGGCTTATGTTGACGTACGGCGATGTCAGGCTTAGGCTGACGCCATGGTGGAGCGCAGAAAACGCCGGGTGCCGCTTCCGGAGCCGGAGGCTGGGACGCGCTGTTCGTTCTGTGGAAAGGCCGGTGTGTTGGTCGATCGGATGATCGCGGGGCCAGGAGTTTATATCTGCAACGAATGCGTGGGTTTATGCAATCAATTGCTGGCCCGCGAATCCGTCGACGCGTTCGACGCGCTGGAAGACAAGGACGACGACGCGTTGTTGGCGAGCATGGCGCGACTGGACGATTCGCGCCGGCAGGTTGCCGAAGCGGTTGACGCGCACGCCCGGCTGCTGCGCGCGCGAGGTGTGCCGTGGAGTCGGCTCGGTGAGGCATTGGGGATCAGTCGCCAGTCGGCGCACCAACGGTTTTCCAGCGACCGTTGATCGTTTGCGATGCGGCGCGGCTTGTTGCGGACCAGCGTCGCGTTCCGCAGGTACTGGCTCGGTCAATTGGTTTCGCTATTTGGCGACCAGGTGTCCCGGATCGGCATTCCGCTTATTGCGGTAACGACCTTGCACGCAAGCGCGATCCAGATTGGTCTGTTGAATTCGGCCGGATCGATATCGCTGCTGGCGTTCGGTCTCATAACCGGGGCGTGGGTGGATCGGGTACAGCGACGGCGACTGTTGACCGGCTGCGATCTGGCCCGGGCCGGAGTTATTGCGGTGATCCCGTGTGCAGCCGCGGTCGGAGTTCTGAATATTCCGTTGCTGATTGCGACGATCTTCGTACTCGGCTCGCTCAGCGTGGTATTCGGAACGGCGGCGGTGGCGTTTCTGCCAGGGCTGGTGCCGGATGATCTGATCGAGGCAAATGCCCGGCTCATGCAAAGCAACGCGGTGGCGCAGGTCGCCGGTCCGGGTATAGGCGGCGTGGTCGTCGGGCTGGTGACCGCACCGTTCGCGGTAGCCGTCGACGCGATTTCCTTTCTCGCCTCGGCGGCGTGCTTGTCCATAGTGGACGTGAATGAACCGCGCGTAGCTCACCCGGAGCATCAGCCCGTGTGGCGGGCAATCGGCCAGGGCCTGGCATTTGTTTACCGTAATTCGTTGCTACGACCCAGCGCGGGCTGCGCCGGAACGTACAACTTGTTCAATGCCGCGATTGTTGCGTTGCAGGTCCTGTTTCTCTCTCGCACGCTCGGGCTGCGACCAGCGGAACTCGGGCTCGTGCTGGGCGCTATTGGACCTGGCGCTCTGCTCGGCGCTACCACGGCCGTCTATATAGGTCGCCGACTCGGAATGGGTCGGACGATGATTGGCGGCCTCATCCTGGCCGGAGCTGCTAATTGCGTATTTGCCAGCGCCAATGGATCCATTCTGGTCCTCATGACCGCGATGTTTGCCAATGGACTTGGACAGCCCCTCTACAACATCAATCAGGCAAGCCTGCGGCAAGCCGTTGTCCCGCGACACCTACAGGGCCGGGTGACGGCTACGCTTTACGTGCTCGCCGGTGGCACCGCACCGGTCGGTGCAGTCGCGGCCGGCGCGGGTGCGAGCCTTTTCGGTGTTCGGGCCATTCTCGTCGTGGCCGCGTTCGGCACCATGCTGTCGGCTCTTTGGCTATTGCTCTCGCCGGTGCGCCGTCTTAGGTCGCTGCCCCGGGTGGTATGCGAATGAGAAAGCCTTGTGGGCCGGGCAGATCGCTGCCAAGCTGCGCGTATGCAGCTAAGCGACGACGATACGGCACTCATTGATGAGGTAAATCGGCGCAGTGCGGCGGGACTGCGGCCAGTTGGCCGCGCCGCGGAGGGCACCTTGGGAGGCGCGCTTTTCGTCGAATGGCCCGACGGACATGCCGGTGTCATTACCCATTATCTCGGGAGCCTGGCCGAAGCCGAGCGCACGGCCGACGTGCTGCGATATGCGCGAGAACGCGGCTTGCCGGTGCCGCGACAGGAACTGGTACTCGCGTTGGGCGACCAGGTCATCCTGGTCCAGGAGCAGCTGCCCGGATCATCAGCGGAAACAGTGACGCCGGCGGTCATTGACGCGATCGTGGCGATCAACGACCGGTTCGCCAACGTACTGGCCGATCGACCCGACGTACCGACTTTGCCGCTATGCCTGGGTGCCAGCGGAGATCCTTATCCCCGGCACGAGATATTGGCCGAGCACAGTGATCGCACCCGGAAAATCCTGGATGCCATTATCCAAGTTGGTCGCGAGAATCCGGGCGAGCTGACTGGAAACGACCTAGTCCATATCGACCTCACGTCACCGAATGTCCTGTTCGACCGGTCCGGAGTGATCACGGGTGTTGTTGACTGGAACCTCGGTGCTTATCGCGGTGACCGGCACCTGGCGTTGGTCAAGACACGGTTCGAACAGGAATGGGCCATGCACGCCGCGGATCCCAATCCGGCTGAGCTGGCCGCGACCGCACACCTGGAAGGGATTTTGAACGAACGCATCGCGCCGGTCACACTACGCAAATACTGGGCGCATCGCATTTTGTATCAACTGCACTTTGCCCTGCAATTCGCCCCGCCCGAGGTGCTGGCCTGGCACCTCGAGGTAGCTGAATCGCGCCTTCTATAGCCGCTTATCCGACGAAGATGCAGAACGGGTGGCCGGCCGGATCGGCGAAAACGTACAGTGGCTCTTCCTCGTCGTGCGTGCGATCCAATCGCACTGTCGCACCAAGATCAAGTGCGCGCTTGCGCTGGACCTCGAGCTCCTCGATATTGGGCACGACCGTGTCGAGATGGAGCATTTGTGGGACCTCGCCGTGGGGCCAGGTTGACGGGCGAACCTCGTCGGTCTGTTGGAACGCAAGTTGCGGACCACCACGCGGATTCCGCAGCACCAGCCAGTCCTCACCGCGTGGATCGGGCCGGCCGGCCGGCGGTGGAGCATCGCCAGCGCGATACTCCAACCCGAACAGTTGCCGGTAGAACTCCGCCAGCTGGCGCGCATTCGTCGTATCAAGTACGACCTGGGCGATTCTCGGGAACGTGTCAGCCATTGGCTCATGATGGCACCGACGACCGGCCCGTGCTATTCGATCTTGCGAATGCGATTAACTCGAGCGTCTGGACGCGGCACTCTGACCGGCTGTCCCCAGGTAACCTCGTGGTTAACACAATGGGAGGGATAAATGGTCAGTCCAGCCACGGTTCGGTTCGCGGTCCCGGACGATTTCGTCCAGTGGCTTCCGCTGTGGGAGGGCTACAACGCTTTCTACGGTCGTTCCGGCGGCACCGCGCTGCCGGAGGAGATCACCCGTTTCACCTGGTCGCGTTTCTTCGATGCGTACGAACCGATGCACGCGCTGGTTGCCGAAGACCAGACCGGCCGGTTGGTCGGTTTGACGCATTATCTCTTTCATCGCAGTACGACCTCGATCGCGCCGGTGTGCTACCTGCAGGACCTGTTCACCGCTGAGGCGGCGCGCGGAAAAGGGGTCGCGCGGGCATTGATCAACGCCGTGTACGAGCAGGCCGGGATCGCGGGATGTGGCAAGGTCTACTGGCAGACGCACGAGACGAACCAGACCGCGCAACGCCTGTACGACAAGGTGTCGCAGCGGTCCGGATTCATCGTCTACCAGACAACGATCTAAAACGTGTTCGCCGCTGCTCCGATCGCGGTCCCGACATTGACGACCGAGCGGCTCCGATTGCGGCCGTTCCGGCGCGATGACGCTGCCTGGGTGTATTACATTTCGCTCGATCCGGAGCTGCGTCGGCGACTGTCATTGCCCGAGCCATACGATCGCAGCCACGCCCGTTATTTCGTGGACCACATCGCGATCGCCACTGCTCAGGCCGGGCGGGGCGCCGATTTCGTCATCGAAGACCCGGATACGGAAATAGCGCTTGGATGGATCGGATTGCACCGCCAGGACGGCGACGCCGTCGGTTGTGGATACTGGCTGGCTGCCGACGTTCGAGGCCGCGGCCTGATGACGCAGGCGCTCCGGGCCGCGTGTCGGTGGGCTTAACCTCGCCTCCAACAGGGTTAGGCGCCGGTGTCATTCACTGGCAGGCCCACGTCGGCAACCGCGCCTCGCGTGCCGTGGCAGAACGGGCCGGCTTCCGCATTCAATCCGACACCGTGCCGGGACGCACGACCGAGAAATGGGTCGGAGTTCTCCGGCCGGAGAATATCCGGCCGGAGCCCTGAGCTCAGGCTGCAACGGCTGGCTTGAGGATTTCCTCGCACCATTGCTGAAATGACGTAGGCGTAAGCGCGCGCGTGGAGCGTGGCTCAGCATCGTAAATTCCCGCATCGACCGCGGCCGCCATGTCAACCAGGCCCTGG
>JBEDUI010000168.1:0-7171 GCA_040414495.1 Mycobacteriales bacterium
GCCTGCTGCGCGGCGCCCAGACGACGACCGGCGGCGTTGTCGTCGTCGCCGGTAGCTCCGCTACCGGCTCCTCCTCCGCCTTGCCGGACCGCCGCCTGGATCACCGCTCGCGACGGCCAGGACTTAAGCAACACGCCCTAGCCTTTTACGGGCCGGCACGAATTGAGGACCCGCCCCGCGGGATCCAAAGTGGACTCGCCATCGTCGGAGCCGCCGTCAGCCACGACGGCAGGAGAGGGCGATGGTGATCTGTGGGCATCGAATGGTTGTACGTCAGCTGGCAATGCTCATGGCGATTTGTGAATGCTGCCAAGAGCGCGCCCTGTTGCGGATCAACCGCCAGATCAAACGGCTCGTGTTATTGATTCCGCTCTTTCGTGTCGGCACCTGGTATTACAGCGACTGCGCCCGTTGCGGCAAGAAGTATCCGCTGCGTAAGGAAACAGCGAAGGAGCTGATGACGCGCTCGCGCCGGAAGGCCGCGCACCGATCGGCCGGATAATGGCGGAATTGTTTCATCCGAGTTGCCGCCGCGGGAATGGCTCCACTGTGGACGGTTTCCCCGTGAGCCGGCTCATATCGCGTATCTGTAGGTGCCGTTAAAATTCGGGCCGAACGCGCCGGCTCGGCCTGTGGTGCCGTTCAGAGACCAGAGCCAATTCCGAGAAGTGGAGCCATGTCCGAGTCCGCGCTACGCCGTGGCCTACCGACCAACCTGCGGCAGTTGCGGATTGAGACGCTCGCGGCGCTCATGGTCGGCCTTGCGCTGATTCCCGAGGCGATTTCGTTCTCCGTTATCGACCACGTCGACCCGCGGGTCGGACTGTTCAGCGCCTTCACCATGGCGGTCTCGATCGCCATCCTCGGCGGCCGGCCGGCGATGATCTCGGCCGCCACCGGATCGGTGTCGCTCGTGGTAGCGCCGTTGGCCAAGGAACACGGACTGCAGTACCTGATCGCGTGCGTGCTGCTCGGCGGTGCGATCCAGGTGGTGCTCGGTCTGCTCGGCGTGGCGAAGCTGATGCGCTTCGTGCCCCGCAGTGTCATGGTCGGCTTCGTCAACGGCCTGGGAATTCTGCTGTTCGTCGCGCAACTGCCGAATCTCGAGCACGTGCCGTGGGCGGTCTACGTGCTGGTGGCCGGTGCGCTGGCGGTCATCCTCGTGTTTCCGCGGTTGACCCGGGCCGTGCCCTCGCCGCTGGTCGCGATCGTCGTGCTCACGGTCGTGACGATCGCGGCCGGCATCGAGGTTCCGACAGTGGGCGACAAGGGCGAGCTGCCGAATTCGTTGCCGGCCCTGGGTCTGCCCGATGTGCCGTTCTCACTGCATACGCTGCAAATCATCGCGTTGCCCGCGGTCGGGGTCGCATTGGTCGGACTGATGGAATCGCTGCTGACCGCGCGCCTGGTGGACGACATCACCGATACCCCGTCCAGCAAAAAGCGGGAATGTCTCGGGCAGGGCGGAGCGAACCTGATCACCGGCCTGTTCGGTGGCATGGGTGGCTGCGCGCTGATCGGGGAAACGCTGCTCAATATCCGGGCCGGCGCCCGGACGCGGCTCTCGACATTCCTGGCCGGAGCCTTCCTGCTGATCCTGGTGCTGGTGCTCGGCCCGGTGGTGTCGCAGATCCCGATGGCGGCATTGGTCGGGGTCATGATCTTCATCGCCGCCACCACGTTCGACTGGCACAGCATCCGGCCCGGCCGGCTGCGGCGGATGCCGATCAGCGAGACCGCGGGAATGCTGGTGACGGTCGCGGTGACGCTTTTGACGGACGATCTCGCATTCGGCGTGATCGCCGGTGTGCTGATCTCCGCGCTGGTCTTTACCCGCCGCCTGGCGCGCCTCGCTATGGTCTCGGCGGTCACCGATCCCGATGGCAGTTCGGTGGTCTATGCGGTGACCGGCCAGCTGTTCTTCGCCTCGACCGGCGACCTGGCCGACCGGTTCGACTACACCGGAGACCCCGACCGGGTCGTCATCGACCTTTCCGGCGCGCACATCTGGGATGCCTCGTCGGTTGCCGCGCTCGACGCGGTCACCACCAAGTACGCCGGCCGGGGCAAGCAGGTCGAGATCGTCGGGCTCAACCCGGACAGCGCCTCGCTACACGACCGGCTCTCCGGCCAGCTGACCTCGAGTCACTAGAGTCCCCGGCGTGCCGAGGACTTCAGCGACTCCTTACGCCTGGCCGGGACGGGTCATCGCCAGCACGTCGAGGGCCTTGTCCAGGTCGGCCTCGGTCAGCTTGCCGGCCTCGATGTACCCGCGCTCGATGACGACCTGACGGATCGTCTTCTGCTCGGCCAGCGACTGCTTGGCCACCTTCGCCGCCTCGTCGTACCCGATGAAGTGATTCAGCGGGGTCACCACCGAAGGCGAGGACTCGGCGTACGTACGGCAGCGTTCCGCGTCGGCCTCGATTCCGGAAATGCAGCGGTCGGCGAAAAGCCGGGAAATCGTCGACAACAGCCGGATCGACTCGAGCACGTTGCGGGCGATGACCGGGAGCATGACGTTGAGCTCCAGGTTGCCGGCCGAACCGCCGAACGCGACGGCCGCATCGTTGCCGATGACCTGGGCCACCACCTGGCACACGGCCTCGGGGATGACCGGGTTGACCTTGCCCGGCATGATCGACGAACCCGGCTGCAGGTCGGGCAGGTGGATTTCGGCCAGACCGGTGCGCGGACCCGAGGACATCCAGCGAATGTCGTTCGCCGCCTTGTACAGGCCGACCGCGATCGTGCGCAGCACCCCGGAGGCCTCGACCAGCGCATCGCGCGAACCCTGCGCCTCGAAGTGATCCCGCGCCTCGGACAACGGCAGGTCCAACGTCTGCGCGAGCCGGGTGATGACCAGCCCGCCGAACCCGGCCGGCGCGTTGATGCCGGTGCCCACGGCCGTACCACCCAACGGCAGCTCACCGATGCGCGGCAGCGACGAGCGCAGCCGCTCGACCCCGTACCGAACCGCGGCCGCGTACCCCCCGAACTCCTGCCCCAACGTGACCGGGGTGGCGTCCATCAAATGCGTACGACCTGACTTGACCACGGTGGCGAATTCGGTCGCCTTGGCCTCCAGCGCCGCCGCCAGATGCTCCAGCGCCGGAATCAGTGACCGGACAATGCCCTGCGTCGCGGCCAGATGGATCGCCGACGGGAACTGGTCGTTCGACGACAACGGGTCGTTGACGTCGTCGTTGGGGTGGACCGGTGCGCCGAGCTTCTCCGCCGCCAGGGTCGCGATGACCTCGTTGGTGTTCATGTTCGAGCTGGTGCCCGAGCCGGTCTGGTAGACGTCGATCGGGAAATGCTCGTCCCAGTCGCCGCGGGCCACCTCGTCGGCCGCCGCGGTGATGGCCTGGGCCTTGCCGGCGTCGATCATGCCGCGCTCGGCCCGGACCCGGACCGAGGCGCCCTTGATCGCGGCCAGCGCGCCGATCAGGTCGCGTTCGATCTTCAGGCCGGAGACCGGGAAGTTCTCGACCGCCCGCTGGGTCTGGGCCCGCCACTTGGCCGTGGCTGGTACCCGTACGTCACCCATCGAGTCGTGTTCGATACGAAACTCCTGCTCGGTCACCAGTGCGCTCCTTGAAGGCGGCTAAGGGTTTGCTTCGGATGCTAGTAGCCGCGCGTTCGGCTGCGCTCAGGGCTGCGGGGTGGTGGCGGGATCGCGGCCACCCAAGGCGATGCGGTGGCCCCCGTCGCCGGCGTGGACGGCCAGGTCGTACGCGGACTCGCCGTGCACCAGCAGATCCAGTCCGGCCAGTTCGTCATCGCGACTGACCCGGAAGCCCAGCGTGCGATGGATCAGCGTCGCCACCAGCCAGGTCACGCCGAAGGCGTACGTGGCGACAACCAGCACGGCCAGTGCCTGCCGCCCGAGTTGGCCCAGCCCGCCGCCGTAGAAGAGGCCGCTGGCATGCCCGGTGATCGCGGACGTGGCGAGCAAACCGATCAGCAGGGTGCCGATGACGCCGCCCACGCCGTGCACCCCGGCCACGTCGAGCGAATCGTCGTACCCCAGCCGGAATTTCAGCCCAACCGCGTAACCGCAACCGATTCCGGCCAGCAGCCCGACCACCAACGCGCCGAGCGGGCCGACCGAACCGCAGGCCGGCGTGATGCCGACCAGTCCGGCCACCGCGCCGGAGGCGGCGCCGAGCGTGGTGGCGTGCCCGTCCCGGCGCCGTTCCACCGCGAGCCAACCCAGTACGCCGGCGGCACCGGCGACCTGGGTGTTGAGGAACGCCATCCCGGCCAGCCCGCCGCTGGCCAGCGCGGAGCCGGCGTTGAACCCGAACCAGCCGAACCACAACAGGCCGGCACCGAGCACGACCAGCGGCAGGCTGTGCGGTCGCATCAGGTCCCGTTTGAAACCGACGCGCGGGCCCAGGACCAGGGCCAGAGCCAGACCGGAGGCGCCGGAGTCGATTTCCACCACGGTCCCACCGGCCAGATCCAGCGTGTGCAACTGGTGCGCGATCCACCCGCCCGGCGCGAAAACCCAGTGCGCGATAGGGACGTAGACGATCGTCACCCACACGACGACGAAAACCAGCCAGGAACCGAATTTCGCCCGATCGGCAATCGATCCGCTCAGCAGTGCGGCGGTAATCGCGGCGAACATCAACTGGAAGCTGGCGAATACCGGTGTGGGAACCGAACCGGTTAACGTATGGATGCCGATTCCGGCCATCCCGGCATGACTCAATGAGCCGATGACGCCCCCAAATGCGTCCGGACCGAATGCCAGCGAATAGCCGTACAACACCCACACGACCGTCACGACCGCCAGACAGGCGATGCTCATCATGAGCATGTTCAGCGCGCTTTTCACCCGGACCATGCCGCCGTAGAAAAGCGCGAGCCCCGGAATCATCAGCATTACCAGGGCCGCGCTCACCAGTACCCAGGCGGTATCGCCCGCACTAAAGCCATTCGGCATGCATATGAGCCTCGCCGAATTCTGTTACGGGCACATTTCGCGGTCGTGTTCCCGTGTTACAAAGCGGCTGTTACGGCCTTTTCGAAATGAGTGGCGCTCATCTCACACGTCAGCAACATCCGCCTGTCCATTGTGGACTGCCAATGAGCGCGAGACTAGCTGGGTGGGCGTTGGTCGAAATCGACCGAGCTGTACGCGCGCAGCTTGGTCAGCGAGTGGGTGCTGTCGATCAACCGGGTGGTGCCGCTCTTGGAACGCATCACGATCGACTGGGTCTGGGCGCCGCCGGCCCGGTAGCGGACGCCGCGCAGCAACTCGCCGTCGGTGACTCCGGTCGCAACGAAGAAGACGTTCTCGCCCGAAACCAGGTCGCGGGTGGTCAGTACCCGGTCCAAATCGTGGCCGGCGTCGATCGCCTTCTGCCGCTCCTCGTCGTTCCGGGGCCACAGCTGACCCTGGAAGATGCCACCCATGCAGGTCATCGCGCACGCGGCGATGATGCCCTCGGGCGTACCGCCGATGCCCAGCAACAGATCGACGCCCGTCCCGTCGCGGGCAGCCATGATCGCGCCGGCTACGTCGCCGTCGGTGATGAACTTGATGCGGGCGCCGGCCTCGCGTACCTCTTTGACCAGCTTCTCGTGCCACGGCCGGTCCAGGATGCAGACGGTGACGTCCTCGACCTGGTCGCCCTTGGCCTTGGCCACCCGACGGATGTTCTCGGTCGCCGGGGCGGTGATGTCCACGACGTCGGCCGCCTCGGGGCCGGTCGCCAGCTTGCTCATGTAGAAGACCGCCGACGGGTCGTACATCGTGCCGCGTTCGGCGACGGCGAGTACGGACAGCGCGTTCGGCATGCCCTTGGCCATCAGCGTGGTGCCGTCGATCGGGTCGACCGCCACATCACACTCCGGCCCGCTGCCGTCGCCGACCTCCTCGCCGTTGTAAAGCATCGGCGCTTCGTCCTTCTCGCCCTCGCCGATGACGACGACCCCGCGCATCGACACGGTGGCGACCAGTTGGCGCATCGCGTCGACCGCCGCGCCGTCGCCGCCGTTCTTGTCGCCCCGACCGACCCAACGGCCCGCTGCCATCGCGGCGGCTTCGGTAGCGCGGACCAATTCCAGCGCCAGGTTGCGGTCGGGGGCTTCGTGCTGGACGGCAAGCTCGGGGGGTACGTCGCTCATTGGTCAGTCCCTTCGGCGGCGCGCCGGCGATCGGCCGGCGGCTTGGCTCGCTCGGCGGCTGTCGGCCGCTCAGGGCGGGTGGGTCCGATCTTCGCAGAGGCAGGTACGGCCCGCTGCTCGGCCCGCCGTGCGGTGGGCAACAATGAGGCGGTGAGCGATTCGGTGTCCGAACGACCCGCCGCTGCGGCTCCGGCAGCGCGGCGGATGCGGCCGACCGTACGGAACATGATCTGGTCGCTGATCCCGTTGGTGGCGCTGATTGTGATCTTCGTCGTGATATTCCAACCGGGCGGGCAGCCGGTGCAGATCGTCAACCCGAAGCCGGATTTTGATTACGCGACCCACCAGATGGGCGCGCCGGTGCCGGCGCCGGAAGGGCTGAGTGCCAAGTGGCGGCCGACCAGCAGCGACCTGGGTACTCCCGACGCCCAGCACCTGCTCAACGTTGAGGTCGGCTACCTCACGCCGAAGAACGAGTACGCGAAGCTGGTGGAGAGCAACCGTCCGGTCACGGACCTGGTCCGTGACGTCGTCGCGGGGTCGACCCAGCAAGGCAACGTGGCCGTTGATGGGCGCACCTGGACCCGATACCGGACCAGCCGCGGCGAGATCGCCATCGCGGTGCAGCAGGGCCGGATCAGCTCGCTGGTGACCGGGAGCGCCGGCCTGGGCGAGCTCACGACACTGGCTGGTTCGCTCCGCTGAGCTTGTCCTGACGCGGCGGGCTCGCTCTGCTGAGCTTTGGCTGACGCGGCGGGCTCCTATCGAGGACATCGCCGTACAGCGCCGCCGTGCGCGCCCCGAACCGTGATCGTGATGGCTTTCGTTAACGAGGGCGGGACGAAAGCCATCACGATCATGGTCGTGTCTCGGGCTGGCGGCCTCGGGCGGTCTGATTGAACTTCGCGCGGTCGATTGGCGGGCCGGGCGGTCAGCCTTCGGTGCCCTGCTCGCCGGCGCGGCGTTGGACCGCGGCGTCGAGCTTCTCCCGCGCGCCGTCCAGCCACCGCTGACAGATGTCGGCCAGCGC
>JBEDUI010000169.1:0-29811 GCA_040414495.1 Mycobacteriales bacterium
GCCCAACACGTAAGGAGATCACCATGCGCGCCATCATCGTCCGCTACGAAACCCGGCCAGAGTCCACGGTGGACAATCAAGGCCTCATCGAAAAGGTATTCGCCGAATTGCACAGCATCAATCCCGGCGGACTAAAATACGCCTCGTTTCGGGACGGCGCCGCATTCACCCACGTCGCCATCACCGACGGCGAGGGCAATCCACTGCAGGACACCACCGCGTTCGCCGAATTCCAGCGGGATATCGCCGAGCGTTGCGTGACACAACCAGAAGCAGTCAGCGTAACCGTCGTGGGATCGTACGGATTCTGACGCCGGAATAGCCGGCACAGCCGGCCGGCCCCTGAGCCGGCCGGCACAGCTGGATTACTGCTTGGAATAGGCGAATGGACGCACCGCGATGATGACCCGATCCGGCGAATCGGCCGGTGGCTTCGGGTCTTCCGAGCCGTATCGTTTCGCCAGCTCGACATAGAAGGCGCCGGTCGGGTCCGGCTCGATGCTCTCCACCTCGCCGCGGACCTGCAGGTACCGGTACGGGCTCTGCGGGTCGAGCACCGAGAGGGCAATTCGCGGATCGTGCTTGATGTTGCGGAACTTCACCCGGTAGTTGGTGTGGGTGAAGCGCAGCAGCTCTCCGTCCCAGGAGAACCACATCGGCGAAACCGACGGGGCGCCATCGGGCCGCACGGTCGCCAGGTGCCCGATGTTGGGCTCGACCAATAGGTGCTCGTATCCGGCTGGAATATCACTCATGCCTGCACCCTATGCGACGGCAATCCTCGATAGGTTGAGCGTCGTGAAGCTCTACGTCTCCTCCGACATGGAGGGCACCGCCGGCATTGTCGATTGGCAGCAGTGTCTGGGCCCGGGTCCGGCTTACGAGTTGGGACGACGGCTGCTGCTGAACGAGGTCAACGCGGCGATCGACGGCGCGCTGGCCGCCGGCGCCACCGAGATCCTCCTCAACGATTCGCACAGCACGATGCAGAACCTGCCGCCGCACGAGCTGCACGGCAACGCGGCGTACCTCTCCGGCCGGCACAAGCCGCTGTACATGATGGAGGGGCTGGACAGCTCGTACCAGGCGATCTTCTTCGTCTCGTATCACGCCGCCGCCGGGACCGCCGGTGTGCTGTCTCACACCTACAATCCGCGGGCCATTTCCCAGGTACGGCTGAATGGCTCGGTGGCCGGCGAATCCGGTATCAACGCCCTGGTCGCGCTGGCCTATGGCGTGCCGATCGTGTTGATCACCGGCGATCAGCACGTCGGGCCCGAGCTGCGCCCGTTCTGCCCCGACGCCGAGGTGGTGCAGGTCAAGGACGCGGTCGGGCGGACAGCGGCCCGCAGCCTGCATCCGGACCAGGCCTGCGCGCTCATCCGGGACGGCGCTGAGCGGGCACTGGCCCGGCTGGACTCCTTCGGTCCGCCGGACATCGGGTTGCCGGCCCGGTTGGAGATCGACTTCCGGACCGAGGAGATGGCCGAGCTGGCGAGCACCCTCGGCGAACGCACCGCACCGCGCACCACCACGATCACCGACGACGACCCGCTGCGCCTCTATCGGACATTCGCTACGACCGTCTACCTGATCCGGACGCTCGCTGATATCCATTAGGCTGTGCTTTTCGCACGTCTGGAGAGCACACGTGACACAACCGGTTGTCGTCGGTATCGCTGGCGGTTCGGCCTCGGGAAAATCCACCCTGGCGACCGCGCTGCGCACCGCCCTGCAGGAGCAGGGTCATCGGGTCGGCCTGCTGGCCTCCGATCCCTATATGTTCCACGATATCGAGCACGGACCGGTGTTCCGTTCCCCGAGTACGGGGGAAATCGCATTCGACTGCAACCGCCCCGATTCGATCGACTGGGCTGCCGTGCTGCGCGACCTCGATGCCCAAGTGGCCGCACCGGATGCGCCCGATGTGCTGTTGGTTGACGGCATGATGATCCTGCACATAGCCGAAGTACGGGAGCGGCTGGATCTGCGGCTGTTTGTCGAATTGGACGCCGACGAGCGGGCGATGCGGCGGCTGCTGCGCGACCTGCGCAGCGATCGCGGACTGGACACCCCCGAGGCGATCGCGGCGTACTACCTGGAGAGCGCGCGGATCGGGCACGCGAAATACATCGAACCGTCCCGGGTGCACGCCGACCTCATCATCCGCGGCGATGCGCCGACGCACCGGGTCATCCCGATGCTGGTGTCCGTTGTGGACGGACAGGTGCGCGACGAGGACCGCGCCCGGGTCAACGCCTGACGGTCAACCGGGACCGGGCCGTTCCGAGGACCGGGTGGCTCGCACTGACCTCGACCTCGCCGGCCGAGCCCGCGACGGTCCGCAGCCAAAACGCCGCCACGCCGGGGCTTTCGGCCAGGTCGAACGGATTGTCACCGACCAGTATGCCCGGGCCGGTCACGGTCACGGTGAGCGCGCCCTGACCGTACGGCCGCCGGTTGCCGTAGCTGTCGACCACCCGGACCAGGACCCGGGTGGCGTCGACTCCGTCGGCGTGCAGGCTGGTGTCATCCAATTCCAGGCTCAGCCGCACCGGGCCGGCCGACATCCTGCGGGTCACCCGCAATTCGCGGCCCACATAGCCGTCGATCCGCAATTCCTCGACACCATCCGGCAGATCGGCGACATGCGGCGGGTAGGCCAGATGCGGAAATCGGGCCCGGTCCGGTGTCGTGGTGGCCACGTGTTTCTCATCGCCGTAGATTTCCAGCCGATCGCAATTCGTGCAGAACAAGGCCTCGTCGGACAGGCTGACGTCCGGATCCCAGACAAAGGCCGGTTCCAGCACGGGGCGGCGATGCGGGTCCACCTGTGATTGGTAAAACGCGGCGCCCGGCTTGAATACCCGGAAAATGTCGGCCACACCGGGGGTTTTCTGGTTCATATACGTCCAGCCGTGCAGCGATCCGTAATCGAACGCCAGCCACCCGATCAACCCGGCGTACCGATCATCCGAACGGACAATGTCGTGCACCTTGGCGTGCAACACCGCCTGCTTGGCCAGATCGTCCGGGGTATCGATCCAGCGGTAATAATGCGGACCGGTCAGCGCGCCGACCGCCTCGGCGATCATGTACGGCACGTCCGGCAGCGGCGGCAGCAACCGAATATTCTCATAGTCGTGGTTGTAATCGTCCAGGGCGAAAACGTCCTGGTCCCAGTCCTCTGTGGAACGCTGGGTCATCGAACCGGATGTTGGCCGGGTTCCGTCCAGCTCGTACGCGACCTCTTTCGTACGCGTATAAAGCTCGGGGTAATTCGCCGACTCGTTTACCCGTACGCCCCAGATCACGATCGAGGGACGGTTGCGGTCGCGCACGATCATGTCGTGTACGTCGCGGACCACCAATTCCTGCCAGGCCGCGTCGCCGACATATTGCCAACCGGGCGGTTCCTGCCACACCATCAGGCCGAGTTCGTCGCAGGCGTCCAGGAATTCGCGTGACTGCGGATAATGTGCGCACCGGACGATATTGCAGTTCAGCTCACGGGCCAGAATCTCCGCGTCCCGCCGCTGCACCCGGCCCGGCATCGCCATTCCGGTGTACGGGTAGATCTGATGCCGGTTGAGGCCGAAAAGCTTGACCCGGCGGCCATTGAGGAAAAAGCCGTCGACCTCGAACCGGGCCTCGCGAAAACCGATCCGGACGCTCTGGCGATGCACCGCGCGGCCATCGACCAACAGCGTCGCCTCCACCTCGTACAGGTTCGGCGCGTCGATATCCCACAGCCGGATATCGCCCAAATCCCGCAACGTCGCGGTGGCGACACTCGACCCGGCCGGCACCGCGACCGTAGTGGTGGCCAATGTCCGGCCGCCGTCCCGCAGCGCCACCCGGAGCGCCATTCCAGCGCTCGGGCGGACCGAATCGATCGTGGCCCGCACGTGCACCGACCGGTCGTCCCGCAATACGTCAACCGGTTTGGCGAAGACATCGGCGAGGAAAACCTCGGGAACTACACGCAGCGAAACGTCCCGGTAAATACCGGCCGGCTGCAGATAATCAACCGCGGCCGGGCCGTCCGGCGCGCCGTCGGGTGGGACGGGCAGCCACCGCCCGTCGACGACGACCGCCAGCACATTGTCCCGTTCGGTTACCAGATCGGTGATTTCGTAGCTGGCCGGCAGGTAGCCACCGAGATGCTGCTCGAATTCATGCCCGTTGACGGTGACGGTGGAGGCGCTCATCGCCCCCTCGAAGTCAAGGAAAATACGGCCGTCGCCCGGCCGGTCGAAATGGCGGCGGTAAATCCATTCCGCGGCCCAGGAGGCGGGATCCCAGTTGTGCCAGGACAGGTCGACCACACAATGCGGCACCGTCACCGTGGCGAAATCGCTGTCGTCGAAATCCGGGGCGGTGGCACCGGTCGTCACCCGACCGCCGAACCGCCAGTTGTCCCGTAGTGGTAATCGTACGGTTCGCGCTCCGGATGCGTCGGCCATCAAGATCCCTTCCTCGGCTCGCCCCTAGTATGGGCCGGCCGAAGGAGCGATGGCTGACCGCTTTCGGCGAGATCAGCCGGTTCCGGGTCGGGGCTGGTGTCGAGCTTGTCAGAGCCATCGGGCAGGCTGGGCCAACACAGACCCAGGACAAGGAGAGGCGAGCCCGACCGTGACGAGCACGATCCACCAGAGCATCGCCGAGCAGCTCGGCGTCAACGAATGGCAGGTCAAGGCCGCTGTCGAATTGCTCGACGGCGGGGCGACCGTGCCGTTCGTCGCGCGCTACCGGAAGGAAATGACCGGGACGCTGGACGACGAGCAGCTGCGCACTCTGGAGGAGCGGCTGGGATATCTGCGCGAGCTGGAGGAACGGCGGACCGCGATCATCGAGTCGATCCGCTCCCAGGGCAAGCTTGACGAGGCGTTGGAAGCCCAGATCATGGCGGCCGATTCCAAGGCCCGGCTCGAGGACATCTACCTGCCGTACAAGCCGAAGCGACGGACCAAGGCGCAGATCGCGCGCGAGGCCGGGCTGGAGCCGTTGGCCGACACGCTGCACGCCGACCCGACCCAGGACCCGGCCAGCACCGCCGCCGGTTTCGTGGATGAGAGCAAGGGCGTCGCCGACGCCACCGCCGCGTTGGATGGCGCGCGGGCGATCCTCACCGAGCGGTTCGCCGAGGACGCCGACCTGATCGGTACGTTGCGGGAGCGGATGTGGTCCCGCGGCCGGCTCGGCTCCCGCGTACGGGAAGGTAAGGAAGAGGCCGGCGCGAAGTTCTCTGATTACTTCGAGTTCGACGAGCCGTTCACCAAGCTCCCCTCGCACCGGATCCTGGCCATGTTCCGCGGTGAGAACGAGGAAATCCTCGACCTGCGGATGGAACCGGACGAGCAGGACGACTCCGACGGCGCCGACTACCAGGCCGCGATCGCGGACCGGTTCGACGTGGCCGACCAGGGCCGGCCGGCCGACCGCTGGCTGCTGGACACCGTGCGGTGGGCCTGGCGAACCCGGATCTCGGTGCACCTGGGCATCGACCTGCGTACCCGGTTGCGGCAGAACGCCGAGGACGAGGCGGTCCGCGTTTTCGCCGCCAATCTGCGTGACCTGCTGCTGGCCGCGCCGGCCGGAACCAGGGCCACCCTCGGCCTCGACCCGGGTTTCCGTACCGGGGTCAAGGTCGCCGTTATCGACGCCACCGGCAAGGTCGTGGCAACCCACACGATTTATCCACACGTACCGCAGCGGCGTTGGGACGAGTCGATCGCGACCCTGGCTGCGCTGGCCAAGCAGCACAAGGTCGACCTGATCGCCATCGGCAACGGCACCGCGTCGCGGGAGACCGACAAGCTCGCCAGCGACCTGATCACCCGCCACCCCGAACTGTCGCTGACCAAGGTCATTGTTTCCGAGGCCGGCGCGTCGGTCTATTCGGCGTCGGCTTACGCCTCCCGCGAGCTGCCCGGCATGGACGTGTCGCTGCGCGGCGCGGTGTCGATTGCCCGCCGGCTGCAGGATCCGCTGGCCGAATTGGTGAAGATCGACCCGAAATCGATCGGCGTCGGGCAATACCAACACGATATTTCCGAGGTGAAGCTGTCCCGGTCGCTGGATGCGGTGGTCGAGGACTGTGTGAACGCGGTCGGAGTTGACGTCAACACGGCCTCCGCTCCCCTGCTGGCCAGGGTTTCGGGCATCAGCGAGGGACTGGCCACCAACATCGTGGCGCACCGCGACGGCAACGGGCCGTTCCGCAGCCGGACCGCGTTGAAGGAGGTCGCCCGGCTCGGCCCGAAGGCATTCGAGCAGTGCGCCGGATTCCTGCGTATCCCCGGCGGCGACGACCCGCTCGACTCCTCCAGCGTGCACCCCGAGTCGTACCCGGTGGTGCGCCGCATTCTCACCAATACCGGCGGCGATGTGCGTTCGCTGATCGGCAATACGTCGGTGCTGCGCAAGCTGAAGCCGACCGAATTCGTGGATGAGACGTTCGGTCTGCCGACGGTCACCGACATCATCGCCGAATTGGAAAAGCCCGGCCGCGACCCACGCCCGGCATTCCGAATGGCGGCCTTCGCCGAGGGCGTGGACACGCTGGCCGACCTGACTCCGGGCATGGTGCTGGAAGGTGTGGTCAGCAATGTCGCCGCGTTCGGGGCGTTTGTGGACATCGGCGTGCACCAGGACGGTCTGGTGCATGTGTCGGCGATGTCGAAGACATTCGTGAAGGATCCGCGCGACGTGGTCAAGCCCGGCGACATTGTCCGGGTCAAGGTGCTCAGCGTCGATATTCCGCGGTCGCGTATTTCGTTGACGCTGCGGTTGGAGGACGAGGCGGAGGCAGGCGGATCCGAACGGCGCCAGCAGCCGCGCCGTGACGGTCAAAAGCCCGGCAATAACACCGGAAACCGTCAGAACAGTCGGCAAAGCGGCGGCCGGCAGGGCAATCGGCGCCGCGAGGAGGCGCCTGGTGGCGCGCTCGCGGACGCGTTGCGCCGGGCCGGACTGGTGGACGGTCCCAAGCGTTGAGGTGAAGTCCGGTCGCGGTTCAGGGCGACCCGGCATCATGGAGGCACACCGGAGGGAGCCGCCATGCCGCCATTGCCCTGGACCCGCGGTCAGTACCGGACGTACGGGCAGCTACACGTGATGACCTCGCGTTTGCAGCTGGCCCGGTACCGGGATCTGCCCCGCTTTCTGCGCTGGACCAGCCGAATTCGTAAACAGCTCGGCAGTGACCCGTCCTGCGCCGGTTATACGCTCGACGCCCGTCCGCTGCAGAAGACGTTCTGGACGCTGTCCGCGTGGAAAGATCAGGAATCGATGATGGAATTCGTCAATTCCGGTTCGCACTCAGACATGCTGCGCGAGCTGGGCGGCCGGCTCGGGGCCTCGCAATTCGTCGAATCCACTGTGTCCAGCGCCGACCTGCCGCTGGACTGGGCCGCAGCCCGCCAGCGGTTGGCCTAAACGTGTGTTGCTAAATGATGGTCTTGATTGTTTCTCATGATCGTGAGTGGATTTGGTACGGATTTCGGACTTCAGTAACACGTCCTAAGCGCCGCCGATCTTCGCCAGCGATTCCTCGAACTCGTGGCGGATCTGATCGCCCCCGCCGTTACGCCAGCGCCTCCGCCATTCCTTGAGCGCGCCCATCGACCGGTGCCCGGTGATGATCCCGGTCTGGTAATCGTCGTTGAGCTGGCTCAGCGCGGGCGCCCGGTTGATCGACGTCTCCGAGATCAGCCCCAGCGTTGGGTCGCGGATCGACTGGGCCACCGCGATTTCCAACGCATTCTGCGCCAGCGTCGCGTCCGAAAGCATTCCCGGGAAATAGAACGCCGTCTCCTGCGTCTCGCACATGTAGTTCAGGTTCATCCAGTTCGCATGCGCCGGATTGTCGATCGGGACCGGCGTGCCCTTGTTGTCGTAATGGAACTGCTTACCCTCCAGCCCGTACGTCATGAACACGTATTCCTCGCTGCCGAACGGGGCGGCGAAATAGTCCAGTATCCGGAGCAGCTCCCGCGTGCGTTCCTCGTCCTTGCCGATCTTCGACGGGATTCCCATGTACCCGTAATAGCCCGGGCCCTGGTACATCGTGGCCTTGCCGCCGTCACGGCCCGGCGGAATGAACGGAGCCGGATCGGCGCCTTTGTTGGCCGCGATCGTGGTGCCGCGCATTCCGCTCACTCCGAATAGCGGAATATAGCCGGCCGTGTAATAAGCGGTCCTGCCACTGGTGAACAGGTCCACCAATTGTCCGCTGGACAGGTTCGGGCCATCGGGGTGCATCGCCCCGGCCGCCCAGAGCTTGCGCTGAAACGTGAGCGAGTCAACCATTTCGTCGGTCTCGATGGCGTGGGTCAGGGCGCCGTCCTTGCTCAACCGCCAGTTGTTGGGCACGTGGAACATCTGCCCGATCAGCGCGGTGTCAATGTTGCCCATCGCCCAGGTGTGGCCGCCCTTGCCGAACTTGCTTTTGGCGAATGCGGTGAACAGCTCGTAGAACTCGTCGGAATTCTTCGGCGGCTTCGGGTATCCCAGCTTGCGGGCCCAGTCGCGCCGGTAGATTCCGACCCGGCCGTTGACGATCGGGATCGGCCGCGGCACTCCGTAGATTCCGCCTTCTACGGCGGCGTTCTTCCAGGCGTACGTCGGCAGCTGCCCCAGGTTGGGGAATTCCTTGATCGCGTCGCCGGAGAGGTATTTGCTCAGCTCGGTGAACGCGCCCTGCATCACCGCCCGCAGAATTCCCGGCGCGTAATCGGTGTGAATATAGGTCAGGTCGGGCAGGTTGCCGCTGGCCATCACGGTCATCAGCTTGTCGCCGAATGAGGAGTCCGGCGCCAACAGCGGTTTCATCTGCACGCCGAGGCGGCGGTTCAGATCCTGCCACCACGGGTTCTGCGCCAGCGGCGTGGGCGGCGGTCCCCACAGGATCTGCAGCGTCGTCACCGACCCGCCGTTACCCGGGCGGCGCTGCACCGACCGGTAGGGATGCTTGGGAAATCCCAGGTACGCGGCCGGAACGCCGTCGGTGTGGCTCGGCACGGCGTCCGGCACCGACCGCTGCGGCAACTCGTCCGGCACCTTGAACGGATGCGAGGGCGGCGCGACGTCGGCCTCGGTCCGGCAGCCGGCCAACGTGGCCGCGGCCGTGGCCCCGGCCAGCGCCCCCAACGCGCGTCGCCGTGTCCACTGTGGAGCAGACTGCGCGGACATTTCGCCTCACTCCTTGATGGCGCCGGTGAGCACGCCCTTGGTGAAGTATTTCTGCGCGAACGGGTAGATGAGCAGAATCGGTGCGGTGGCCAGCACGACGATCGCCATCTGGACGCTCTGGGCCGGCGGCTGCTGGGCCGCGGTCGTATTCGCGGTGGCGTCGGTGATCGGCGAGCCCTGCAGTACGAACTGGCGCAATACCAGCTGGATCGGCCATTTCGTGGTGTCGTTTAAATACAGCAGCGCGTTGAAATAGTCATTCCAGTACGCCACCGCGTAGAACAATGAGATGACCGCGATCACTGCCTTGGACAACGGCAATACGATCGTCAGCAGGATCTTGATCTCACTGGCCCCGTCGGTCCGGGCCGAGTCGTACAGCTCACGCGGCAGACTCATGAAGAAATTGCGCACCACGACCAGGTTGAACGCGCTGATAATGCCCGGCAGGATCAACGAGGCGTAGCTGTTGAGCAACCCCAGCGATTTAACGAGCAGGTAATTCGGGATCACGCCCGCGCCGAAGAGCATCGTGCCCAACACCAGAATCAGTACGAACCGGCTGCCGGGCACCTCCTTGGTCCGGGACAGGCCGTAAGCCATCAACACGGTCAGCGCCATGCTGGCCGCGGTCCCCACCAACGTGATACCGACGCTGACCAACAGGGATTTCGACACCACGCCGCCGGCCAGCACGGCCGAATAGGCGCCCAACGACGGGTGCACCGGAAACAGAATCAGCCCACCGCCGCGCACATCCTGCGGCGAGGAGAAGCTGACCGCCAGCACGTAAATGAACGGCACCAGCATCACAATGGTCAGCACGATCAGAATCACGGTCTTGCCGGTCTGGGTCAACGCGGACGGCTTTTCCATCCACGGTGGACGTACGGCGCGTTCGGCCATCAGAACAGTCCCTCCGTCCCGGCCCGTTTGGCCAGCCGGTTCGCCCCGACCACCAGCAACGTGCCGACCACGCCCTTCAACAGGCCGACGGCAGTGGACAAACCCCAGTCGCCGCCCAATACACCGCGGTAATAGACGAACGTGTCCAGCACTTGGGCCGCATCAGCTCCCACTGCCGGTTGCTGCAGGAGAATCTGTTCGAATCCGACGGTGAGCACGCTGCCCAATCGCAGAATCAGCAACAGCACGATGATGTTGACCATCCCCGGCAGCGTGACGTGCCAGAGCCGCCGCCACGGACCGGCCCCGTCGGCGACGGCCGCCTCGTACAATTGCGGGCTGATCTGGGTGATCGCGGCGAGAAAGATAATCGTGCCCCAGCCGATCTCTTTCCAGATGACCTGAGCAGTGATCAACTCCTTGAACGTCGAGGGGTTGGTCATGAAGTCCAGCGCGTGCATGCCGTTGTTCTGCAGCACGGTGCTGACCAGGCCGGCGCCGCCGAGCACCTCCTGCCAGATCGCGATCACGATGACCCAGCCGATGAAATGCGGCAGGTAGACAACCGACTGCACGAATCGGCGGACGCCGCCACTGAGCACGCTGTTGAGCAACAACGCCAGCGCTATCGGCGCGGGAAAGGCGAAGACTATTTGCAACAGGCTGATGATCAGCGTGTTCTTCAACGCGATGCCGACATCGATATCGGTGACGAGCCGGGTGAAGTTGTGAAAGCCGACCCAGGCACTGCCCTGGAATCCCAGGTACGGCGAATAATCCTGAAAGGCGGCGATATTACCCAGAAGCGGGATGTATTTGAAGACCACAAAAAAGATCAGGCCCGGCGACATGAACACGTACATCCAGCGTTCGCGCCACATCCGCGCCAGCAATGGGCGACGTATTGGCCGCACCGGAGCCGTCAGATCAGCACCGGTTCGTACTTCCGCCGTCGTGGCCATGCAGCCCTCCGGTTGTGCGCTCGGAACCTTTTCCAGAGCGTGAAATCACCGCTCAGGGGGTGGGTTGGTGCAGCGTCGCCGTCGACGGTGAAATGTCCGCCCGATGCGGACATTGCCTCTTTTCATGTTTAGTTGACAAGGCCACGCGGCGTCAATACGGTAATTCGTACTAGTTTCCGTGGGGTTGGTGATTCCAGCCAGACAGGCGCCTCGCCCGGGCGCACCGCAGCAGATCCGCGCATCGCCGCCTGCACAGGTCAATCCATCGCCGCCCTTCATCCTCGGAGGATCAGTGACAACCACCGAAATCCAGCCGGTGCTGAGCGCAGCGGAAGTTGACCGGTTCTGGACAGACGGCTATCTATTGCTAAAGGGCGTCCTCAGCAAGGAGGAGGCCCGGCATTACGGGCAGTTGATTCTCGACCTACTCCCGCGCGACCTGAGCATTCCCGAGCACTGGCACGCCGCCCAGGGCCGGATCAAGCCGATCTTCACTCCGGGCAATCACACGTACGACAGTCCGGAATTCATTCCGCTCTGGCAGAACGAAAAGCTGTATCGGGTGATGGCGCAGCTGCTGCAGTCACCGCGGCTGCACATCATGGATGGCTCCATCGGCATTACGATGCGCAACGACAGCACACCGGACAAGGCGCTGAGCCAGACGCTGCACCTGGACGCCTCGGTGCCCAGGGATATTGACAACTTCCTTTTCACGCTCGAGGAAGTCCAGCTCGGCGGTTGCTATTACTTCACCGACGTATTGCCGGACGGCGGCGGAATTCACGTCGTGCCGGGTGGGCCACGCATTGTCGAAGAGGAGGCCCGGGCCGACCCGAAGGGGCGGCAGCTACACCAGGCCTGGAAACGAATTGAGCATCTCGAGAGCGTCGAGGTAACCGGCGAGGCGGGCGATTTCGCGTTACTGCACCACCTCATGCCGCACGGCGCTTCGCACAACCGGCGCCCCACCGCGCGGCTGGCGCAGTTCTTCCGTTACGTCCGCGACGACCAACCGCACGGCGCCGGCAAGCCGCCGGCGGCCGGCCACTACAACGACCTGCAGATCGCGGCGATGAATCCGCTGGGCCGCAAGCTGATGGGCGTCGATCCCTGGTAACCGGTCACATCGCAGAACCGCCGGTGTCCAAACAGTATGGACACCGGCGGTTTCGCGCGCGAATCAGCTCAGCGTGACGGCCGCGCGGCGGCTGACCGATTCAATCGCGGCCGAGCGCAACGCCAGGCTGCCGATATTGTCCACACCAGAACACTCCGGCGTCCGGCCGCTGGCCAACGCATCGGCGAACTCGTTCAGCGTGCCCCAGCGGTCGATCCACTGCACGGTCGGCAACTCCAACTGGCGGGACGTGCTGCCGGTCCGCACCGTGACCGCGTCGCCGTCGGTGCCCTGATCGGCCCGACTGGTCCACTCGATATCGCCGTTCTCGAACGCCATCCGCCATTCGCCGGCCCACGGGGTCGAGGACTCGTGGCTGACCCAGCTGCCCCGGTAGCTGACGTTGACGTCGCCGAACGTCATCACGGCCGCCGCGACCGGCGGCCCGGCAAACCAGCTCCAGGACGGATTCCAGGCCTGGCAGTACACCTGCTCCGGCTCGGCACCGATGATGTAGCGAAGCAGATCGAAGTGGTGAATGGACATGTCGTCCAGCAATGGATGCGCGTAGGCGTGGTGCGGGGAGGTGTGTCCTGGGCGGTGCCCCGACAACCGGCGGAATTCCAGGTCAACGTGGTGCAAGGGTCCCAATTCGCCGCTGGTGACCAACTCCCGTACCGCTCGGGGCGCCGGGAAGAAACGGTAGTTCTGACTTACCATCACCGTCCGGCCGCGCTCCTGCGCCAACTCGACCAGTTCCTGCGCCTCCTGCACGGTCGGCGCGAACGGCTTCTCCACCAGTACGTGCTTATCGGCCTGCAGCGCCTGCCGGACCACGTCAACGTGCGCGGCGACGGCGGCGGTGACCAGAACCGCCTCGGCCGGAACCTGCGCCACCGCGGCATCGAACGAAGTGAACCGCGGCGCCGAACCGGTCACCAACTCCAGCGAGGAGGCATCCGGCTCGACATAACCGACCAGATCCACCGAGGAGATCTGCGGAACCACCTGCCGGGCCCAGTCCCGGCCCCAGCCTCCGAGGCCGACCTGAATCGTCCGTAACGCAGATACGCCCATGAGCGACAATCCCCTCGTTCTGTTCGGTATGGCTAATCTTCGTGCGCCGACTGACCCTAATAGTTGGACATCAGTCGGTAAAGGTTTGTACGACTTGCCCACTCGTAATGGCCGCTTTCGGCTCACGTACCGGGCATGGTGCTCATTGCCCACAACCCTGCGGCCGCGAAGTAGATGTGATCTGGCAAACAGTTCGCTAACGTGGGCACGGATCGGCCGCCCCAGACCCAGGCGGCGCTCCACTGGCAACACCGGGCACCATGCAGATTCGGAGGCCGGGCATGGCGAATACCTCCACGCCGCGGCGGCCAGCGTCAGCCAGCAGCTCCAAGCCGGCGCGCGGCCAGCACCTCTTGACCATCACCGCTGATCGCGATGGTTCCTCGACCACCTTGCGGCTGACCGGAGATTTCACTCCGATGGGCCGGCGGTATCTGGAGGAAATGATCGATTGGCTGTTATTCGCCGGATCGCGGCAGTTGGTCATCGATATCGACGGTCTGAACAGTGGCGAGCAACTTATCCGCCGCTGGTTGCGGCGCAGTCGCAGCCTGACCGGTTATCAGACCAACACCCGAATCGTTGGCCGGCAACGCCGGGCCACGCTATCCCGGCCGTAAAAAGCTCGCCCGTGTTCTGACCGGGCAAACCTGGAATACCACTCCATCTGTTATCGGAATTCCGTGCCGGTAGCAATGCCTTTGCGGCTGTGGTTAAACGATCAAGATCGCGTTCCAGGGCGGCGCCGTTGGCTCCACAGTCGACGGTGGAGTCCACGCCCGCCGAAGCACCGCCCTGAAACGCTGATGGTCCCCGGCCGCCCCCGCCCCCCATTGGCCCGGAGCGGCCGGGGACGTCTTTACGGACCGGTCGGCGGATCCAACCGGTCACGTAGATCGAGACGAACCCGACGGCACCCAGGCGGACAGCGGCCAATCGTCGTCACGAGCTGGGGTTGATAGACACCGGCAAGGCGGTGTGCCACCCGTCGTGGCGGCCACCAGGGCTGCACCACGCGCGGTGCCGACGAATTCAACGCAGCAATCCCGGACATCAGGTCCCCTCAACCAACTGCCTGCTAATTGCCGCAGTGGAGTTACCGGGGTCCGGGGCAACCTCCGCGCTACTTGCGGTGTGGGTGTCACAATACCGCGTGATCGCTACAGCGGAAGTAGAAGTCTGGCTAATTTCTGTCCATTCTTCCCTACGAATGCCGTGCGCGCGTACTTACTAAGGTTCGACTATCTCGGAGACGTCCAAAACACCACTAACCACGGCTTGCGCGGTATCGCTCAGCCGCCGATTTGTACTGCGTGCGAAACGGCGAAGTTGGGCAAACGACTGGTCCATCGTGAGACCACCGCGTTCCGCGAGAACCCCCTTTGCCTGCTCAATGATCACCCGGCTATTGAGTGCCGCTTGCAGCTGTTCGGCGAGCAACTCGCTACGGCGTATCGCCCGCTCCTGCAAAATCCCGATCGTGGCTACGTTGGCCAGCGCCTGGGCAATACCCACATCGGTCGGCGAGAGCCCGCCAGGATTTCGGCTGAATAAATTCAATGCGCCGATGGTCTCGTTACGCAGCCGCATTGGCAGCGCGTTCACCGACCGGTAACCCAACCGCAGGGCGCGATCGACAAAGTGCGGCCACCGCTCGGTCGCCACAGACAGGTCAGGCTCGACGACTGGTGCGCCGGAACGGAAACAATCCAGGCACGGGCCTTCGTTCGCCTCGAGCTGGAACAACTCCAGCAGCATCGTCTGTTCGCTGGAGGCGGCCAATGTCCGCAACGCGCCCCGCTGATCGGTCAGGAGCAGCCCCGCGGCGGAGGCGTCGAGAAGCTCCACGCAGCGGTCGGACAGGGCGTGCAGGAGGTCGGCAACGTCGTAGTCGTCGACCAGGGTGTCGGCCAGCTCGACGAATGTTTCGGTCAAACGCTGCTCTCGCGGCATTGCTCACACCTCCTGGCTGCCGAGGTAGCTGAATTTGGTGATACCCGTGTCATTGCAAGTCCTCGTCGAAACGTAGCCGTCGTTCAATTACATCCGCCGCGACCTCGCTGAGCCTACGACCACGGGCAAAAGCATGGGCGCGAAGGCGGACGAACGCATCATCAACGGATATATTCAGCTGGGCCATGATCATCCCAGTCGCTTGATAGACCTCGACGCGGTGCGACTCGATGTCCCAGGGCAAGCCTCCGTTCACACCGACCGGGGACAGGAGATCGACCACAACCAGCGCCAATGTGTCGGCGGTTCGGAGTGCCTCGGCCAGCGCTGTGTTGTTCAACGCCTCTGGTGCAAGGCGGTAAAGATCCAGAACACCGACCCGGATCGCCCCGATCTGCAAGGGAAATGCAAACAGTGCTCCTACTCCCTTACCCTGCATTTCCGCACTGAACATAGGCCAGCGTGCACTTGTGTCCCGATCGAGATCAGTGACCAGAACGGGGGCGCCGGCCTCGAACGCTTCCACGCATGGTCCCTCACCCAGGGTGTACTGGATCTCCTCGATGTAGGCGGCGAGCTCGTCGCTGACGCTCACCGTCGTACGGCGGCTGGAGGCGTCGCAAACCGAGACTCCGGCACCATCGACCGGAAGCACATCCACACACAATGCGCCCAATTGCTCAACCAACTCGCCGCGAGCCGTAACGTGTCCGTCCGCGAGCATCCCGGCCAGACGGTGAGCCAATCGCCCCGTCTCATCCATCGGTCAACTTCGCTGAATACCGAAGCCAAGGGATGTGGTCATGCCGCATCACTTGACTGCCCCCGTTCGAACGTTCCACCCGCGCGCCACAGCCCGGAATTCCGATAGTTGTGAGATTACCCGTCTCACAGCGGCATCGAGTGATTCTCACCGCCTCAAACGACCCTCATCGCCATGGCCTCCGGTCCAGCTGCGGACATAGGGTGACAGGCATGGAGAATGTGCGACTAGGCAGGACCGGCTTACAGGTGTCCAGGTTGTGTTTGGGCACTATGACCTTTGGTCTGCAAAGCGATGAGGACACTTCACGGGCCATCATGGACCGTGCCGCCGATGGCGGAATCACCTTCTTCGACACCGCGGACGTCTATCCGGTCGGCGGCGGGCTCGATTCGGTCGGGCGGACCGAGGAGATCGTCGGCCGTTGGCTGCGCGGGCGGCGCGCCGACTTCGTTCTCGCTACGAAGTGCTTCGGCGCGATGGGCCCGCATCCGTGGCAGAAAGGAAACTCTCGCAAACACATCCTGGATGCGGTCGAGCAGTCGCTGCGGCGGCTGCAGACCGACTACATCGACCTCTACCAATTACACGGTCCCGACCCGCAGACCCCGATCGATGAAACTCTGGGCGCGCTCGACGACATCGTGCGGGCGGGCAAGGTCCGCTACGTCGGCTGCTCGAACTTCCTCTCTTATCAGGTCGCGCGCGCAATAGGGCGCAGCGAGGCGTTGGGGCTGACCCGTTTCGATTCCGTTCAACCGCGCTACAACCTGCTGTTCCGGCAGATCGAACGCGAACTGCTGCCTTTGTGTGGCGAAGAGGGAATCGGCGTCATTCCGTACAACCCGATCGCCGGCGGCATGCTCAGCGGCAAGCACCGGCCGGGCGCACCGACCGAGGGCACCCGCTTCACCCTCGGCAACGCGGCCGGCAACTACCAGGGCCGGTACTGGCACGACGACATGTTCCAGACGGTCGAGACGCTGCGACCGCTGGCCGACAAGGCCGGGATTCCGCTGGTGTCGCTGGCCGTGGCCTGGGTGCTGGCCAATCCGGTGGTCACCGCGCCGATCATCGGCGCCAGCCGCCCCGACCAACTCGACGCGAGCCTGCAGGCCCTTGACGTAACTCTGTCGGACGACCTGCTGCGAGAGTTGGACGAGATCACCCACGGCTACCGCTTCGGCGACGCTCCCCGCTGAGCTCCGTCCACACAGCACAGAGGGTGTGCCCGACCCGCGGTCGGACACACCCTCCATTGTGCTCAGTCCATCTTGGACGCGGCCGCCAGCGCCGGCATCGCCGAGGCCGGCAACGCCACCGCGGTGGCCTGATCCCCCGGGTTGACCAGCAGGGTCAGGTCATTCGACGGCCAGACCCCAGCCAGCTCGCTCGCGTCGACCGCGATCGAACTCGGCGTGTCGGGCAGGGCCTGAGCCAGTTGCTCGACGCTGGTGAACGCCGGTACGTAGGACGCGTTGTCCTGCTCGATCACCGGCAGTGTTATGTCGCGCTTGCCCTCGGGGGCTTCGCTCGTCTGCGGCAGGATCAGTTGCTGCCCGGCCAATGCCTGCACCACGCCAGTCTGGTCATTGCCGGCAACGGCCGCAGCGAGGGACGACTCCAGCGAGCCGGCGCCAGCTGAGATGGGCCCATCGGTTGGCCCATTGGTTGGACCATGAGTTGGCCCATCGGTTGGCGAGGTCATCAGGTGCTCCTCTGCATTCTGGGATACGGTCCGTGCCGCACAGACGGCACGTAGAGGCACCCCTACCCACTGCATCGCGGGTCATGCATCAACCTCACGGCAGCAGCCGGGCGATGTCCTGCGCGTACCGCACCTCGGAGTCGTCCTGCGGTGCGTAGCCGATCACCTTACGGGCGTTCGTAATGCTCCAGAACGTCCGGGCGTTGTTCGATACGCCATAAAAAATCTGGAACGGAACGCCGTACTCATCCTCAACGTGGGGTGCATCGATGGACTTGCAAAAAAGCTGTTGTAGGTCCCGTTCGCTGATATAGCCGGCCAGATCGCGTACGTACCGTTCCCGCGGGAGGTCGGCATAGACCGCCGGATCCAGCTCGCGCGGGGCGACGATGCGCACCTGCACAATCTCCAACGGACGGCCGAGACTGCCGCAGGCGTAGAGGAATCCGAGCGACTCGTAGGCCGCTTTGGCCCAGCCGTACAGGTTGTCCGGCCGCGGGTATTCCTCCGGCCCGACGCGGTCCTTCAGCCCGGCGAAGTACGGCTGCTCGTACCACTTGGCCGCCTGGTTGGTGCTGGCCACCACGACCCGGCGCACGCCGGCATCCAGGGCCAGTTGGTACACCCGCTGGGTCATGTCGACGTTGCGCCGCTGGTTCTCGTATTCGGCTTGCACGTTGTCGCTGCGCACCCGCAGGTACGCGGTGTGTACGACCGTGTCGATGCCGGTGAAGTGCTCGCGCAGTTGGTCTTCGTCATCGGCCAGCAGGTCGGCCGATCGCACACCGTCCACATCGGACCGGTTATCGAGCAGCGTCAGCTCGTACCGTTCAGAAAACGCGGGCAGCAGTTGACCGGCGATATATCCGCATGCCCCGGTGAGCAGAATCCGCTGTCGTGCCATGTGTTTCGTATCCTCCACTGTGGACATTCGGCGAATTACCCCACTGATCAGGTTACGTTGATGAGCTGCGCGTCGAGCAGGTGTCCGTCCGCGATATCGAGTACGCCGATCGTGCCGTGCGGCTGAGCACGCCGATCGGTGGGCGAGCCGGGATTGAAGATGCGCACGCCGTCACCGGTCTCATCCAACGGGATGTGCGAGTGTCCGAACACGACCAGGTCGGCCTCCGGAAACGCCTTACGCATCCGGGCCGTTCGGCCGGATGCGGCCCCCGAGTCGTGCACCATGCCGACCCGCAGGCCGTCCAACGTCAACTGCAACGTCTCCGGCACACCCCAGGCGATGACATCCCGGCCGTCGTTGTTGCCCAACACCGCGCGCACCTCGGCGAAGGCGGACAGCTCGTCCAACACGTCGGCGGTGCAGATATCGCCGGCGTGCAGGATCAGATCGGCTTCCCGGCAGTGCGCCGCGACTGCCGGCGGAACGGACCGCCAGCGCCGCGGCGCATGCGTATCAGAGACGACAACAACATGCATGTCGCCCATTCTGCTGGCCGGCGACCGGCGATGTCGCGGCGAAACGGGCAGCGCGGGCGGAAATCTTGCGGGCCGTAGACTGCCCACGTGGCTTCAGATCTCATTTCTTTCTCCCGCGGCGCCCCGTCGCTGGACATCGTCAACATCGAAGGCCTCAAGGCCGCCGCCGCCCGCGCGTTCGAGCGCGATCCCGGCGGTGCGACGGCGTACGGCACGTCGGTCGGCTATCTGCCGCTGCGGGCCTGGGTCGCCGAGAAACACGGTGTGGCGCCCGAGCAGGTTCTGGTCACCAACGGCTCGATGCAGGCCGACGCGTTCCTGTTCGATGCCCTGGTCCAGCCCGGCAGCCCGGTGATCGTGGAGAAGCCGACGTACGACCGGACGCTCCTGGGTCTGCGTAACCGGCAGGCCGACCTGCACGCGGTGACGGTCGACGCGGACGGGATCGACACCGACGAACTGCGCGCGCTGCTGGAGTCCGGCGTTCGCCCGACGCTGGCGCACGTGATCCCGAACTTCCACAACCCGGCCGGCGTGACGCTCTCGGCGCCGCGGCGGCAGGCGTTGCTGGCGCTGGCCAAGGAGTACGGCTTCACGATCTTCGAGGACGACCCGTACCGCGATGTGCGGTTCACCGGCACGGCGCTGCCGACGATGTTCTCGGCCGACGATTCCGGCCGTGTCGTGTACGCGTCCTCGTTCTCGAAGACTGTCTGCCCGGGCATCCGGGTGGGCTACCTGGTCGGGTCGACCGACGTGATCGCCGGAATCGCCAAGGCGGCCACCAACACGTACATCTCGCCCAACATGGTTTCGCAGGCCATCGCGTACGAGTTCTGCGTGTCCGGCGCGATCGAGACCTCGATCAAGACCGTGCAGGTCGCGTTGGCGCAGCGGGTGGCCCGGCTGTCCGAGGCGCTGCGCCGCGAACTGCCCGAAGCCCGGTTCACCGTGCCCGAGGGCGGGTACTTCCTGTGGCTGGACCTGCCCGAGGACGTCGACGTGGCCAAGCTGCTGCCGGCGGCGACAGAGCGGGGCGTCGCGGTCGTGGCCGGCGCCGACTTCCTGCTCACCGGTGGTGAGCACTCGGTGCGGCTGGCCTATTCGGCGGTCACCCCCGACCAGATCGAGGAAGGCGTGGCCCGGCTCGCCGCCGCGGTGGCCGAAGTACGTGGCTGAGCTGCGCACGCCCAGAACGTCCCGTTCCAAGAAAGGGAGAATATGACGCAGAGCAATGGTGGTCCCACGGCGCCGCTGCGCGGCGGCAACGCGATGCCGCTGCTGGGCTTCGGTACCTGGCAGGCCGAGGATCAGCAGGCGTACGACTCGGTGCTGCACGCGTTGCGTACCGGCTACCGGCACATCGACACCGCGACCGGATACGGCAACGAGGACCAGGTTGGCAAGGCGGTCCGGGACAGCGGCGTGCCCCGCGAGGACATCTTCATCACCACGAAGCTGCCCCCGAACAACGCCGGCCAGGAGCAGCAGACGATCGAGACCAGCCTGCGCAAGCTCGGTACCGACTACGTCGACCTGTGGCTGATTCACTGGCCGCCGAACGGCGAGGCGACACCCTCGACGTGGCAGGCGTTCCGCGAGCTGCGGGACAAGGGAATGGCGCGCGAGATCGGCGTCAGCAACTACAGCACCGCGCAGCTGGACGAGCTGATCCAGGCCACCGACGAGGCGCCGGCGGTCAACCAGATCAAGTGGGGTCCGAGCCTGCACGACGCGCAGCGGTTGGCCGAGCACGAGGAGCGTTCGATCGTGCTGGAGGGCTACAGCCCGTTCAAGACGACCAACCTGCAGCACCCGACGCTGGCCGACATCGCCGCGGCGCACGGTGTGACTCCGGATCAGGTCGTGTTGCGCTGGCACATCGAGCACGGCATCGTCGTCATCCCGAAATCGGTGACGCCGGCCCGGATCGAGTCGAACTTCGACATCTTCGGGTTCGAGCTCACCAAGGACGAGGTGGCCGCGATCGACGGTCTGTCCTAACTGGACATTCGCTCGTAAGAAAGGCGCTTCCCCTTGTGGGAAGCGCCTTTCTTGTTAGGACAGTCGGCGGGTCGCGCTCTCGGGTTCCTGGGCCGCGATGGGCACGTTGGTGGCGACCGGACCCTCCTCGGTGTAACCAGTACGGGCCAGCCAACCGGACACCTCGTGCCGGATGACCTCCAGGCTGGGCCGGCGGGCCGGGTCGGGGTCCAGGGCTGCGGCCAGCAACCGGGCATGCACGCTCTCGGTCGGCAACTCGGTACACGGCTCCTGCTGCGCGGCCGCCATCATCGCGGCCATCAGGTCGGCCCGCCGACCCCGCGGCGGCTTACCGGACAGGGCGTAGCTCACGGTCGCGGCCAGTTGCCAGCAGTCGGCGGCCCGGGTCGGCGGACTGTTCCGCGCGATCTCTGGCGCCAGATAGTCCGGTGTGCCGACCATCATGCCGGTGCTGGTGAGCGTGTGGTCGCCGGCCGAACGGGCAATGCCGAAGTCGATGAGGTGCGGCACGCCGCGTCTGTCCACGATCACGTTGGACGGCTTGACGTCGCGGTGCAGCACGCCTTGCTCGTGTGCCGCCGCCAACGCGCCGGCCATGGTCAGCCACAGCCGGGCGGCGGCGACGTCGTCGAGCCTGCCGCTCTGGTTCACCACGTCGGAGAGCAGCCCGCCCTCGATGTACTCCATCACCAGCCCGACCCCGTCGGGCTCCACGACGATGTCGTAGATCTTGACGCAGTTGGGATGCTGTACGGCCGCCAGTGCCTTGGCCTCGCGCCGGATCCGCTCCTCGGTGTCGGCATCGGGCACGTGCGCGAACTTCACCGCCACGGTCCGGTCCAGGTGGGTGTCCATGGCCAGCCACACCGTTCCGAAGCCACCCGCGCCCAAGGTCCGGACCCGCTTGAACCGACCCTCATCCAGCACCGGCGGGGGCGGCGGCGGTGGAGCTGGTGGCAGCGGTTCGGGCGCATGTCGCATCGGCTCGTACAGGCGGTCGTAGTCCGGCTCGTACTCGGGCTCCGGCTCGTACTGAGGTTGGTACGGCGGCTGATACGGCGCCGGAGGCTGGGCCGGTGGACGGTCGCGGTCAGCGTTGGAGGAGTTGATCACCGACCACCGCGGCTTGCCGGCGAAGACGACGATCAGGATCCCGACCAGGCTGATCGGCGCGAACCCGAGCCACAGCTGCTCGACTACACCGGCCCGTAGCGGCAGGGTCGCGACGGCCAGCGCCAGCACGGGCAGCCACAGGAACCGCCCCGGCCACTTCTGCCCGCGCCGCAACGCGACCCGGCCCTGCAGCATGACGAACAGCAACGCCAGCAGCGGCGCGGCCACCAGCAGCGCCAAGCGCACCCCGTAGGTCACCGTGCCGCCGTGCGAGCCGGTGAGCACCTGGTAGACGCTGTGCACGCCGAGGTACGTCCGCTGGTCGTTCACGACGCAGGAGCGCTGGCCGAGGCTGGCGACGGCGCGCTCGGAGAGCCCGGGACCGCCGGCGCCGGTGGCCACATCGCGGAACACACCGGACGCGCCCCGGAAGGCCAGCCACGGAATGAGAAAGGAAAACAGGGCACCGATCAGGCCGAAAACGGTGCAGGTGCCGAGCGTGTAGCGGTTGCCGGTGAACTTACGGATGATCGCGACCAGCACCGCCGCGAGAATCGGAAACAGCGCGAGAAACGCACCGAGAATGGTGATTGTCGATAGCCAGTCGTTACGGCACACCGGCGGTCGCACCCGAAAGTGCAGCCAGTTGAGCAGCGATCCGACGAGCTGCTCGATGCTGCCCACTGTGCATTCCTCCGTCTCGCCGTGCTCGCCAAGGCCGCCCCGATGACGACCGCGTTGGTCAACCATAGGACGCCAGCGGGGCCGGTTACGGTTGGCGCTGGGATCGGTGCGGATTTGGGACAGCAAATTGTCGTACCCCGGTCGCACACTGTGGGCATGATCACCGAGAACGATGTCCGGCGCCTCGCGCTGTCCCTGCCCGAGACCACCGAGCGGCCGTCGTACGGCACCGCCGGCTTCCGGGTACGCGACCGGCTCTTCGCCCGGATCAGGGACGAGGACGTGCTGCTGGTCTGGTGCGCCGATGAGACCGAGAAGCGCGGGCTGATCTCCTCCGAGCCGGAGAAGTTCTTCACTACGCCGCATTACGACGGCCACCCGAGCGTATTGGTGCGCTTCGCGGCGATCGAGGTCGACGAGTTGGGCGAGCTGCTCACCGAGTCGTGGCGGTTGCGGGCGCCGCGCACGTTGGTGGCGACGTTCGATGCTAGGGCGTGATTCTTGAATCCTGGCCGTCGCGAGCGGTGATCCAGGCGACGACCACAACGCCGCCGGTTGTCGTCTGGGCGCCGCGCAGCAGGCCGAGGATTTAAGAATCACGCCCTAGTGATCGCGGCGTTGACGCGGTCAAGCACGCTGTCCCAGGGCCGGACCGGCAGGACCGGGACGTCACATGCCGTTGCCTGTTCGCATAACCATTCGCCGAATAGCCGACTGACCCGGGCCCGCTGCCGCTGCGCCGGTTTCTCCGGCTCGCGGGCGGCGTAATTGGCGATGAGTTGCTCCTCATCGGGTTCGTAGAGAAATACGGCCCGCACGTCGGGCCGGGGTAATGGCGATTGCCGCAGCAGCGCCGGCAGCAGGTAATCACCCTCCATAATGACCGGTGGCCCATAGTTCAGGTGGGCATCGACAACGGCCCGGATCGCCGGCGCCAACGCCTCGGCCACCCGCAGCGTCAGGTCGAGGATTTCCGGTGCGGTCCATTCCCGACTGGCGGCATAACGATCCCAGTGGTGCAGCAACGGTTGCTGCTCGGGCGTGGTCATCGCCTTTACAGCGGCGCTGATGTCGTCAACTTCGGCGCAGCCGACGCCGTACCGGCGCATCAGGTCGGCACAGACGGTGCTTTTTCCGCAACCCGACGGCCCGCCGACCAGTAGCACGTGCCAATCGCGATCAATCACCCAGTTAGTCTGCCAGCCCGACCGGAGCGAGTAATTCCCATTTTCGTACGATGCCTGGCGATATCACTGGCCGGACCCAGCCGTGCGCGTTGACACCCACGCTGTGTAACGGATCTCATGACCGCGTGACCAATCGGGACATCACCTGGAATGCTGGCTCGCTGCGGTTGCTCCTGGCTATCGCGGCCGAGGAACCGGTGCGCTGGGGTCTCGGGACGGCCGAGCGGCGACCGGATCCGGCGGTGCCGCTGGTCGAACTGTCGGCCGACGACGAGGGCCGCATCGGCAGCTCGCATGACCAGCACCGGCACTACGCCCCGAGCGCGCGGCTGCGGTATGTCAGCCACCAAGCCAGCGATGGGTCGCTGGTCGTCGTGCAACATGACCCGGCGACCGGCCTCGAGGTGAGCACGCATCTGACCCACCACATCGGAGCCGACGCGATTACCGCGTATTCGGTGGTACGCAATACCGGGGATGAGGCGCACCGGCTGGATTACGTGTCCTCCTTGAATCTTTCGGGATTCGCCAGCCCAGGCTCGGCACTGACTGATCTTCGGGTGCACGTGGCCCGGAACAGCTGGCTGACCGAATTCCGGTGGCGCGAGCTGTCCACAGAGGACATTGGGTTTGTCGAGACCGGACTCTCCCCCGGCTCGACGGCTTCCCGGGCCCGATACTCAACCACCTCGGTCGGCAGTTGGTCGACCGGCGTACACCTGCCGATGGGAGCGATCACCGATCTGCGCACCGGCGACACGATGCTGTGGCAAATCGAGCACAACGGCGCCTGGCACTGGGAACTGACCGACCGCAGCGGTGATCTGCAGGCCAGCATTTCCGGCCCGACCGACGCCGAACACCAGTGGAGCACGGTGCTGGAACCGGGGGCGCAATTCCGTACCGTCCCGGCGGCGGTCGCGTATTCCCACCACGGCCTGACCGGTGCGTTGGGCGAGCTGAATTCGTATCGGCGGGCGATTCGGCGCGAGAACGCTGACAACCAGAATCTGCCGGTTATCTTCAACGACTACATGAACTGCCTGAACGGCGATCCGACCACCGAGAAACTGCTGCCGATCATCGAAGCGGCCGCGGCCGTGGGCAGCGAGTATTTCGTTATCGACGCCGGCTGGTATTCCGAAACCGAGCATTGGTGGCCGACCGTCGGTGAATGGCAGCCCTCCACCCGTCGATTTCCCGGCGGATTGGGCTCGGTCATCGACACGATCCGGGGCTCGGGCATGGTGCCCGGACTCTGGGTCGAGCCGGAGGTGGTCGGGGTGGAAAGCCCGATCGCGGACAAGCTGCCGGCCGAGGCGTTCTTTTCCCGGCACGGTCACCGGATCGCCGAGAACGGCCGCTATCAACTGGACTACCGACACCCGGCCGTCATCGACTATATGAGCGCGGTGATCGACCGGTTGATCGCCGATTTCGGTGTCGGGTATTTCAAATTCGATTACAACATCAATATCGGGGTCGGCACCGATATCGACGCGGACGCCCCGGGCGAGGGGTTGCTCGGCCACAACCGCGCGTATTCGGCCTGGCTGGACGGATTATTCGAACGGCATCCGCATCTGGTGATCGAGAATTGCTCGTCCGGTGGGTTACGGGTCGATTACGCGCAGCTGAGCCGGATGAGCATCCAGTCCACAAGCGACCAGACCGACCCGCTGCGGTACGTGCCGATCGCGGCGGCCGCGCCGAGCGCGGTTACCCCGGAGCAGTCGGCGACGTGGGCCTATCCGCAGCCGGAGTACGACGACGAGCTGAACACACTGACGTTGATCAACGCGATGCTCGGCCGGGTGCATCTCTCCGGCCGGATCGACCTGCTCAGCGACGTTCAGCTGGCGTTGGTGAGCGAGGCGCTGGATACGTACAAGAGCATCCGGTCTCTCATTCCGCGGGCCACGCCGTTCTGGCCATTGGGCCTACCGGGTTGGTCGGATCCGTGGATCGCGCTCGGTTTGCGATACGGCGATCAAACGCTGCTGGCGATTTGGCGACGCGGCGGGACCGACACTAAAACGATCTCGTTGCCAGCGCTGGCCGGTTGCCGGTTGGAAGGGCTGTTTCCGATGGCCGGCGACGGGTTGGAGTGGGATGCCGGCCGCGGCGCGTTGCGGGTTACCCAGCCGGCCCCGGCCGCGCGGCTGATTCGCCTGTATCGCGCCTGATTGGGCGTGTCCAATGTGGTGTCTCGTTATCAGTCGGTGATTGATGCGAGTGCGACCGGCCGTCGTGCAGGGGGTCCTCGCGGCGTGCCAGAACCGGAAGGGCGACCAGCAGGGAACCCGCGGTTATCCGAGGCGCCGTAGCGCTGTCTCGATAGCAACCTCGACCCGGGAAGTCATGCCGGGCACATCGACGGGACGGCGCCCGGCGACCTGAGCACGCATCCACTTCTGCTGCTCATCGTTATAGTGCAGCAGGGCATACAGGTCCCACCACGGATCGAGCGTCGCCCCGGCGATCGACTCGTAGAGCGACCGAAGCTGCTCGGACCACTCGGGCGAATAGAGCGCCGCCAAGTATCGCCGACACTGTCCGACGTCGATCGCGCGAGACCCACGATGGACGCCGAGCCAGTCGGTCAGCCCAGTAATCTTCCCGCGCGACCACAGCATATTGACGGGCAGGAAATCGCCGTGCAGAAAGGCGGCGGTGTCCTTGGGCGGCGCCGCCGCCATGACACCAAACGCCGCCTTCCACACGGCCGGCTTCTGTGCGCCGATCGGCACCCGAAGCTCTTCTCGCGGGGCGATCCAGGAATCTGTCCAAGGTCTTAACGTCTTCGCGGGAAGATCGAGGGAATGTAGCGATACAGCGAGCTCCGCGATTCTCGTCAGCCACGACCGAGGTTCGGCCGGATTGAGGTGAATATGCCCCGGCAACCGGGTCATCAGCAACGACGGCAGGCCACCCGTCGAGGCACCGGCAGCATCGGCAGCCAGGATGCTCGGAACCGGGAGCCCGCTTCCCGCCACCAGGGAAAGGGTGGCGATCTCCGTCTCCACGGTCTCCTGCAGGCCGAGCCCGCCCGGGTACTGCCGCAGGACGACGAATGTACGCGTTCCATGTCGCTCGACAGTCAGCCGATTCACCGCGGAGCAGACGCCACCGGTCAATCGGCGAGAGCCCACGATGCGACTGCCCTGACCCATCGACGCCGCAACCCAGGCGAGGGTCTCCACGGAGGGCCGACGCTGCCTGAACCCGCCATCCCTCCAGTCGCCGTCGGTCATGAGCGCGAGCCTATTCGTCAGCGGCAAGCGGCGATAACGGTTTTCTAACCCGCCAGAGGCGCTAAGGACGACCCAGCGCCGACTGGAGCTGCGCAATTACAGCGCCGAATGTGGCTTGCCCGCTGCCGTGCCGGGCCGCCACCGTACCTATAAACGAAAAGCTCGAGGCTAGTCGGTCAGCGGCAGCACCAGCTGCGGCGTGGCGATCGTGTGGTCGGCCCGCAACGGCCGTACCGCTGTGCCCACGGCGAAGAACTCGGTCGTATGCCCGCCCCATTTGTGCGACAGCGACCGCAACTGCACCCCGACGATTCCCTCGGCTTCCAGCGCCTCCGCCTCGGCCTGCATCCGGCTCATCGCCAACTCCCGGGCGTCGTACAACGCCTCGGTGAATTGCGGGATCTCCACGTTCTGCCCGATATTGCCCATCGACTGCCAGAACCGCTGGTGGGCGACGTGATAGACACACGAACCCATCACCATGCCCAACGGGCCGTACCCGGCCTGGATCAACGTCCAGAAATCCTGACCGGACAAATCCGAGGTGAACGGCTTTCCCGTGTTGTTCCGCCAGTTCGCGGTGTCCTCGGACCGTACGGCGGTCCCGACCGCGATGAATTCGGCCAGGTCGCTGCCGAATTCTTTGAATTCTATTTCCAGCCTGACGCCCACGATGCCGTCGGCGCCGAGCACATCGGCCTCGGCCTCCATCCGGGTCATCGCCAATTCCCGGGCGTGATACATCGCGGAGGACAGTACGTCCAATTCCTGGTTCTTGTTCCACCGTCCAAGTTGGAATCCCACGTGATAAATGCTGGATCCGAGCACCAGACCCAGCGGCCGGAAGCCCGATTCCCGTACCAGTAGGAATTCGTTGACGCTCAGGTCCGAGGTGAACAGACTTGTTTTCTGGCCGGGGCGCATCTCGGCCAGGCGCTTCATCGCATCGCCGGGGACACCCTGCATCGTCGGCGTCTCACTCATCGGGGCTCCGTCATTCATCGTAGGGGCAGGAATGTCAGGGTGGAGGTCGGCGCCACCGGACCGCGGTGGAATCGAGCGATCGTTGTGCCGAATACCTCGGATTCAGCCACATGGTCGCGGTGTCCCTCGCCGGGTTCGATCGACCACACGTTCATCGTCATCCGGGACACGATCGCGCCGTCGGCGCCCACTTCGGACACCGCGTGCTCGAACCGGGTCCGCGCCTCTTCCCGTACATGCGTCACCAATTGCGTATAGCCGGAGACCTCCATATTTCCCGCGCCCCAGGAAGATTGGTAGCGGGTGAGGCCGTCATCGTGCCGGATCGCCACCGAAATGCCGATCCCGATAGCGGCCGGAACCCAACCGGCCCCCATCAGCTTGGCCACGTCCTGACCGGCCAGGTCGGTGGTGAACGGCTTGCCGGGCCGGCGTTCGGTGCGGGCCCGGACCGCGGTACCCAGCGCCACGAACTCCCGGTTGGGGCCGACCATCTGGTCGGCGGTCAGACGAACCCCGACCACGCCGTCGGCACCGAGTCGGGTCGCCTCGTACGTCATCCGGCGCAGCGCCGTGCGGTACCCGCGGTACAACGCCTCCACGTAAGGCCGGTACCCGATGAAGCGGTAGTCCGGACCGTTGCCGGCGACCGGGTATCCGTATCCACCCATGCCGTAATAGCCACAGCCGAAGCCCTGCCAACTGATGCGCTGCACCATCGTGCCCATGACCTCGCCGACCGGACTCAGGCCGACCGCCTCAATGCCGGCGGCACCGGCCACCGGCAACAGCGAAGTTCGTAGCCCCGAGCGGGCGAAGCGCTCCATGCGGGCCTCGGCCGCGGGCGGCAATCCCGCGCCATCCCAGTCGGGCATTGACACCTCTCACCGGTTCACACAGGCTCCGGACCAACCCTACGCCGCCAACCGATGAGCGGCTGAGAGTGAGATCACCGACCCAAAAGCACATCTATCGCCGTTCCTGAGGTTGCCTTCAGCATTTTCCCAAGAACCCTTCAGCCTGGACTGCAAATGTCCCACTCATGGCTTCGCTTGCAGATCTCATCGCCGCCCGGGCCGCGCATGACGGCGCCGCTCCGTTCCTGGAATCGGCGACAACCACCCGATTTATCACGTACGCACAATGCAACGATGCGGTTCACCGCTGGCGGACCGTTCTGGCGCAGAATGCCCGGCCTGGCGCGGCAATCGCTTTGTCCATTATGGACCCACTGGATTTCTGCCTGGCCTATCTGGGTGCGTTGAGCTGCGGTTATCGGGTATTGCCGATCGATCCGGGATTGCCGGCCGCAATGCGGGCCGACGCGTTCGCCCCCGCCGCCCTGGTGATCAGCGACAACGTTGCCGGTGCGATCCGCACCGATGCTTATGTGAACGCCGCACCGCGCCGGGCGCCGGGCGGCTCGGGCGCGGTGGAGCTACGCAGCTCGGGCACGAC
>JBEDUI010000170.1:0-19519 GCA_040414495.1 Mycobacteriales bacterium
CCGGCTGTGCCGCTTCTTTCAGCGCAACCGCCTTGGCTGCGACCGCGTGCATCAGCGGTCCACCCTGGCTGAACGGGAACACGGCCTTGTCGATCGCCCGGGCCATCTCGGCCGTGCACAGGATCGCGCCGCCGCGGGGGCCGCGCAGCACCTTGTGGGTGGTGAACGTCACGACGTCCGCAAACGGCACCGGGCTCGGAATCGCCTGCCCGGCAACGAGTCCGATGAAATGCGCCGCATCGACCAGCAACCGGGCGCCCACCTCGTCGGCGATCTGCCGGAACGCGGCGAAGTCGATCAGCCGGGGGTACGCGGTCGCGCCGGCGATGATCAGCTTGGGTTGGTGGGTGCGGGCCAGGCCGCGGACCTCGTCGAAGTCGATCAGCTCGTCGTCGGCCCGGACCGAGTACCCGATCGTGTTGAACCAGCGCCCGGAGAAGTTGACCGGGCTGCCATGGGTCAGGTGGCCGCCGTGTGGCAACGACATCGCCAAGATCGTGTCGCCGGGTTTACAGATCGCGGCGTACGCGGCGAGGTTGGCGCTGGCCCCCGAATGCGGTTGCAGATTGGCGTGCTCAGCACCGAAAAGCGCCTTGGCACGGGCGATTCCGATCTCCTCAGCCCGGTCGACCTCGGCGCAGCCGCCGTAATAACGACGGCCCGGATAACCCTCGGCGTATTTGTTGGACAGCGTCGAACCGAGCGCGGCCAGAACGGCGGGGCTGGTCAGGTTTTCGCTGGCGATGAGCTGCAGGCCGTGGCGGAGCCGACCCAACTCGCCCAACACCACGTCGGCGATCTCCGGGTCAACCGCCGCGAGCGCTTCGAAGTCAGGACCCCAGAAGGTGGCCATCTGCCTGCTCCCGTTCATGACACAGCTTCATCGCTGAGGGGTACTGGTACGAAGAGTAGCGCTGCAATGTCACCGTGCCGCGCGACCCGCCACGCTCAGCGACCAGCCGACTCCCCGTCGGGTACGACCAGCTCGGGCACGACCTCGCGCAGCTCCTCGACGCTGATCGCGCCGGCCCGACGCAGTACCGGCGTCTCCCCGGTCAGGTCGACGATGCTGGACGCCCGGCCATCGGCGACCTCGGCCTCCAGGTAGACCGTGACCAGGTCCCCGAGCTGCTTGCGGGCGTGCGCGGCGGTCGAGGGCGCCGGCTGACCGTGCTTGTTGGCGCTGGATACGGCCAGCGGACCGGTCCGGGTCAGCAGGTCGATCGCCACGGGGTGGGCCGGCATCCGTACCGCGACCGTCCCGCGGGAATCGCCCAGGTCCCAGGACAGCGATGGCGCGTGCTCGACGATGATCGTCAACCCGCCGGGCCAGAACGCCTCGACCAGTTCGCGGGCATCGGTGGATACCGCCAGCACCAGGCCGTCCAACCCGTTCCAGGAACCGACCAGGACCGGCGAGGGAACGCTTCGGCCGCGGTCCTTGGCCTGCAACAGGGACTGCACCGCATCGGGTGAGAAGGCGTCGGCGGCCACGCCGTAGACGGTGTCGGTCGGGATGACCACCAGCTCGCCCCGCTCGATCGCGGCGGCGGCGGCGACCAGACCGTCGGCCCGCTCCTCGGCATTGGAGCAGTCGTACGACAGGCTCATCGGCCCTCTCCTTCTTTCCTTGTCTCAGGCCCCGTTGTCCCGCAGTGCCGTGGCGAACCGCGGCCGCCCGGCCAGATCGCGGTGGTCGGCGACCTGCTGCCAGCCTGCCATTCGCCGCAACAGGGCGGGAACCGACTCCCCTTGCAGGTCGGCGTGTTCGATCCCGACCGATCCACCGGGCCGCAGCAGCCGGCTGGCGGTCGCGATAACGACCCGGACCGTATCCAATCCGTCCGGCCCACCCCACAGCGCGGCGGCCGGATCGTGCTCGGCGACCTCGCGCTCGACGGTCGCTCCGTCCGGAATGTACGGCGGATTGGCCAGCACGAGGTCGACCCGGCCGTCGAGGTCGGGCAGCGCGCCGGCGATATCGGAACAGACCAACTGCACCGTCGTTCCGTTGACATTGCGTTCGGCCCAGGCGCACGCCTCGGGTTCCCGTTCGACGGCGTACACGGTGGCGGCGGGTAACTCATCAGCCACACTCAACGCGATCGCGCCGCTGCCAGCGCACAGGTCAACCACGACCGGATCGGGTGCGCCGGTCAGCTGGTCCAGACCCCACTGCACCAGGACCTCGGTCTCCGGCCGGGGTACGAACACCCCCGGGCCGACCGCCAGATCCAGCCGCCGGAATCCGGCCACCCCGGTCAGGTGCTGCAACGGCACCCGGGCCGCCCGTTCCTCGATGAGGTAGTCGTAGCGCTCCGCTTGCTCGGGGGTCAAGGCGTCGGCGGTGACCAGCCGGCTCATGCCGATCCCGAGCACATGCGCCAGAAGGGCCCGCGCGTCGTGGTCGGGGCTGGCCACGCCGGCCGCGGCCAGCCGTCGCGCGCCCTCGCGCTGGGCCGAGGTCACGGTTCCCCGGCTCGTCTCAGTCCTTCTCACCGGCCAGCGCCGCCTCGGCATCGGCTCGCGCCAACGCGTCGAGTACCGCATCGAGGTCGCCATCGAGCACCTGGTCGAGGTTGTACGCCTTGTATCCGACCCGGTGGTCGGAAATGCGGTTCTCCGGGAAGTTGTACGTCCGGATCCGTTCGCTGCGGTCGACGGTACGGACCTGGCTGTGTCGGGTGTCAGCCGCTTCCTGGTCGGCCTGCTCCTGGGCCAGCGCATGCAGCCGGGCCCGCAACACGCGCATGCCGGCCTCCCGGTTCTGCAGCTGGCTTTTCTCGTTCTGCATCGCCACCACGGTCCCGGTCGGAATGTGGGTGATCCGCACCGCCGAGTCGGTGGTATTGACGCTCTGCCCACCCGGACCGGATGACCGGTAGACGTCGATGCGCAGGTCGTTCGGGTCGATCTGGATGTCGACCTCCTCGGCCTCGGGCAGTACGAGTACGCCGGCCGCCGAGGTGTGGATCCGGCCCTGCGACTCGGTCACCGGCACGCGTTGCACCCGGTGCACACCGCCCTCGTACTTCAGCCGCCGCCACACGCCACCGCGGGCCTTGATCGCCACGCTGATGTCGCGGTAGCCACCCATCTCGGTCGGCTCGGCGTCCAGGACCTCGGTCTTCCAGCCCTGCCGCTCGGCGTACCGCAGGTACATCCGCAACAGATCGCCGGCGAACAGGGCCGATTCCTCGCCACCCTCGCCGGCCTTGATCTCCATGATGATGTCCTTCTCATCATTGGGATCCTTAGGCAGCAGCTGTTCGCGCAACCGCGCCGACAGCTCGTCGATCCGTACGCCCAATTCCTCCGCCTCGGCGGCGAAAGCCGGGTCCTCGGCGGCGAGTTCCTGGGCCGCGTCGCGGTCGGCCCGGGCTGCCTCGAGGGTACGAATGGTTTCGACCACCGGGCCCAGCTCCGCGTACCGCCGGCCCAAGGTACGGGCCCGGTCGGCGTCCGCGTGCACCGTCGGATCGGCGAGCTGCCGCTCGAGGTCGGCGTACTCGTCGACCAGCGCATCCGCGGTGGTCTTGGTGTCTGACATCGGTTCGTCCTAGCAGTGAAAGCTGTGCTGTTGGTGAGTTGTGCGGTACGGCAAACGGCGCCCGACTCCGGTGGAGTCGAGCGCCGTCGAAGAGAGCTACTTGCCTGCGGCCCGGTCGCGCTTGCCGAAGCGCTTCTCGAACCGGGCGACCCGTCCGCCGGTGTCCAGGATCTTCTGCTTGCCGGTGTAGAAGGGGTGGCACTCCGAGCAGACCTCGGCGTGCAGCGATCCCGTGCTCGACGTGCTGCGGGTGGTGAACGTGTTCCCACACGAGCAGGTCACCTTGGTCGCGACGTACTCGGGGTGGATGTCGGTCTTCACTGGTGGTTGCCCTTTCGTCGTGGTCGCCGGGTCCCCATCGACACAAGTCGTCTTTGGCGGGGTGAACCGGAACCGAATCTGTGCCGACCCAGTGTGCCAGATCGGCGGACACACGTGACAAACGCGGCCGGCCGGCGGATTAGTCCCGCCCGACCGATCGCGCCTATCACCTCTAGTCTTCGGCGCCCGGCGAGGTCTTCTGCACCTGCATAAGGAACTCGACGTTCGTCTTGGTCTTACGCAACCGGTCCAGGACCAGCTCGACTGCCTGCTGCGGATCCAGGGCCGAGAGCACCCGGCGCAGCTTCATCACGATCGACAGCTCGTCCGGCGAGAGCAGGATCTCTTCCTTACGGGTACTCGACGCGATGACGTCGACCGCGGGGAAGATCCGCTTGTTGGCCAGCTTGCGGTCCAGGTACAGCTCGGCGTTGCCGGTGCCCTTGAACTCCTCGTAGATGACCGTGTCACCGGTCGACCCGGTCTCGATCAGCGCGGTGGCGATGATCGTCAGCGAGCCGCCGTTCTCGATGTTGCGGGCCGCACCCAGGAACCGCTTGGGTGGGTACAGCGCGGTCGAGTCGATACCACCGGAGAGGATGCGACCGCTGGCCGGCGAGGCGTTGTTGTACGCCCGGCCGAGGCGGGTGATCGAGTCCAGCAGCACGACCACGTCGTGGCCCAGCTCGACCAGGCGCTTGGCCCGGTCGATGGCCAGCTCGGCGACCGTGGTGTGGTCCGACGGCGGCCGGTCGAAGGTGGAGGCGATGACCTCACCCTTGACCGAGCGCTGCATGTCGGTGACCTCTTCGGGCCGCTCGTCGACGAGGACGACCATGAGGTGGCACTCGGGGTTGTTCGTGGTGATCGCGTTGGCGATCGACTGCAGCACCATCGTCTTACCGGCCTTGGGCGGGCTGACGATCAGTGCGCGCTGGCCCTTACCGATCGGCATGACCAGGTCGATGACCCGCGGGGTCAGCAGGTGCGGTTCGGTCTCCAACCGCAACCGCTCCTGCGGGTAGAGCGGGGTCAACCGGTGGAATTCGGCCCGCTTCTTGGCCTCTTCGGGCTCCACCCCGTTGACGGTGTCGAGCCGGACGAGGGCGTTGTACTTGTCCCGCCGCTCCCCCTCGCGGGGCTGCCGCACGGCGCCGGTGATGGCGTCACCGCGGCGCAGACCGTTCTTACGGACCTGCGAGAGCGAGACGTAGACGTCGTTCGGGCCGGTCAGGTAACCGGAGGTCCGCACGAACGCGTAGTTGTCGAGAACGTCGAGGATGCCCGCGACGGGGATCAGCACGTCGTCCTCGGCGATCACCGGCTCAGCGGCCTCGCCGATACGGTCCCGGCCGCGGCCACGGCGGTCGCGGAACCGGCGGCCCCGGCGGCGTCCGCCGTCGTAGTCGTCGTCGCGCGACCGGTCATCACGGCGGTTGTCGTCCCGGCGGTTGTCGTCCCGGTTGTCCCGCGAACGGTTGTCATCGCGACGGTCGTCCCGCGAACGGTTGTCGTCCCGCGACCGGTTGTCGTCGCGACGGTTGTCATCCCGCCGGTTGTCATCGCGCGAGCGGTTGTCATCGCGACGGTTGTCGTCCCGGCGGTTGTCGCGCTGGCGGTAGTTGTCCCGACGGCCCTCGGCACGCTCCCCCCGGTCCGAACGGTCCGGGCTCTGCCCGTCGCTCGAACGCGGGCCGTCGGACTCGGCCGACTCGCGCGGCGCGTTGTCCTGTCGCTGCTCGGAGCCGGACTCGGCCTGCTCAGCCGGCGCCGCGCCACTGGCGACGCTGTCCAACGTCGGGGCGTCATCGGTCGATGAGCGGCGCGGACGACCCCGGCGGTTCGGACGTCCATTGACGGCCTCTGCCGTCTCGGTGGCGATGCCGTTGACTGCGGCTGGCGCGTCGTCGATGTCGCTGGCCTCGGCGCTCGGCGAACCGGCGGGGCGGCGAGCCGAACGGCGACCGCGGGCGGGCGCGGCTTCGGACGAGTCGGCTGTGACCGACGTCTCGGCAGTGCCGGCTCCGCCGGACTGCTTCTCCTTGATGGCAGCGACAAGGTCGCTCTTGCGCATCCGCGCAGTGCCAGTTACGCCCAAGCTGGCGGCCAACTCTTGAAGCTCGGCGAGCACCATGCCCGACAGGCCGGCGGCGCGGCGCCGTGGCCGCGTTGTGGCTGCAGTCGCGGAATCTATGGCGTTCTCACCCGCCGCGGTAGGCGCGTCGGTGCGAACGTCGGTGCTTTCACTCAAAGAAGGGTCCTTCCCTTATGACGGCCAAGGTGCTAAGTCACGGCCGGTAACAAACCCAGCCTGAGCCGGGTGCGCCGCCTCCCCGTGGGGACGAGAGACGAGCGGGACAGCCTGGGCAGGATCCGCCTCGGCCACGACAACGACGCCGAAACCTTTGAACCAGATCCGTTGAGAATGCGGACGATCGACGTACGTTGCGGAAAACGACCTCGACCAGACCGGTCTCGAGCACGCCCGCTGGCGGCTGATGGGCATCAGACTAGATGCTTCAAACGCTACGAGCAACACCGCCGCGCCGATATTGCTTCCCGATCGGGCACGATTACGTCTCGAGCCGGCGACACACCGCGCCACCACGATCCAACGCCAGCGGCATTACCGACCAGCCGGCGGGCACGCCGATGACAGCGTTGTCATCCTGCGTACAACCGTCGGTTCCGAAACGGAAGCTGAGCACTGTCGGACCGGCGCCCGACACCACGGCGGCTTCGCCATTTTGGCGTAGCCGCGCCATCAACTCCAGCGATTCCGGCATGGCCGACTTGCGATACGGCTGATGCAACCGGTCTTCTGTCGCAGCAAACAGCAACTGCGGCGCTTCGGTCAATCCCCGTACCAATAATGCGGCGCGGGCAACCGCATGCGCGGCATCGGCGTGGGGCACCGAATCGGGCAGCAAACGCCGAGTTTGCGCGGTCTCCGAACGGTCCTGGGGAACGAATACGCAGGCACGCAGACCAGGCGCCGGCTCCAACCGAACCGCCTCGAACCCGCTGTCCGCGCGCCAGGCGATCGTCGCCCCGCCAAGCAGAGCGGCGGCGACATTGTCGGCGTGGCCTTCGAACTGCGCCGCCAACGCCAATACGCCCGCGCTATCCATACGTTGCGGGCCATCCGGCGTCAACGCCCTGCCCGCCAGCACACCGGCCACGATCGCGGCCGCGGACGAACCGAGCCCGCGAGCATGCGGAATCCGGTTGACGCAACGCAGTCGCAGACCCGGCGGGCTTACCCCCAATGCCTCGAACGCGGCGTATGCGGCCCGGACAATAAGGTGCTTTTCATCACCAGGCAGCTCGCCGGCGCCCTCGCCCTGCACCGATACGCTGACCCCGGAATCGGTGGCAGTTGCCTCTATCTCGTCATAAAGTCCGAGCGCCAGACCCAGCGAATCGAAGCCGGGCCCCAGGTTCGCGCTGGTCGCCGGAACCCGGATATGAACGCCGGTCATGCGCCACTCATGCCCAATCTCATGCCAAAGCTCATGCCAGGCCGAGCGCGCCGGCCGCCGCGTGGGCGTCAACCGGAACGGTGACCGGAGTCGGTGCGCCGGATATAGCCCATTCGGGATCTTTAAGCCCGTTTCCGGTAACGGTGCAGACGACCTTGCTGCCGCGTGGAAGGCGCCCGTCGACCGCCGTTGCGAGTAATCCGGCCACACTGGCGGCCGAGGCCGGCTCGACGAAAACGCCCTCACTGCGGGCCAATAGCCGGTAGGCGGCCAGAATCTGCCGGTCGGTCACGGCATCGATCAATCCGGCCGACTCATCGCGGGCGGCAATTGCCTGTTTCCAGGACGCGGGATTTCCGATACGGATCGCGGTCGCAATCGTGATCGGCCGTTCCACCCGCTGGCCAGAAACAATCGGCGCCGAACCAGCGGCCTGGAATCCAAACATTTTCGGAAGGCTGGAAATTACCTTGTCGCGGTGGTATTCCCCGTAGCCTTTCCAATACGCGGTTATGTTTCCTGCGTTTCCTACCGGTAAACAGTGGATGTCAGGTGCGCCACCAAGAATGTCGCAGACCTCGAATGCGGCGGTCTTTTGTCCTTCAATGCGGTCGGGGTTCACCGAGTTGACCAACGTGACCGGATATTGGTCGGCCAGATCGCGGGCCAACGTCAGGCAATCGTCGAAAGATCCGTCCACTTGCAACAATCGCGCGCCGTGCACCAACGCCTGAGCAAGCTTTCCTAAAGCGATCTTTCCCTGCGGTACCAGCACCGCACTGGTCAGGCCGCCCCGAACCGCGTACGCCGAGGCGGAGGCGCTGGTGTTGCCGGTGCTGGCGCAGATGACGGCCTTGCTGCCGGCCGCTACGGCCTGGGTGATCGCCACCGTCATGCCGCGGTCCTTGAACGACCCGGTCGGGTTGGCCCCCTCGACCTTCAGGTAGACCTCGCAGTCGGTCCGGGCCGACAGCTCGGGGGCGAACAGCAGCGGAGTACCGCCTTCCAGCAGCGTCACGGCGGTAGCACCGGTCAGCAGCGAGATCCGGTCCCGGTACTCCTCGATAACGCCACGCCATGCGGTCATTGCGCACTCCTCGGGCGGTCGGTGGTGTCGCTGCCACTGATCATGTCTCACCCTCCACGCGCATCACGCTGGCCACCTCGCGGACCACGTCAAACTCGCGGAGCTCGTCAATGGTGCGGGACAGCGCCGCGTCGGTGGCGACGTGGGTCACTATGACCAGCGTGGCGTCATCGCCGCGGCCCTCCTGCCGGACCGTGGAGATGCTGACCCCGTTCTCGGCGAACGCGGCGGCCACCGTCGCCAGCACGCCAGCACGGTCGCGGACGTCGAGGCTGACGTGGTACCGGGTCTCGATCTCCCCCATCGGCCGGATCCGCAGGTCGGCGTAGGCCGACTCACCCGGGCCGCGGCCGCGCCCGATGCGGTTACGGGCCACCGCGACCAGGTCGCCCAGCACCGCGCTCGCGGTCGGCGCCCCGCCGGCGCCCTGGCCGTAGAACATCAGCTCGCCGGCCGCCTCACCCTGCACGAACACGGCGTTGAACGCCCCGGTGACGCTGGCCAGCGGGTGGCTACGCGGAATCATCGCCGGGTGTACCCGTACCCCGACCGACTCGCCGGATTCGTCGACAAAACGCTCACAAATAGCGAGCAATTTAACGACGCAACCCATGCTTTTCGCACTGGCGATATCGGCCGCGGTCACGTCCGCAATTCCTTCACGATAAACGTCGGCGGCGGTCACCCGGGTGTGAAAAGCGAGCCCAGCAAGGATTGCAGCCTTAGCCGCCGCGTCGAAACCATCAATATCGGAGGTCGGATCGGCCTCGGCATATCCCAGCTGAGTCGCTTCTTCCAGCGCCTCACCGAAACTCGCGCCGGTTTCATCCATTCGCGACAGTACGTAATTCGTGGTGCCGTTGACGATGCCCAGCACCGCGGTCACCCGGTCACCGACGAGGGATTCCTGCAATGGCCGTACCAACGGGATCGCGCCGGCGACGGCCGCCTCGAAATACAGGTCGGAGTCGGTTTCCCGGGCCACCGCGTGCAGGCTCGCGCCGTCCTCGGCCAGCAGCGCCTTGTTGGCGGTCACCACCGACTTTCCGGCCTTCATGGCGGCCAGCAGGAAGGATCGGGTCGGCTCGATCCCGCCGATCACCTCGATCACGATGTCCACATCGTCCCGGGTGACCAGCGACTCGGCGTCGTCGGTGAGCAGGTGGGCGGGAATGTCGCGGTGCCGCTGCGGCCGGCGTACCGCCACGCCGACCAACTCCAGCGGGGCCCCGACCCGGGCGGCCAGATCGGCGGCCTGTTCCTCGAGCAGCCGGACCACCTGGCTGCCGACCGAACCGCAGCCGAGCAGTGCGACGCCGACGGGTTTGTCGGTCATTCCTCCACCTCAAGCGACATCAGATCGGCCTCGGTCTCGCGCCGGATCAGGACCCGGGCGGCACCGTCACGAACCGCCAGAACCGGCGGTCGCAGCGCGTGATTGTAGTTGCTGGCCATGCTCCGGCAGTATGCTCCGGTCGCCGCCACGGCAAGCAGATCACCGGGCTGCACATCGGAAGGCAACCAGACGTCCCGTACGACGATATCCCCTGCCTCGCAGTGCTTTCCGACGACGCGGGCGAGCATCGGATCGGCTTGGGAGTCCCGCGAGGCGAGCACACAGCTGTAACTCGCGTCATACAGCGCGGTCCTGATGTTGTCGCTCATTCCGCCGTCGACCGAAACGTACGTACGGATGCCATCGACGTTCTTGACCGTGCCGACTTCGTACAGCGTCACCGTCCCGGGGCCGGCGATCGCCCGGCCCGGCTCGACCGCCAGCCGCGGCAGCGGGAAATCGGCCGCTTCGCATTCCTTGCCGACAATGTCCCGCAACTGGCCGGCGACCGTGTCCACCGGCACCGGGTCGTCTTCCGGGAGATACGCGATACCCAATCCGCCGCCGAGATTGAGCAGTGGCAACGTAATTCCCAGCTCGCTCCGTATCTCATGCAGCAGACCGACCGCGCGCCGGGCCGAGACCTCGAAACCGGCCGTGTCGAAGATTTGCGAGCCGATGTGGCTGTGTACGCCGACCAATTCCAGCGAGGGAAGCGAGTCGATGCGGCGTACCCCCTCCAGCGCATCGCCTGAGGCAAGGGAAAAACCGAACTTCTGGTCCTCGTGCGCGGTCGCGATGAATTCGTGCGTATGCGCCTCGACCCCGACGGTGACCCGGACCAGGACCTGCTGCCGGACGCCGTGCCGCTGCGCCACCTCGGCCAGCCGGGCAATCTCCACAAAGGAATCGACCACGATCCGGCCGACCCCTGCCGTAACCGCGCGTTCCAGTTCGGCGGTCGTCTTGTTGTTGCCGTGCATGGCGATGCGCTCGACCGGGAACCCAGCTTTGAGCGCCACCGCCAATTCGCCACCGGAGCAGACGTCCAGCCCGAGACCTTCCTGTTCGACCCAGCGCACGACCGCTTGGCAGCAAAATGCCTTCGACGCGTAATGCACCTCGGCGTCGCCGAATGCGCTGACGTAGTCCCGGCAGCGGGACCGGAAGTCAGCCTCATCGAGGACATACGCCGGCGTCCCGTATTCAGCGGCGAGGTCGCGAACGTCCACACCGGCCAGTCGCAGTACGCCGTCGGCATCACGGGTGGCGTTACGCGGCCAGACGTTGCGCACGAGTTCACCCGGAATGGCCGGGGGCTGACTCGGCCCGGCCGGCGGCGCGAAATCGGCGTGCAGCGCGCCCGCCTCGTGAGTACGCACCCTGTTCTCCTCGCTGCCGTCGGCCGATTCCCCGCTATGCGCTGGATTTCCGGACTGTCCGTTGTGGATGGTCTGTGTGGACTGTCGCGTGTGGACCGGGTTGGTTCCGCGGGCGTCGTTGCTCCGGGAAACCGGGCTCACATCCGGCTCGGCGCGCTGACGCCGAGCAGGCCGAGAGCGTTTGCGAGCACCGTTCGCGTGGCCTCACACAACCACAGGCGGGCAATGTTCACCGGCGTGACTTCCTCGTCCCCGCGTGGCAGCACCCGGACCGAGTCGTAGAACCGGTGGTACGTACCGGCCAATTCCTCGGCATAGCGGGCAACCCGGTGCGGTTCGCGCAATTCGGCCGCCGAGGTGACGACGCGCGGGAATTCACCCAGCGCGGCCAGCAGGTCGGTCTCCCGGTCGTGGGTGAGCAGTGACGGGTCGAAATCCTCGCCCCGCTCGACGCCCAGCTCGACCGCATTGCGCTGCAGCGAAGCCAACCGAGCGTGCGCGTACTGCACGTAGAAGACCGGGTTGTCGTTGGTTTTGGCGGCCCACAGGTCCAGGTCGATGTCGATCGGCGAGTCCATGCTGGCGCGGACGAGGTTGTACCGACCGGCGTCGGCGCCGACCGCAGCGATCAGGTCGTCGAGGGTCACCAGGTTGCCGGCGCGCTTGGACAGGCGGCTGCCGTGCACGTTGACCATCTGACCGATGATGATCTCCAGCGTGGTGTCCGGGTTCTCCCCCATGCCGGCGACCATGCTGCGCATCCGGCCGACGTAGCCGTGGTGGTCGGCCCCGAGCAAGATGATGACCTGGTCGGCGCCGCGTTCGCGCTTGTCGATGTAGTACGCCAGGTCGGAGCAGAAGTACGTCGGGCGGCCGCCGAATTCCTTGGACCGCACGATCACGCGGTCCTTGTCGTCACCGAAATCGGTGGTACGCAGCCAGACCGCGCCCTCGGCCTCGTACACGTGCCCGCCATCGCGCAGCCGCTGCACCGCGTCGTCGACCTCGCCCCGCTCGTAGAGGTCGCGTTCGTTGAAGAAAACGTCGAAATGCACCCCGAAGTTCGCCAACGAGCGCTTGATGTCGGCGAACATCAGCTCGACGCCCTCGCGGCGGAATACCTCCAGGGCGTCCTTTTCGGGAAGCTCGAACACCTGCGGGTTCGCATCCCGGACCTGGGCGCCGATGCGTTCGATGTAGGCGCCGCGGTACCCGTCCTCGGGGACCGGCTTGCCCGCCGCGGCGGCGTATAGCGAGGCGGCGAACCGGTCGACCTGGGTGCCGGCGTCGTTGAAGTAGTACTCGCGGGTCACGCTGGCGCCGCTGGCCTGCAGCAGCCGGGAGAGCGCATCGCCGACCGCGGCCCAGCGGGCATGCGCGATGTGCACCGGACCGGTCGGGTTGGCCGAGACGTATTCGAGGTTGAGCTGCTGGCCGGCCAGCGTCTTGGTGCGCCCGTAGTCGTCGCCAGCTCGCGTGATCGTGCCGGCCAACTCGCCCAGGGCGGCCGTGGCGACCGTGATGTTCAGGAAGCCGGGGCCGGCGATGTCGACCCGCTCGATGGCACTGTTCGTCTGGAGGCGCTCTTGGAGCAACTCGGCGACGTCTCTTGGCTTGAGTCCGGCCGGTTTCGCGAGGCGCATCGCGATGTTCGTGGCGTAGTCGCCGTGGTCCCGGTTACGAGGTCGCTCGACGACGATCTCCTCGGGAATGGGTACGGTGATGGCACCGTCGTCGACCGCGCTGCGCAGCGCGGCACGGACGGCCTCGGCGAGGTCTGCGGGGGTCACCGCTCAAGGCTACCGACGGCTGGTCGCGGCCGGCTTGCTGGGCCCGGTTGGGACCACCCTCCGCAGCCGGTTGCGTACCTGCTAACCTCAATCGGTCCCTGGCCCCCGTAGCTCAGGGGATAGAGCACCGCCCTCCGGAGGCGGGTGCGCAGGTTCGAATCCTGCCGGGGGCACCGCGTCTAACCAGGCAATATGCCACGGCCGGCATCTACCGTGGCGATTTCATGGGTCCATTCGTGGTGCGAATGACCTATTCTGATGCTCATATCGACGTCGATACGCGTCGCCGGACCCGCGATTGGGGCGGCATCGAGACCCTTCCGAGCGGCGCTCTTCGCGTGAAGGTGTACGCCGGGATCGACCCGGTCAGCGGGCACCGGAACTATCTCCGTGCTGTGATTCCGGCCGACGCGCCCAAGACTGGGGAGGTTGCCGAGGCCAACAGGACCGAGTTCATAAATCAGGTCAACGAGAAGCGGCATCCGCGCACGAGCGCGACGGTCAACCAGCTGCTCGACAAGTACCTCGCAACCGCGGAGCTGGCGAGCGCACTCGACAGCGATATATCGAGTGCATCGATAACCACATCCGGCCGTTCCTCGGCACGCAGAAGGCCGGCTCGATCGACGCTGACATTCTCGACTCGCTCTACGCCGAGTTGCGGCGATGCCGCCACCGCTGCACCAGCCGGAAACAGATCGACCACCGCACGCCGGGCAAGCACGAGTGCGATGAACGCTGTCACCCACATGTCTGCGAACCGCTGGCGACCTGGACGATCCGCAAGGTCCACTACATTCTCAGCGGCGCATTCAAGGCCGGCATCCGCTGGCGCTGGATCGCGGTCAATCCGACCGACCAGGCACAGCCACCCGCTCCCCCACCCTCAAACCCGAAACCACCGACACCGACCGAAGCAGCCCGGATCCTCAACGCTGCCTCATCGGATCCCGACTGGATCGCGCACCTGTGGTTGGCCATGACGACCGGCGGTCGCCGCGGCGAGTTGTGCGCACTCCGCTGGGAGGACGTCGACCTTGAACGCGGTACGGCAGCATTGACGGGCTTCAAAGGCGGCGGACACAAACGACGTGTCGCACTCGACGAGGAATCCGTGCAGGTCCTCGTCGAACAGTTCGAGCGGTATACGAGCCGGATCGAGGCGCTCGGGCTGGAGCCCGATCCCTTGGCGTACGTCTTCTCCCCATTACCGGACCATTCCGAGCCGCTGAACGCACCGTCGGTGTCGCAGCGATACAAGCGCATGGTGAGCAAGCTGGGAATCGATACGCATTTGCATAACCTGCGGCACTATTCGGCGACCGAGCTGATCGGCGCCGGCGTCGATGTGCGCACCGTCGCCGGCCGACTCGGCCACGCCGACGCCACCACCACACTCAAGATCTACGCAGCCTGGCTCAGCGAATTCGACCAACGCGCCGCCAAACACATGTCGACCCGAATGCCAGAACGGCCGACGGCACCCGGCTCCGCCGACTTCGGAGTATGCAAACGAAAAGATCGCCGTTCAGTTGCGCACTGCGATCGTCGACGGCGCATATGCTCCCGGCAAGCCATTCCGAGCAATCAAGGAAATCGCCGCCGAACATCGCGTTTCAGTCGGCACCGCGCACCGCGCCGTCGAACATCTCAAATCATGGGGCTTCATCGACACTCGGCGCGGCGTACGTGCCATCGTCACCACGCGAGATAAATGGCCGGAAATCATCAACGAACAGCCGGCACCAATCACGTCCACGACACCTACTACGTCGATGACCCCGGCCGCATCGAACGGCGCGCAGCTCGTCGACTTCCGCGTCCTGCGCAATGGCGACGCAATTCGCACCTTCAGCGCCAAAGCGAGCGAACTTCGGGCACTGCTGACGGCCGCAATTCGCTGTTCCGGCGGCGATACCGCCGAGATTAGCGACTACGAGCTAGAAGTCCTTTGCGCAGGCGAAACAGTGACAACGTTCGTCGCATTAGCCACGTAGCACCAGGGAATGACCAGGTGTGCAGCCCGGGTCCACACGGATCCGAACTATACTTCGCCCCCGCGTCCGCGTCCGACTTCAGTTGACATTCTCCCCATTACCGGGATCTCGACCCAACCCAGTCCTCCAACCACCCTCCCCATCAGTTTCACATCGAGGACGGCGGGGGTCATACCGGTTTGGTAGGCAAACCCGGCGATGGACTGGCCCGGGCCCGCGGTCGTAGCCTGCCTGTAAGACGCAGTCATCGGTTCTCATGGGGGCACCATCATGGCACTCGCGTTGTACTTCCAACCCAGCGGTTTCAGCCCAGCCGTCTACGACCAGGTCGTCGAGGAGCTGGAGAAGGCGGGGGCCGGCTTCGGCAAGGTACCGGGCAGGATCTTCCATTGCGCAATGCAGATGAACGGTTCCATCGCCGTCTTCGACGTGTGGGAATCCCAGGAACAATTCGAAAAATTCGGTCAGACCCTGCTGCCGCTCATGAGCAAGCACGGCGCCGACCCCGGTCAACCCCAGGTCTCCACCATCCACAACATCCAGCACGGGTAGCCGCGCGGGCCGGTCTAGGAGCCGGCCGACCGAACCACCAAGCGCCGCCGGACCACGACGCTACTCACCCGCGCGGCAGCGCGCGATGCGGACCTCCCGGATAGGCCTGAAGAGGGTCGACCGGACAATCCGCCGATTCGTGACCGCGCGCACTCCAGGCGCCGCTGACAAATGGGGTGACCGCTACCCAGGCGTCATCAGGCTCTGAATAACGCGTGGGAAGAGTTCATCCCGTTCCTGGACTACGGAGCCTGTTGCGGAATCGCGTGTCGCTGGGGTGTGGGTACCGTGGTGTTTGAGAAAATCGGGTGTGGCTAAGTCGTATCGTCTTGTGATGATCGTCGAGTTCATCTAGGCGCAGCGTCGATGCGGTCACCGGGTTTTCTTATCTGCAAGGTTTTAAGTATGTTCGGTATCTCATTCACCGAACGCGTCTATCGTCACGCCAGGAGCCGGCCGGCAGCTGATCGGGCCATCGAGGATGCGGTCGTGGTGGAGGCTTTGTTGGCGACCCGCCGGCCGGATCCGGTGACCGGCCGAGCGCCGCGGGAGCGGTTCTACGGACGCCGGAAAATGACCCGCTGGCGCCGCCGTCAGGGTATGCAGGTGTCCTACTGCCAAATCGACGGGCTGATGCGCCAAGAACGCCTCACCGGACTGCGCCGGGGCAAACACAAACGCACAACCATCCGCGACGACCGGCACGGCGCGGCCACCGACCTGCTGCAACGCAACTTCACCGCCGCGGTCCCCGATCAGGTCTGGATCGCCGATATCACACAGCTGGAACGCGACGGGCTGACGACGCTCTATACGTCTTCGTAAGGACAGGTGGGTGCTGAATGCTCGTCTCCCTGGCCAGCAGCGCGGCGTGTCGTCCATCTGGAACGAGAAGGGCGCGTTCCTCTCTCCATACCGAACTGTGCTGCTTCACGAGGCACCTGAGGCTCTCGCGAGACTCGACGATGCGCTGCCCGGTCAAATAGGACAAGGAAATTACATCAAGGCCGAGTACGACGGCCGGCTGCTCGAAATGCTCCGCGGCGCATACGAGGAAGCCCAGCAAAAGGCAACTCGCTAATTCTTGTCCGGCGCGGTCGATTTTACCCGATCAGCTGGGAATCGCGTGTCGTTCCTCATCAACTTGTCGGACGCCGCTTCGTAGAGATCTACGTCTGCGACGTCGGCCAGACGCACCAGGTAGAGCAGAACGTCGGCGAGCTCGTCGGCAACGCGGGCACGAAGCGGTTCCGCGGACACACGTTCGCGTGCGGTATCCGCCGGAAGCCACTGGAACAACTCGGCAACCTCGCCCACCTCTCCGACCAGGGCCAGGATCAAGGATTTCGGGTCGTGGAAGCGCGCCCAGTCCCGTTCCTCGGTGAAGGCGCGCATGCGCTCGCGGAGCTCAATCAGATCAGACACCCGCTGAGTATCCACCCCGGCTGGAACCCGGGTCGGTTATGGTGCGAGTGAACTGCGGCCCGACGGGCTTCCGCGTCTTGGAGATGCCCCCACCCGCACGACTTGTTTCGTGCTGCCTGGGGATAGATCTGTGACGTTGCTGCGACATTCGGCCGCTGGCCTGCTCGACATCAGTTGGAACAGCAACATTGAGATACGGATCGCCGAGCAGATGTTCCACCGCACCGGCCGGCGGCCCTCGCCATCCGAGCAACGGTCCTGGGCTCGCAGTCTGCCCATCCTGCTCCAGGACCTGCGCGACGCCGGTCTGGACCGGGTCGAGGTGCTGGTCGAGTATCAGCTCCCGCTCACCTCCAAACGCGCCGATGTGGTGCTGGCCGGTGTACATCCGCGCACCCGGCAACCGTCTTATGTGGTCGTGGAGCTGAAGCAGTGGAGCCACGCAATTCCGTACGACGGCGATACCGAACTGGTCCTGATCGATGGACGACCACACGATCCGCTGCTGCATCCCGTCGCCCAGGTCCGCGGCTACTGCGACTACATCGTCGACTTCACCAAGGTCCTGCACGACAAGTCCGACGTCATCGCCGGTGCGGCATACCTCCACAACGCCGCCGACGATGCCGTCGATGGGCTCTATGATTATCCGCAGAATCCGCATGGACAGCTATTTACTGGCCAGCGCAGAGGCGATTTCCTCCAATTCCTGAAAGATCGGTTTGACCCGAGCGTTGATGGAGCCGCGTCCGCGGATCAGCTGCAGTCATCGGCAATCGCGCCAAGCCGCCAGCTGCTCACCGTCGCAGCCGATGAGATCCGGGATCGCGAGCAGTTCACCCTGCTGGCCGAACAACGCCTGGCGTACTCGACAGTCCTCCACGCAGTAGAGCGGTCCCGGCGTAGCGACCAGAAATCCGTCATTGTCATCTCCGGCGGGCCCGGCAGCGGCAAGAGCGTCATAGCGCTGTCGCTGCTTGGTGAGCTCGCCCGCCGTGGCAGGACCGCAATTCACGCTACGGGCTCGAAATCATTCACCCAGACGCTGCGAAAGGTCGCCGGTCATCGGTCCACACGCACACAACGGCTCTTCAAGTACTTCAACCAATTCATGGACGCCGAACGCAACGGTCTCGATGTACTGATCATGGACGAGGCACACCGAATCCGCGAAACATCAGCTAACCGCTACACAAAAGCCGCCATGCGCACCGGCCGCCCACAGGTCGACGAACTCATCGACGCGGCCCGCGTTCCGGTGTTTTTGCTCGACCAGCATCAGACCGTTCGCCCAGGCGAGTTGGGTAGTCCCGACGAGATCGAGAGATTCGCCCGCAGCAAAGGACTCGACGTAATTCCCATTTCTCTCGACGGGCAATTCCGGTGCGGCGGGAGCGATGAATATGTGACCTGGGTACGTCGTTTGCTTGGCATCGATTCAGGCGGACCGAGCGAATGGCTTGGCGATCCCGCCTTCCAACTGCGTGTGGCCGACAGCGTCGAAGAGATGGAAGCCGCCCTGCAGCAACAGCTCAACGATGGCTACGGCGCGCGCATGGCCGCCGGCTATTGTTGGCCGTGGAGTGATGCACGGCCTGATGGCACGCTTGTCCCTGATGTGGAGATCGACGGCTGGGCACGCCCTTGGAATGTCAAGGGCGAGCGAGCCGTCGGTGGTGCGCCCCCAGCCGCGCTCTGGGCTAGCAACCCCGCCGGCTTCGGCCAGGTCGGCTGCATTTATACGGCGCAAGGTTTTGAATACGACTGGAACGGCGTAATCATCGGACCTGACCTGGTCTGGCGCGATGGTCGCATGGTGAGCCGCCGTGAGTTCAACAAGGATCCAGACTTCCGCAACCGTACCAAAGTCAGCGACGCCGACTTCGACCGTCTGGTTCGCAACGTCTACAAGGTCCTGCTCACTCGTGGCATGATCGGCACCATCATCTATTCCACCGACGCCGAAACAAGAGCCCACCTCAGCGAACTGGCTCAAGTTAGCGCGCTTCCCAGCGGCACCCCAGTTGCACAGAGTACTGCGTCGCAGATTCGGTAGAGCGGCGACTCAAACCGCACACTGTTCCTACTCGGGCGTTAATTCCAGCCGTCGAGTGATATCTGCGGGCCGCCGGCTAGATAGCACCGTAGTGCGGCAGCCGTGGTAGGGACGAATTCGGTGGGAATAGCTTCGGTGCTGACCCATTGGACCTGTGCATGCTTCTGCGGCTCACGGTTGAACAAGTCCCCAGACCACTCGTGCGTTACGAATACGATGGTGAGAAAACCGTTCGGCGCCTCGACGCCCCACGCACTATGGATGACGTGGGCGATCTGTAGCGAGGAGGTTTCGACGACGAGGCCGGTCTCCTCGCGGAGCTCACGAACGGCGGTCTGCACAATTGGCTCGCCAGGATCGCTCTTGCCTACAGGCAGATCCCACATTCCTTGGGCGAATTTGGCATTGGGGCCCCGCTGTATCAGCAGGATCCGCTCGCTACTTCTGTCGTGCACGATGACCCCGGCGACGAGCAGAGTCATCGCGTCGAGCGCAGGTTCGAGAGCGGCTTTATCGTCCTGTCGCCTAGCCACGTGCGTCC
>JBEDUI010000171.1:0-13027 GCA_040414495.1 Mycobacteriales bacterium
CGGCCGTAGCGTCAAGCCCATGAGCAATGACGTACACACCTTCACCCGCCGGCTCGGCCGGACCGGAGTCAACGTGAGCGCGCTCGGCCTTGGCTGCTGGGCGATCGGCGGTCCGTTCACCATGTTCGGGCAACCCGATGGCTGGGGCGCCATCGACGACGAGCAGTCGATCCGCGCCGTGCGCCGCGCGCTCGACGCCGGCATCACGTTCTTCGACACCGCCGACGCGTACGGCACCGGCCACAGCGAACGCATCCTCGGCCGCGCACTGGCCGGCCAGCGGGACCGGGCCGTGATCGCGACCAAATTCGGCTACACCTACGACGAGGCGCGGCGCGACCTCACCGGGACCGACCCGTCTCCCGCGTACGTACGACGGGCCTGCGAGGCGTCCCTGGCCCGGTTGGGCACGGACTACATCGACCTGTACCAACTGCATGTCGGCGAGCTGCCGCGCGAGCAGGCGTTGGCCATTCGAGGAGCGCTGGAGGATCTGGTCACCGCCGGGCTGATCCGGGCGTACGGCTGGAGTACCGACGATGTGGCGAGCGCCGAGCTGTTCGCGGCCGGACCGCACTGTGCGGCTATCCAACATGGGCTGAACGTTTTCGACGATGCGCCCGAGATGCTTGCCACCTGCGAACGCCTTGGCCTGGCCAGCATCAACCGCTCGCCGCTGGCGATGGGCCTGCTGACGGGGAAGTTCACGGCCGACTCGCAGCTGCCGGCCGATGATGTACGCGGGGCGCGTTGGGCCTGGTTGGACTGGTTCGTCGACGGCCGTCCGTCCCCGGATTTGCTGGCCAAACTCGACGGTGTACGCGAGATTCTGACCAGCGACGGCCGTACGGTGGGCCAGGGTGCGCTCGCCTGGATTTGGGGCCGTAGCGAGCAGACACTTCCGATTCCGGGCTTCAAGAACCTCGCCCAGGTCGAGGAAAACGCTGGTGCGCTGGCTTTTGGTCCGCTCAAGCCCGCGCAGGTCGCTGAGATCGACCGGCTGCTCGGGCGCGGCTAAAGGTTGATCGGCTCGCTATCGTTCGGTTGTGCTTCGCCCCCTGCTGTTTCTGGACGTCGACGGAACGCTGCTGCCCGTGGGCGGGGTACGACGTCCGGCAACGCTTGAGGAATGGAATGCCAACTGGCAGAACGCGTCGAATCCGCACTTGGCGCGGCTCGTTCCCGAGTACGGACCGCGCCTGCTGGCTCTGCCCTGTGATCTGATGTGGGCCACCGCGTGGATGACAGATGCCAATGAGGTGATCGCGCCGCGGATCGGATTGCCGGAGCTGCCGGTGGTTGACCTGGGGGAGTTGCCCGGAATAGACGAGCCGAACCAGGGCCGGTTGAATTGGAAGACCCGAACGCTGGTCGAGCTGGCCGCCGGCCGACCATTCATTTGGCTTGATGACGAAATCGCCGAAGCCGACCGGTCCTGGGTTTCAGCACGCCACTGTGGGCCGGCCCTGCTGCACCGTGTCGATTCCGAATGTGGTCTCACCGACGCCGACCTCGTTACGGTAGAGCGCTGGCTGCGGACGATAAATGAATCGAGGGCGGATGCGGAAGCTTATTGAGACGCGACGGGATATTCCCTGGATGCCCCCAGGGGCTGAGGGACGGCTGTTTGTGTCGGATGAGATGCCGCCACAGGAGCTGTGCCGTACGGCATTCGGGTTTGTGTTCGACGGTGCCAAGGTGTTGCTGACGCGATTGCGTGACCGCGACTGGGACATTCCAGGGGACCATATCGATCCGGGGGAGAGCGCCGAGGCGGCGGCCGTACGTGAGGTCTGGGAGGAGACCTACGCGCGCGTAGAAGTCGTTGATCCGCTGGGCTTTCAAGAGCTGGAGGTCTTCGGTGCCGATCGTGGACCCATATCGATTCAGGTCTTTTTCCGCTGCCGGCTAAGGGAATTGGCGCCTTTCGAGACCAATGCTGAGAGTCTCGAACGGGGTTGGTTCGAGCCGGCCAACGCACGTGAGCTTCCTACGATGCAAAATCATCTCGCGATTTATGAGGAAGGTCTCCGTCGCCAACAATTGCTCGACGACGGCTGAAAGCTCAGGGCGGTGGCAGGACGACGCCGAAGCCGGCGACGGCCAGCCGCAGGAGCACTTGGCCGGGCGCCAAGAGGTCGGCGATACGGGCGGCGCTGAGCAGTTCGAGTTCGGCCAACCGGGTCCGATAGGCGGCCTTGCCGGCGAGGCGGGCCTGGTGCAACTCCAGCGCGTTGTGCCAGACCTTCTGCCTTGATTCGCGCAGGAATCGCTTGGAGCCCAGGCGGTTGAGCGGCGTGAGTACGCGGTCCAGCAGCGTCTTTCCGGACGCCGACAGCTCAACGTCCTCGGCGCCGACCCGGGCGGCCAGTACGCCGTCAATCCGCTCGTGGTCGCGCCGTCGGGCCGCCATCAGGTCGGAATCCTTGAAGTCGGCGTCGCTGATCACCGCCAGCAGCGCCTGGGGCAGGTCATAGTTGACGTGCGCGTTGATGCCCAGCAGCACGTGCCGCAATGGCGGCAGCTCGGCCGGCGCGGTGAACGCGAGCCGCCACGGCCGCGGTGCGACCGGTGCGTCCAGCGCGTCCAGGTACAGCTGGGCGAAGGCGACGTCCCAGCGCTGCACCCAATCCGGGTCCTCGAACCGCCCAGCATCAACGGCCTGGCCGACGGCCTGGGTGGTGCGCTGGTAGGTATCCAGGAAGAAGCGCAGGTGCTGGCCCGGCAGTCCGGCGCGACGCTCCCTCATCGCGTCGGCGACCTGGTCGACGGCAGCAGGCATGGCGACCTCCCTCGCTGGCTGCATTGTCATCGCATCGCCGGGGGAGGGGCCGCCGTTACAGCGGATTTCGGACTTGATTACCGACGGCAAACTTGGGCGGGCCGGGCCTTCGCTGATGCCGACTCACTGACGCGGCTGGCAGCCTACGAGCTGACCGTAGCGTTGGCGTGCGGCTTCACCGGAGGTGCCGATGATGGTTCCGACAGTGGCCCAGGAGTAGCCGGCAGAGCGCGCTGCGGCGATCGCTGCGGTGAGAGCGGCCTCGGCTGCGGCGCGGGTTTTTATGGCCTCGCGCATCGCCAGCACCGGAGCGGGGTCGCGGTGGTCGGCAGGATCTGGTTCGTAGGACTCGAATTGGGCCGCAAGTTCGTCGGCCTGATCGAGGATCTGCTGCATCGTTCGGGGCATCGGGTCATCTCCGTCTTAGGAACTTGGGTCGTGCGGGCATCGCATGCACAATCACCGGGTTACCTTGCTGCATTGACGGTCGCAAGTTACCTTGCGAGTCGGCCGCGTGTGTTGTTCGATAGGTCCGCATGGGCGGCTGCAATGGCGAATTGTCCAGTATCTGTACGCCAACGCGTTCTGCGCCCTTCCGTAAGATAGTCTGAAGGCTAGGCGGATCATGCCCTATTCGTACGGTTCGCGGCCATTGCTGATTCGAGGTACGCGATGATGTCGTCGTGCGTGGCCTTTCGGGCCCATTCCAGGCGCGAGGCATTGACCGCCCAGTCCAGCGGTGTCTCATCGGAATTCTCAGATCGCGCCATCAGGTCGGCACCGGCGCCCACCAGTTTGCGGACCTGGTCGAAATCGCCGCTCCAGGCGGCAATGTGCAGCGACGTAGCCGGCCACGGTGTACGTTCCAGCGCTTGTTCAAAAGCCGCGCGGGTGTGTACGGGTTCGCCGTGCGAAATGATGACGCGCTCGAACGGGAATTCCAGCATTGCTCGTAGGTCCGGTACGGCGCGTTCCTCGTGAGTGGGTGACATCCACACCCGCAGCGATCCAGCCCGTTCGGTAAGGCTGTCGCCGAATACCAGAGTCCTTTGCTGGGGAAGGTAAAGCGGCGTCTCATGCCACCCGCGTGGATCCCGAAAAGGCAGAATGCCACCGGGCAATTCATGCTGCGGAACGATTTTCTGCACGTCGGTCTGGACCGGTCCTAACGCCTCGACCATCCCGGGATCAAAGGCATTCGGGCCAAAGGTGTGGCATCCGTATCTGCGGGCCAGCACATCGACGCTCCATGTCTGCTGATCGTCCCAGGTTTCGCGCATGTGGTCGGGAATCACAACCGCGGCCGCCGTCGGCGGTTTCTCGGCAAAGCGGTCCCAAACATCGGTCGCGTTTTCCGGCGGCAGCAGCGGATCGATCACCCACCTTTCGCCGCCGGCATCCACGCAGACGCTCGTCACCACCTGCTGCCAGTCGTGACCCTCGCGCCAATGGGGATGCTCAAGTCGCCAGATCCACAGGCCCGGCGCAATATCGATGACCTCAACATTCGGCTGAGTCACGACTACTCCTTGAGGCTATATGCCATGGTCCGTGCCAATTTCGTGCGGAGTCTATTACCTCCAATGAAAATGCCCTCCCGCTACGAATTCTCGGGCGCCATGCGATCGCCAGATTTGATCAAGGGCTGTCCGAAATCGTTACCAGCCGTTCAAGACCGGACATCGTTGCCGAACTGTTCAGGAATCGGCGCGCTCCCAAGGATTCTCTTGACGGCGCCCAACAGGTTGTGCGCATAGTTGACGTCAGCAACTTATTGGTTTGGTCAATCAAAACTTCTGGGGCGGCCATGCCTGTCGGGACAGCCACATCGACGGTCAGCCGAGCGACGGTGCCCGACGAGCGGCAGATTGCCCAGGTGGCGCAGAGCGTGCAGCGGTTGGCGCATGTGCTGAATCGTTCCCACGCACAGATGCTGGACAAAGCCCGCCACGATGTCGAATGGTCGGCCCATGTCGTGATTCACACCCTCGTGTCCCAGGGTCCGATGCGGTCGGGCGCCCTGGCCGAGGTGGTTCAGGCCGACCGGTCGAGGATCAGCCGCCAGGTGGCGGCTTTGGTACGCGATGGATTTCTCGTACGGGAAGCCGATCCGGTGGACCGGCGGGCCTGCGTACTCATCCCTACGGCGAAGGCACGGCAGGCGGTGGCTGAGCACGCGCAGGTCCGGGACCAACACTTCGCGGCGATGCTCGCTTCGTGGGACGAGCAGGATTGCGCTCGTTTCGCCGAGCTGTTGGAGCGTTTCACGGTGGACCTGGAGGCATATAAGCGCGGCTGGGCGGACAAACCGGCCGGGCCGGCATCGACCGTTTGAGGCTTGGCACTGCGCGTTCGGATTCGGGGAGGCTTAGGTATACCAATGCGGCTGCATGGCTTGGATTACAAATGGGTGGCGTTGTCGAATACGACGCTCGGAATGCTGATGGCTACGATCAATGCGTCGATCCTGCTGATCGCTTTGCCGGATATATTCCGTGGCATCGGCATTGATCCACTTGCGCCAGGCAATACCAGTTATCTGCTGTGGCTCATTCTCGGTTTTATCATCGTGAGCGCGGTGTTGGTGGTCAGCCTCGGACGGCTGGGGGATATCTACGGCCGGGTCCGGATGTTCAATCTCGGATTCGCGGTCTTCACGCTGTTTTCGATCCTGCTGACGGTGACCTGGATGCACGGCAGCGCGGCCGCCTGGTGGCTGATCGTGATGCGGATCGGGCAGGGCATCGGCGGTGCGATGCTGTTCGCCAATTCCTCGGCCATCCTCACCGACGCCTTCCCGCAGGATCAGCGCGGTCTGGCGCTCGGGGTGAACTCGATCGCCGCGATCGCAGGCTCGTTCATCGGTCTGGTGCTCGGCGGTGTGCTCGCTCCTGTGTCGTGGCGACTGATTTTCCTTGTGTCAGTGCCGATCGGACTGTTCGCGACGGTGTGGTCGTACCACTCCTTGCGGGAGCTTGGGGTCAGGAAAGCCGCCCGGATCGACTGGTGGGGCAACATCACGTTCGCCGTCGGGCTGGTCGGTGTGATGGTCGGCATCACCTACGGAATCCAGCCCTACGGCGGGCACACCATGGGCTGGACCTCACCCGAGGTTCTCATCGAGCTCATCGGTGGCGTCGCCATTCTCGTTGTCTTTTGCATCATCGAATTGCATGTACCCGAGCCGATGTTCCATCTTGAGCTGTTCAAGATCCGTGCCTTCGCCGGGGGCAACATCGCCGCGCTGCTCGCCGCAATGGGACGCGGCGGCCTGCAATTCATCCTCATTATTTGGCTGCAGGGCATTTGGTTACCGCGGCACGGCTACGACTTCTCCCGCACCCCGCTGTGGGCCGGCATCTACTTGCTCCCGCTGATCGGCGGATTCCTCGTGGCCGGGCCGATATCCGGTTATCTCTCGGATCGTTTCGGTGCCCGTCCGTTCGCCACCGGCGGCCTGCTCATCGCCGCAATCAGCTTTGCCCTGTTGATGGTCCTCCCGGTGAATTTCTCCTTTGTCTGGTTCGCGCTCGTCCTGGCGCTCAACGGAATCGGCATGGGCCTGTTTGCTTCGCCGAATTCCGCCGGGGTGATGAACAGCCTGCCGCCGCATCAGCGCGGTGCGGGCGCTGGCATGCTCGCCACGTTCATGAACTCCGCCAGCGTGCTGTCTATCGGCGTTTTCTTCACGCTGATGATCGTCGGGCTCGCCGCTCACCTGCCCGAAACGATGCAGGCCGGTCTGATGGCCCACGGTGTGTCCGCCGCCGACGCCCACCGGGTTTCCAGTCTGCCGCCGGTCGCGACGCTGTTCGCGTCGTTCCTCGGCTACAACCCGATGGCCACCCTGCTCGGTTCGCACACCCTTAATGCCTTACCCCGAGGGCAATCCACCCAGATCACCGGCCACAGTTTCTTCCCGCAACTCATCTCCAGCCCGTTCCACGATGCCCTCGTTTACGCCTTCATCTTCGCTATCGTTGCCTGCCTCATCGCCGCCTTCGCCTCCCTACTGCGCGGCGGCAAATACCACCACTCCGATGAAGACGCGGCCAAGCCAGCCGGCACCGAACCTGCGGTCGAGCCGGGGTCGTCTGATCCCGTACGTACCAATTGACTCGCACATGGAGCACCAGGCCGACGCGGCCCGGCTGTTCAATGAGTTGGCGGAATTCTGGGAGCCAGCGAGGAACAGACTGGACAACGGCATGCCCCGGGGCCGCTGGCGGGTCCCTGCTCCCCGGAACGACTACGGCACCGAAAAGCATCGCGGGCTCAGCCCAGGGTCGCGCTCGCTGCCCGCAATTCGTCCAGCGCGGCCAGGGTGTATTGCGCCAGCGGTTCTTCGGCATTGTCGCTGCCCTCGGACCACTGGGCGTAACCCCGCTTGAAGGCGAGGACACCGAGTTCGCCGGCCAGATGGGCAGTGGGGTCGGGCACTCCGCGGGCGATGAGGGCGGTCGTCATGGCGGCGGCCAAACTGATGCTCTTGAGTGCGTCCCGTTCCTGAAGCTCGGCACTGGCGGCGACGGCCGCCTTCAGGCGAGGTCCGAGCTCACGGTTCATTTGGCCCATCGCACCTGATGCGCGCTCGAGGCCGGCGGCGACAGCCTCCAACGGGCTGGCGCTCGCGGGCGCTTGCGCAATGCCCTCGGCCAGCAGCTCGCTCAGCGTCTGCTGCCCTGCCACCAGGACCTCGCGCTTATCCGAGAAATGCCGGAAGAAGGTGCTTCTGGTTAGCCCGGCGCGCTGGGCGATCTGTGCCACCGTCGTGGCGTCGTAGCCCTGCTCGGTGAACAGGTCGACCGCAGCCACGACGAGTCGTTCGCGTGCTCCTGGTTCCCACCGCGCCATGATGACAATCTTAGGTGATGCGACACGTGTCGCGTCAGCCTGGTACTGTGATGAGACAACAGTCCCATCACTTGGGGAGAGCTTCATGCATGTCTTCGTCACCGGTGGCACCGGCTTGATCGGCTCGGCCGTGCTCGCCGAACTGATTGGCAACGGTCATACAGTCCTCGCGCTGGCCCGCTCCGACGCGTCCACCCGAGTCGTAGAAGCGGCCGGCGCGGAGCCGCTTCGGGGAGGGCTCGCCGACCTGGATGTCCTGCGCGCCGGCGCGGCCCGGGCCGACGGGGTGATGCACCTGGCGTTCAGCAACGACTTCAGCAGCCCCGAGGCCGTCGCGCAGGCGGTCGCCGAGGAAGGCGCCGCGCTTAAGGTTCTGGGTGAGCAGCTTGTCGGCAGCGACCGGCCTTTTGTCACGGTCTCGGGTACGCCGTGGGTGCCGGGCCGCGTCTCCACCGAAGCCGACCCGCTGCCGACCGACGGGCTGGTTGGCGGTCGCGGCCGCTCGGTCACGTCGGTCCTGGCTCTGGCCTCGCGCGGAGTCCGCAGTGCGGCCATCCGCCTGCCGCGCACCGTCCACAATCAAGGCGACGGTGGGTTCGCGGGTCTGCTCACGCGGATCGCCCGCAGCACGGGGGTGTCCGGCTACCCTGGCGACGGTGCGCAGCGGTGGCCGGCCGTGCACGCGCTCGATGCGGCGGCCTTGATGCGGCTGGCACTGGAGGAGGCGCCGGCCGGGAGTGCCTGGCACGCCGTGGCCGACGAAGGCGACGCGGTACGCGATATCGCTGCGGTCATCGGCCGCCGGTTGGGCGTGCCGGTCAAGGCCGTACCCGAGGAAACCTTCGGTGCGCTCGGCCCGATATTTGCCATGGATCAGCCTTCGTCCAGCATTTACACCCAGGAAAAGCTCGGCTGGAAACCGACGCACCCAAGCCTTTTGGAGGACCTGGAGAACATTCGGCCCTGACCTGCGTACGTCACAGCCTGGGCGCGCGCCGGCCGTATTGTCCCCTGTGGAAATACATCCGGGCGATTACTCGCGCCACGTGGCCCCGCACCATTTCTTCATTGTGCTGGTGCGGGGCTCGAATATTCTCCCAGAATTCGCGGTGGGCCGATTTCAGTGCCCTTCTAGTGCGGTTACAGCCCTGCGGACTGCTCAGTGGGAGCGCAGCGCATCAACGAGTTCCTTCTTATTCATCGATGACCGGCCCTCGATGCCGATTTCGGCGGCTCGCTTAACCAGCTGCTGCTTGGACCAGTCCTCGTAGGATCCACTTGACCCTCCCTTTTGACCGGTCCGGGATCGCGAGCTGCCAGCGGAAGCGTTGGCGATCCGCGCCGCCTTTTCCTTGCTCTCGCCCTGGTCGCGCAAGGCCTGATATTGCTTCTCGTCCTTGATCTGCGCCCTCGGCATCAGCTTCTCCTTCCCGTCTAGCAATCTATGGATTGCCTACCCATTAGTCGCGGGCATATGCCCCGGCCGGGTAACCCGCGAGGCATTTTGGCCGTGCACTGTGCGGAACGGGATCGGGCGGAGCGGGATCAGGCCGTCAGAATGGCGCCGGTTTTGCGAAGCCTGGTGCCGTAGCGGCGAACGTGATGACTGCAGAAGAGCAAGTCCTCGCCGCTTGGAAAGATCGCGCGGGTCGTGGCGCGCGCGCCGCAACGGTCGCAACGGTCAGCGATCGTGAGGGCTTTGACCGGGATACCGGGTGTGCTCGCGGTGTATAGCGCCGTTCGATCGCTCGCCATCCGTGTGCTCCTTCCACGATCGCCGGTGGATGTGCCGGGTGCCGGTCTACTACCCCAGAAGGCGCGGCTTACATGCACGTATTGAGTCTCGGAGCGGAATCTCGAGCCGAACGACCTAAGTGGACATTCGGCTTGCGTGCCGTAATTCGCAAATGCCGGAGAAATGCGGCATCTGAAGCGGCCAGGTCTTATTGTTTGTCGCTGAACCCTTCGACGGTCCAGGCGTCGAGTTCGTCGAGTAGTTCGGCGATCGGGCGCCCGGTGGCTTGTGCCAGTTCGTTCAGCAGTCGGCTCGCAATGAGCACATGAGCTATAGCCGTGAGCGTCAATGCCCGCGACGCTGTCGTTGACACGATCGTGGCCACTTCGTCAGCCAAGCGGGCGCGGGCGGGCCATTCGGCCGGATCCACATCAGTTCCCACTGCGTCCATGAGCCGACGTTTCACCTCGGGGAGCGCCTCGGGAGGGACCAGGTCCCTCAGCTTGACCACCCCGTAGGCGGCCGCCCACTGATCGAGAACGTCCTTGTCCGCCGTAGTCGCGACCCGTAGCAACTCCGCCGCTGACCGCAGATGGCTGCGCACCTCGGGACTGTCGAGCCTGTACCGGCCGGATTCATCATCGGCCATATCGTCGAGGCTACGCTTCGGAACTCCGAAAGCTCGAGCTGCGGCCACTGGGCGAAGCGCCCGTGATCGTTGGCGATCCGACTCGGGTCGATATCAATATCGGATCGGCTCGGTTACGCCGGTCGTCGTCGATCAGCGGGCCGATTTCCGGCTGCGAGCCCAGTCCTAGTAGCCACCCATGCCGCCACCGCCTGCGCCGTACACAACGGCGAGTGTGATGATGATCGCGGCGATTACGAGAACTACCAGGGGGAGCCATATCTTGGTATGGCGTTGATGTAGCAAGTGGGGCATCTCGAACCGCACCACCTTCAGTGTTAGTCGAGGCCTTGTTGATCCCTTGCACTTACTAGTACGGCTCGCGGCACCGTCGGGTTCACCGCCCGGGGCAATCCGCGATCCGGGAAATTTCGCGTCCCGCCCAAAGGTAGGCAGACTGGTCGAGGATTGTTCACGCCACCAGAATGGAGCCACATGGTGACCACGCTCGGACACGGACCGCTCGTAACGTCGATCGAGTTGACTGACGGCGAATTGCGGTTCTACGGCAATTACGGATACCTACCGCTGCCTGGTTTCCTGGCCAGCGGTGCGGCCGAGGCTTTGCGGGAAGAGGTGCTGGACGTTCTGCAAGCCAATGGGCATCCTCGCGACTCGCTCGGCCGCGCGTCCTCAACCGCCGACAAGCTCCAACAATGCTCGCAGTATTTGAAAGGATCGCGTCTCGATGAACTCATCAATGGCGAGCGAACGTTGGCGGTGGCGTCCCGTCTGATCGGCGGTCGTGCCGTTCGATACCTGCCTTTTACCGCTGTGAAGACCGGTGGTGGCGGCCAGCTGCATTTCCACCAGGACAATAACTACACCCAACATGAGCCCGCCGTCGGATCGCTCAACATATGGGTGGCTCTCAACGATATGACCCCGGAAAACGGCTGCCTGTATATCGTTCCGGTCTCGCATGACGGCCAGCGTGAGTCGCGGCAAAGCGACGACGGCGATACCCACCGGCAGGTTGAGGTCGACCCGGCCGAGGCCGTACCAATCCGAATGCGGGCCGGCGACGCGGTTGCCTTTACCCGATGGACGGTCCACGGCTCCGGCACGAATACCAGTACCGATCCGCGCGTCGCCTACGCGCTGCAGTACCACCGCGACGATGTTCGCTGGCATGACCGCGAGGCCGGTAAATGGAGGCTGCTCGTAGATGAGCCGCGCTTTGCGACACCACCAGTGGATCGACTCGGCTAACTGCGGTTAATGCGAAACCTGTGTCGAATGGAGCTCGGAATGGCGCAGCTGCCGGATGAGCCGGTTCTGGCCTGGGCGCTCACAAAAGTGGGCGCCGGGGCGCGGCTCGTTGACGTAAATGCTCTGCACGATCGGCCGGGTCCCTGGTGGCTGCGGATTGACTACGACGGGACTATTCGGAATGCCGTACTCCGTGTCGGTGCCCCGCATTCGCCGCAACTTGTGGCTGCAGCCGCCGCGCTTCGGTTGGCTGCCGAGCATGCGATCGCCGCGCCGCGGCTGCTCGCGTCCGAGCTGGATGGTGAGACCCTTGGTGTAGCGGCGATTTTGGAGACGGCGTTGCCTGGCAGCAGCGCGTTGCCGCCTACGGTGACGCCCGCACGCCTGCGGGAGGCCGGGGCGGCGATTGCGAAGGTGCACGCGGTTCGGCTCGAGCCTCGGCCGGATTTGCCGCTTCGGGTACGGCCAACCCAGGTCGATGATCGGGCCAGGAATCGGCGTTGGGCAACGCTCTTTCCGCCGTCGCGGACAGTGAGAAGGACGCGGTGATCGCTGCGTTGGGCGAACTTGGGTGGGAGCCGGAGCACGCGCGCCGTGTCGTGGTGGGGCTACCCAATACTCCGTTATTGCAGCTTGCCGATGAGCGGATCCGGGACATAGGTCGGCCCCGCGGTGAGACGGTATTTGTCCACGGCGATGTGTGGGGCGGAAACATGCGTTGGGAGGGCGACACCTGCACCGCCTTGATCGACTGGTTCTGCGCCGGGGCAGGCGATCCCGGCGTGGACCTGGGCGAGCTGCGTATGCAGATGGGCTATCAGTACGGCCTCGGCGCCGCCGAGCATGTCCTGGACGGTTGGCAGCGCCAGGCCGGGCGCGAGGCGAGGAATGTGGCGTACTGGGACGCGGTCGCGGCGTTGAATACACCAGTCGATATGGCCGGCTGGCCGGCCTTTGACGATCACGGCGGTCCGCTGGACCAGCAAGGCGTTATTGACCGCCGCGACGCGTTTCTACGCTCCGCGCTGGACCGGCTCTGACGTCGTTCTTTCGCCTGGTCGCCGAGTGAGCTGTTTGCCGTTCCGGCCGACGCCAAACGAAGATCCTCAGCGGGCAGGCCACATTCGGCACCGTGGCCGCGCGGCTCGTTGACGCCCGCGCTGGCTGCCTGGCATCTGGCCAGGGACGCGCTTTCCCTCAATGCATGGTTATCCGCTGGGGAGGCCGGGTTGGTTGTGCATGGTGTTGCGGCGGGGTTGTTGCTGTGGGTCGATGATGGGTGGTGGTATGAGGTGCGGAATACCCTCAACGAAGGTGATTCGCCAGTGTTCGTGGTGGACGATCCAGTGGTGATGGTGGCATAACAGGACGAGATTGTTGAGCGACGTTGATCCGCCGTCTGCCCAGTGTTTGACGTGATGTGTTTGGCACCAGGGCGCGGGGGCGGTGCAGCCGGGGTGTACGCAGCCGATGTCGCGGGCGACGACGGCGCGGCGGATTCCGGTCGGGATGGTGCGGGTGGCGCGGCCGATATCTAGCGGTTCGCTCTGGGATCCCAGCAAGATGGGGATGATGGCGGCGTCGCAGGCGATGCGGCGGGCGGCTTCGGCGGTGATGGGCGCGCCGGTGCCGAGGGTTCCGGTGCCGGGGCGCCGTAGCGTCTGGTCAGGGTGCTTGCCGCGTAGGTCATCCAGGGCGATGGTCACGGTGACCTGGGGCTTTTCGCCGCCGACGGTGGGTAGTCCGCCGTCGGCCA
>JBEDUI010000172.1:0-53955 GCA_040414495.1 Mycobacteriales bacterium
AAGGAGCTCGATCATCAGCTCGCGGTTCTGCCGCCATGGTCTCATCTCCGCGCCGCCGTCTTGTCCGTACGGGAATACGTGCGGCGAGATGCAGTAGCACACAGCATCCACTGGGTTACCGGCAAAACCGTCGTGATCGAAAAATGCAAGCCAATGCTCGATCCGGTCTGCCGATACCGGATGAATGGAGACTCGGCCGATCTCATCCAGACGAGTAGTTGATCCCGTCAGACGTTGTGTCGCTTCGGCAACATTACGGACGGCCACGTCGGGAAATGGCCAGTCCGGATGTTGCGACCGAGCATGAGCGAGATAGGCATCGCTGAACGCCTGGAGGTCTGCGCCCTCAATTACGGCGCCGCACTCCTCACATCGATGTTCGCAGTTCGCTGCCACAGTAACGCCCTTACTCGTGACGAAGCTCTTCCATCATCCCCCGGAATCTCCTTGATTGTGAGTAGATTTGATGCGGAATTCGGGAGCAAATCCACTTGCGATCATGAACTATCCGGTCCTTCGCGCGTGCCATACGCCTACGCCTGTCGCATCACCAACCACGCTTCACACGGAACCGCGTTACGAGACCAGCCACGGTCACCACTGGGGCCGCCACGCATGCTATGTAGGCCAGGATCAGCGGCAGCCCAGGACGAGGTCGAATGTCCGTGCCAGGAATCGGGTCCGAGTTGAATGCGAGCGACGGCTTCACGTGATGCCACCGCGTAATCTCCAGGTACATCAAATACCACGAGCCGGCCCACACCGCGGGTGCTAGCCATTTCGCGAATCGCATGTCCCGAGACTGCCGCGAACCGGGCGGCAACACAAGACACCCCGGCAAAAAAATATTGTCCACATGACCCCGATGCCCGCTCTCACGTGGCTTGATAGCTACACGGATGGTCGAGAGGAGGACATTCGGGTCCGTAACGAAATCCGAGATCTAGCGCCTCAGAGCGCGAAATAGGAGCATCCGCGACGAATCAGCGACAGGCTCACCAAGCCAGCCACCCTCCACGGTCACGTCGTGAAAACCCGCTGCCTCAAGGTCTTCACGAATCTCGTCGGCAGAGCGGAAATGGAGGACGCTCGTAAACACTTTTGCCCGGCCGTCCTGAAACACATTGTGCGCGTCGAACATTACCCGACCGCCCGCGACTTCGGTAACTTCGAGCCACTCCCGAAGGCGGCCAATGTGCGTATCCCGCTCGGAATACGTCGCCTCCCGGTTCCAGTTCTCCCACTCACGGGCGGCGGGATTCCGGCTTTCGAAGCTGATGGTCCCGTCGGGTCGCAACGCTCCAGCAAGCGCGCCCAGCACTGATGGGTATTCTGCCGGGCTGACGTGCATCATGGCATTTCCGGTGGTGATGGCTAGGTCTGCATCTGCGGCTGGCGCAATGACGGACGCGTCGCCGTCGATCCAGGTGACGGCATCGGCGCCTTGTTGCCGGCGTGCGTAGCCGAGCATCGTCGGGCTCGGATCAACGCCGACTACGGTACGACCGGATTGCGCGAGCGCGCGGGTAAGTAGTCCTGTCCCGCAACCGAGATCGATGATTTTGACGGCATTAATCTTGTCGGCCAATGATCGATAGTAGGCATGATCGTCGACAGCGGGGTTGTCGAGGTCATAGAGTTGTACGAGGTCCTCGTCACGATACGGATCGTCGGTCACCTGGCCATTCTAGACATCGCAAAACCGTAGCGCGTTTAGTCGAGCGAACCCCTTAGGATTGTTCTATGCCATGGATCGCACCTGCAATTGAACGGCCTGATTGTGCCGAGCCGCTGGTCGGCGATGAACGCGCAATGCTTGAAGGCCGACTGGAGTGGCGGCGGCGACGCTGCTGGCGAAGTGTTCGGGACTGACCGGGGACCAGTTGGCGTCTCGCGTCGTACTGCCGTCGAATTTGTCTTTGCTGGGGCTACTCCGGCACGTCACGCAGGTGGGAACGGACGTGGTTTCAACGGGGTATCGGCGGTCGTGACGCGCCTCGGGCGTATCCGCCGGGAGGTGCGGACATCAATGCCGGCGAGGCGGCCGATGCCGAATCGAACTATGCAGCCCTAGTGGCCGAGATGGCGGCGAGCCGGGCTGCTGTCGCCGCGCTGGACCTGGACCGTGAATTCAGCGTGACAATGTGGAACGGTCGGCAGGCGTCCGTGCGATGGAATTACATCCACATGATTGAGGAATACGCCCGCCGCAATGGCCACGCGGATTTCTCCGCGAACGGATCGACGGTGTCACCGGTCATTGATCTGCGGTGTAGTTCATCTCAATCCGATTCGATCTCGCATGCCGAGTCATACCAGCCTTTCCGATCTCTGGTCACGGAGCTGGATGGTTGTGCGGTTCCCACCATTCGCGGCTGAACAGCGGAATGTCCTGCGGGTAGGCCTGTTTCGCCAGGATGGTTTCATGGCAAAGTAGCTGAGCTTTCAGGAGCCGGTGTAGACCGTCCATGATGATCCACCGCTCCTTCAGCATTATGACGTTGATCGGACAGGCCAGATCGGCCGCCATTGTGCGTTTGTATTCGTCCGGATACAGCTCCGGTTGAGCCGCCACCTCGCGACCGGACAATGCCATGTCCTGCGAATCCTTATCCCAGAACGGGATATCGAGCAGCCATTCCAGCTCGGCGACCGGCATCGGCACAATCGGCAGGTCAACCTCCCAAAGCTTTTTGACATCCCACCAGAACGTCAACCCAAGCTCGACATGCAGCGCGCTCGGCTCCGGACGGTCTACCACGAGCACAACGGAATCATGGAAATGCCGCCCAGGCAAGGGAATTCACTGCATCTCGGCCAGAAAACGCAGCTTACTCGACATGATCGCGAACGCATCGTCCGAGATCTGGTCGAGCGAGTTCAGCATATGATCGACAGCCCAACCCATACGCAGAACGCTGGACACCTCCATCGACCGCCGTACCTGCGCCACATCGCCGGTCCAGCCAGCGGCGACGAGAGCGTCGCAGTACGCGGTTTGCAGCAGGTGCCACACCTCCTCGACCCGGCCCAGGTCGACGTCGATATCCAGCGCCAGGTGCCCGGCGTCGTGCCCGATCGGACCCCAACCGACGTAGGCCCAATCGATGATCACCACATCGTCGTCGGCCACGCCCACGTTGGCATGATGAAAGTCGTAGTGCGTCAGAACCTGCGGGAATTCCTGCAACCTCCGGCTGATTTCGACCGGATCGGTCACGCGCGCCTCGACCGCCTCGCGAACGACCGGATTCAGACCGCGCGCGATCGCCGCGGACCATCCTGGATGCGCCAGCGTACGGTCGTTGTCGAGCCCCTGACGCCTTATATGAGTGGGGATCCAGCCATCGGAGAGCCACGAATGCTTGCTGTCCAGGTTGGACATCTGCCACATCGCCAGGCCGGCCGAGGCTCGGGCGCACACGGCTATGGGTCCGGGAATCGTGACATCTTCCAGCCACAGATCCCGGCAATCATCGTGATCATCAATTGCGTAGCATTGGGCCGCCCGCACGCCCTCGCTCCAGCCCGTTGTGGCCAGATCGGATTCGTAAAACGCGGCCTCGCGACCCCACCAATGTGGATCGTCCTCGGCGAACTGCCCCCGCCAGACCCGAAATTGGCCGAGGTGATGCGGACCGGTCCGCTTCACCCATACCTGGAACGGATCCGCGCTGACCCGCCAGATTCCACCGTTGGGAAATGGGCCGTCGGTGCCGAAGCGGTTCGCGGTCCAGCCGACATCTGCCGCGGCGCCGGCCGCCGCCGCCACCGCGCGCGGCGGAATCGCCCGCAGCGGGCCGAATCGGGGACGCTGTTCGGGTTCGGTCATGCGTAAAAAGTAGCGCACGGCTAACGGCTGGCCCGAAGCGCCGAACGCAGTGCTATGCCCGTTCCGGCGGCGATGAGGACGCCCAGTGCGCCGGCGATCACCAGCACCAGCCGGGGTGATGTCGACGCGAGCGCGATGCCGCCGCCGAGATACGAGATCCCCGCACCGAGCCCGATTGCGGTGCCGTAATTGGCAAATACCCGGGATTGCAGGCCGCTCGGCACGTACCGCTGCAGCAGCGTAGTGATGCCGTTGTCCTGGGCCGCAATCCCGAAACCACGCAGAATCTGGCTGCTAATAGCCAACGAAATGAGCCAGGACCCGCCGGTTAGCAGGTTGCCCGCGCTGCTGATGCCCATGCCGATGATGAACAACAGGCCGGCGGAAAGGCGCGAAATCCGGGTCAGCACGGCGAATCCCACCAGCAGGCCGATATCCGCGCCCGCGTACAGCACGCTCGCGGCCGAATTCCCTACACCCAGGGTGTGTTTGGCCAGGAATACCAGCGCGACATCGTCCAGAGCCGTACACGCAACCAGCGCGGCGAACCCGAGAACCACAATTCGCACGATCCGATTACGCCACATGTAGCGCAAGCCCGATAACGCGCTGCGCCACACGGTCGCACCAACCGCAGCGGATGGCAATGCCGGCAACCGGATCAGCAGGGCCGCCGAAGCAGCGAAGCTCAGCGCGTCCACAATGAGCACCCCACGCAGGCCCACGAGCGGAAGCAAAACGGCCACGCCCAGCGGACCGGCAATAGCAAGCCCATATGTGCCGAAACCGATCATCGAATTGGCCAGACCCAGGTCGGTATCGGCGACCAATTGTCCGACCGCACTGGACGATGCGGGCGCAAATACCTGCGCCACCAGGGAATTCACGGCGACCAGGACCAGCAACGGCGCCAATCCCGGCAACCACGCCGCAATGGCCAACACAATTACGCCCTGCGTTGCCGCGGTTGCGATCATGAGTCGCCGTCGGTCAATTCGATCGCCCATTGAGCCCAAGAACGGGGCGAATACCGCCGGCGCGAAATCGCTGACCAGCAGCAGGGCGGCCACCGCGGGCCCGCCGCCACCTCGATCGGCGACGTAAAGAACCAACGCGATGTGGGCCAGCGAGTCGCCGGCGAACGAGACCGTACGGGCGAACCACAACAGGCCGAACTTCGGGCTGCGCCGGAGCAGCGATAACGACGGCCCGTTGATCGGTTGCCTCATTGTGACCGACTACATAGGACCGTTTCGGGTCGCGGAACTCCTTGCGCAGCGCCGTTCGGAAGTCGGTTCGAATGCCTGCGTATCGTGGTGAGCCACGCTTCATGGATAATTCGGGCCACCTCGCTATCAGTCGTACAGTGTGCGAGGGCTTACGGTGTCACAGCAGGTGATTATCTGTCGCTGTAATTTCACGACCGGCCGCATAGCTGCTCACTAGGGGTGAGCGTGTTCCGTACGCAGACTGACATACGTACGGTAAGCGCCTTCCCGATCGGACCCTGAAGTTATTGCGGCTCGTAACGCGGGGCTCGAGCCAATATGTTCACTCATCGCAGCGATCGGACCGAAGATTAGTGCGTCTTCGGTGTTATTCGGATGTGATTTCCACCGGCTCCACAACGTCAACTCGCTCGACGGTATATACAAACTCAGAATGTTGACGTAGGCTAACGCGCGGTTACAGAACGACAAGCTTTCTGTCCCCAGCCGCCGGCCACAAACCCCCCGACTGTGGCCGGCGGCGCCATTTCCAAATGCAGGTCAGCGGCCGGTGGCAAGCGTCGTCCCGCCCGCACAATCCAGCACGGTTCCGGTCATGAAGCCATTGGTCGCGAGCAGCAACACGGCCTGCGCGACATCCTCGGGCTGGCCGACGCGGCCGACCGGGCTGCTCTTCTCGTAACTGCGAAACAGCTCGGTGCGCTGCTGCGCCGGTACGGAATCCCACCATGGCGTATCGATTACGCCCGGCGAAACCGCGTTGATCCGCAGCGGCGCGAGCTCGACCGCCAACGGCCCCACCATCGCCTCCAGTGCGCCGTTGATAGCAGCCAATCCGGCGGTGCCTGGCAATGCCGATCGGGCCGAGGAAGCCGTGATAAACGTGACCGAGCCCTCCGGTTGCAGCCGCGGTAGCGCCGCCTGCAACGTCTGCAGATGCAGCCAGAACTTTCCCTCGAACCCGGCCCGCACCGTGTCCAGGTCCAGGTCGGCGAATGCTCCGCCGCCGGCCGAGCCGCTGAGCGCCAGCACCAGGTGGTCATAACGGGTGTCCGAGGCGAAGAAAGCGGCCAATTCGGCTGGCACGGCCGCGTCCAGCCGGCGTGCGGTCGCGCTCGGGCCAATGCGCTGGGCGACCTCCTGCAGCCGCTGCTCATTGCGTCCGGTGATGACGACCTCGGCGCCGGTCTGCGCGAATCGCATCGCAGTGGCCGCGCCAATCCCCGAGCTACCGCCAATTACTAGCAGTCGTTGGGTTGCCACGTGCGGTCCCACCTCTCACGTTGTTGGAACTATAAGTCTCGACAACGAGTCTCGTCGAGACTCAGAGTTTCGTCAAGTGAGGTACGATCTGGGCATGGACACGAGGCAGCGGCCGCATACCGGCCGGCAGCGCAATGAGGCCGCCCGGCAAGCGATTCTGGATGCGGCGTTCGAGTTGCTGGGCGAGTCGGCCGGTGCGACGGTGCCGGTCGATGCGATCGCGGCCCGCGCCGGGGTCGGCAAGCAGACGATCTACCGGTGGTGGCCTTCGAAATACGCGGTACTGCTGGAGGCGATCCTGCAGCGCGCCCGACTGGACGTACCCGCGCCCGATACCGGCGATCTCGCCAAAGACCTACGGGAATTCCTGCGGGGTACATTTCGCGGCGCCCGGAATGCCAGCACGGCGGCGTTTCTGCGCGCCATGATGGGTCAGGCCCAGCAGGATCCCGGTACGGCCGAGGTTATGCGGGAATTCACCGCCAGCCGGCGGAACGCGCTACGCGAGCTATTAGAACGTGGACAGGATCGTGGTGAGTTGCCCGACACAACTAATGTTGATCTGATTGTCGATCAGGTGTACGGGTTGTTGTGGTATCGGCTCATGGTCGGTCACGCGCCGCTGGGCCGGGACCTGGCCAAGGAGCTGACCGACGCCGTACTCACCCAAGCCGCCGGCTGACTCAGCTCGGCAACAGATTGCGTACGATTTCGCGCTCCCGCAGTAGTTCCTGTGTTGTCGTACGCAAGAGTCGTTGTCCCTCTTCATCGTGTTCGATATCGGTCACGACGGCGCAGTGCGCCCCATCGCTACGGACCGGATAGCTGAACACGAGCCCTTCGGGTACGTCGTACTCGCCGTGGCTGATCACGGCAAGCGAGGTCCAGTCCTGAACGGGGGTGCCCAACCGTATGGACCGGACGGAATCGATAATGGCGTGTGCGGCCGACCCGGCCGAAGAGAGCCCGCGAGCGGCGATGATCGCAGCGCCTCGATTCTGCACATGGGCGATAAACCCGGTGCGTAGCCATTCGCGATCCGAGATCACGTCGGGTGCCGGGCGGTCGTCGATGCGGGCGTGCATCGCATCCGGGAACTGGGTGGCCGAATGATTTCCCCAGATCGCCATGTTTGTGATCGCGCTGACCGGTGTGCTCGCTCGGGCGGCCAATGCAGCCTTGGCGCGATTTTCGTCCAACCGGGTCAGCGCGAACCACCGCTCATCAGGAATTTCCGGCGCATATGCCCGCGCGATCAGGCAATTGGTGTTGCATGGGTTTCCTACGACTAATATCCGGACATCCGCTGCCGCGCCGGCGGCGATCGCCCGGCCCTGCGGCCCGAAGTTCGTGGCATTGGCCGAAAGCAGATCGCCGCGTTCCATGCCTTGGCGCCGTGGCGTCGCTCCGACAAGTAGCGCCCACGACGTCCCATCGAACGCCCGGTTGACGTCTGCGGTGACGAATACCTCGCTCAGCAGCGGAAATGCGCCGTCGGCCAATTCCATGGCCACGCCATTCAAAGCGGGCAGTGCCGGTTCGATATCGAGCAATCGCAACGTTACCGGCGTATCGGGACCGAGTAATTCGCCGGCCGCGATCCGAAACAGCAGCGCGTACCCAACCTGGCCAGCCGCGCCGGTGACCGTAACCGTGACCGGCCGCGCACGATTTGCCATGACGCTTCACCTCGTAACTCCTGGGCGATCTGCGTACTGTAATGGCAAATCGGCGGGATAACGGCAGAATGTGGCGTAGCTGTCAGAACGGTTATCCCGCGGTCAATACGTCCCGTGGAAACTCGCCGCCGACCGGATCACCATCAAGGTTCAGCGGACCGGCCGACCGTTCGGGAGGACGTGGCGAGCATGAGCACATTTGTGTTGATCCACGGCGCAGGCGACGTCGGGTGGTATTGGCATCTGGTGGAGGCCGAGCTACGCGCCCACGGGCACGACGTGGTTGTCCCTGACCTTCCCTGCGAGGACGACGCGGCCGGGTTGGAAGATTACGCCGACACGGTGGTCAAGGCGATCGGCGACCGACGCGACCTGATTGTGGTCGGTCAGTCATTCGGCGCGTTCACCGCGCCGCTGGTAGCCGACCGGCTGCCGGTCGACGCGTTGGTCCTGGTAGCCGGCATGGTGCCCGCGCCCGGGGAAAGTCCGGCGGACTGGGTGAGCAACACCGGCTACCGCGACGCCGTGCACGAACAGGCGGCCCGTGATGACGGGAAAACGGGAAATGCCGACCCGTACGTCATCTTCTACCACGACGTTCCGCCTGAACTGGCCGAGGAGGCGATCAATAAGAGCCGAATACAGTCGCCGACCCCGGAATTCGGGCCGTGGCCACTGGCGGCGTGGCCGGACGTGCCGACGAAATTCGTATTGTGCACCGAGGACCGCTTTTTCCCGCCGGATTTCTTCCGCCGATTGGTACGCGACCGGCTGAATATCAAGCCCGACGAAATTGATGCCGGCCATTGTGTCGCATTGAGCCAGCCGAAAGAGCTCACTGCGTTACTGGAAAGCTACGTCGCCTAAGCGCCGGCCGCCGCGGCCAATCTACCCACCGCGGCCTCGATATCCCGTTCGGCGATATTCCCGTAACCCAATACGAGGCCGGAATTCGAACCGGGCTGGCTACAGTAGCCGGCCAAATCGGCCAGCCTGACGCCAGAGCTTGCGGCCCGTTCGATTGTCTCGGCCGGATCGATGCCCGCCGGCGCGTGTAGGACCAGATGCAGACCGGCCGCGGCGCCGCTCACCCGCCAGTCGGGCAGGTTGGTCGCGACCGCCTGCACCAGCCGGTCGCGTTTGGTCCGGTAGAGCTGCCGCAACCGGCGTAGCTGGCGGTCGTACGAGCCGCCGCGGATGAACTGCTCGAACGCCGCCTGGTCCAGCGTCGGCGGGGTCGATCCGTGCGCGAGCCGCGGTAACCGGTCCCGCCACGGACCGCGCAGCACCAGCCACCCGATCCCCAGGGCCGGCGACAGCGTCTTGCTGAGCGATCCAAGCAGCGCGACGTGGGTCGGCGCCGAGCCTTGCAGGGCTGGCGTCGAGGGCCGGTCGTAGCGGAATTCGGCGTCGTAGTCGTCTTCCAGCACCAGACCGTCGACCCGGCGGGCCCAATCCAGCAACGCGTCCCGCCGCTGCGCCGAGAGCACGACGCCCATCGGGAATTGATGCGCCGCGGTGACGATTGCCGCCCGCACTTCGGAGTGCTCCGCTAGTCGCTCGACCCGCAGGCCGTCGGCATCCACCGGCACCGGGACCACGCGCATCCCGGTCGCCTCCATCGCTTCGCGCAACCTGGTCCAGCCCGGCTCCTCGACCGCTACGGAGTCGATGCCGTGCGACCGCAGTCCCTGGCAGATTCGGGCCATTCCGTCGGTGACGCCGCGGGTCAACACCACGTCGTCGGGCTCCGCGGCCGCGCCCCGGACGCGTTCGAGGTATTCGGCCAGCGTGGCCCGCAGCGCCGGATGCCCGGCCGGAGCTGGATATCCGAGATCCTGGTGCGGCATGCCGACCACGACCGAGCGCAGCGCCTCCAGCCATCGGGTTCGCGGGAACGCGCTGAGGTCCGGCAGCCCGGGCGCCAGGTCGAACCGCACCGGCGTCGCGGCCGATCGGCCCACCGGCAGCGTGTTGTCCTGGGCCGGTCCCCAGTGGACCCGGGTAGCCGACCCGACCCGTGCCTGCAGGTAACCCTCGGCCGTCAACTGCCCGTAGGCCTGCGTGACCGCCCACCGGGAACAGCGCAACTCGTAGGCCAGGGCGCGGCTCGGCGGCAGCGCGCTACCCAGCGGCAATCGACCGGCCCGGATCGCCTCGCGCAGCGCCCGTTCCAGTTGCCGATGCAGCGGTCCGGTGCCATCGAGCGGCAACAGGGTGTCCCACGCCAGCTGCGTCACGCGGACAAATTACCGCCCCGGCCGCGGAACTCCACCTGCGAAATTTTGTTTCCGCTTCCGGTCGCGGGCCTTTGCGCACGACCTGTGATGCTCTTAACATCTCGACGTCACTCACTCGAAGCGCTTCGATTCGCGATGTCTACGCGATTCGGTACGACGCGACGCGGCATCGAGAAGGGAATCAGATGAGGCCGAGCAGTTCCGTAGGAGATCGACCGGGTTTCGGCAGGAGAGGCTTCCTCTACGGATCGGCGCTGGTGGCCGGCTCGGCGATATTGAGCGCATGCTCCAGTTCGGGCTCGGGTAATTCAAGCAGCGGCAGCAGCGCGAGCGCGGGAACGGGCGGGAAGGGAAAGGGCTCGGCCAAGAAACCGTTGCCGACGCCGAAGAAGCTCAGCGAGTCGCCGCTATTGGCGAGCCAGGTGAAAGCCGGGAAACTTCCGGCGGTCGGAAAGCGCCTGCCCGAGCACCCGTACGTCGTTCCGCACAACTGGCTCGAGCGCGGAAAATACGGCGGGAAGCTCAATATGGCCGTGTTCTCCAGCCAGGGCGCGGCCGCGGCCGATTCGAACCGGGAGTTTTTCTACGGGTACTCCCCGCTGCGTTACATCAATGACGGGCTCGACATCGGTCCTGGCCTCGTCGAGACCTGGACGTCCAATAAGGACGCTTCGGAGTGGACGCTCAATTTCCGAGCCGGCCTGAAATGGTCGGACGGGCAGCCATTTACGGTCGATGACGTGTTGTTCTGGTGGCAGGACATCGTGCTGCCGGGCCACTATTCGCAGAATCCACCGGATGAATGCCGGTCGGCGAATGGCACGTTGTGCAAGATGACCAAGGTCAGCGACACGACGTTACGGATCACGTATGACGCGCCGCAGCCGCTGTTGGCCGACAACCTCGCGGCCTGGGTCAAAGGCGGAATCGGCCACAACGGCACGATCTGGGTACTGCCCAAGCATTACCTCAAGGAATTTCATCCGAAATACAATTCGCGTGTGCCCAAGAACTGGGACACGATCGGCGGGCTGTGGGAGCAGAAGTCGGACTGGATTCGCAATCCCGATTGCCCGACCCTGCTGGGATACAAGGTCAAGTCGTTCGACAACAACAAAGGCATCGTCCTGGAACGCAACCCGTACTACTACGCGGTCACCAAGGACGGCGACCAGTTGCCGTACATCGACGAGATCAACATCAATGTCGTGCAGAACGCCCAGGTCATCGCGTTGCAGGTGCAGCAGGGCAAAATCGACTACTGCCACGGTCCGTTCAACCAGATCGACGTGTCCAATGTTTCTACGTTGAGTCAGTCGACCAAGACCGCCGGCACCAAGCTTTTGTTGTGGGACAGCGGATCGGGCACCGGATCGATCTTCTTCCTCAACTACGACTACCCGGACGCCAACCTGCGCAAGCTGTTCCGGGAACCGAAATTCCGGCAGGCAATTTCGCTGGCGTTCAATCGTGACAAGGCGCAGAAGACGCTGTATTTCCAGACCGGTGAACAGACCACCGGCACGATGAGCCCGAAAGCGATCGAATACCTCATCAACGACCAGGGCAAGCAGATTTACAAGCAGTGGCGGGATTCGTACAAGAAACACGACCCGGCCAAGGCCAAACAGCTGCTCGCCGAGTTGGGGTTGAAGGACAAGGACGGCGATGGCTATGTGGAAATGCCGGACGGGTCGAAACTGACAGTCCGAATTGACTATTCGGCCGATATCTCCCAGTCCGCCGCGGCCAAGGACGACCAGCTCGTGGCCGACTGCAAGGCCGTCGGCCTGCACATGGTCCGCAACCCTGTTTCGCCGCAGTCCTATGGGTCCGACTGGTCGGCCGGCAAATTGATGGTGCACACGAACTGGGAAGCCAGCGATGGGCCTAACTGCCTGGTCAACCCGACTTGGCTGGTGCCGATCGAGAATGCCCGGTGGGCGCCGTTGGAGGGCGAGTATTACGCGGTACGTGGCACGGCGGCCGAGCATACGGAAAAGGACGTCAACCCGTGGAAGCGTAATCCGCCGCGACTGGAGCCGGAGGCGAACGGGCCGATCGCGAAGCTCTGGGATCTGTACGACCAGACCAAGCGAGAATCGGACGCGATGAAACGCACGCAGCTCGTGTGGCAAATGACGAAGGTCCATATTTCCGACGGGCCGTTTTTCATGGGCTGCGTGGCCAACTTCCCGCAGGTCGTGGTCACGAAAACCGACCTGAAAAACGTGCCGGCCAAGGAGAATCTGGCCCTCAACGGCTACGTCAACACCTGGGCTGTGCCGTGCCCGGCGATGTACGATCCCGAGGCCTATTACTGGGAAAACCCGAGCGCGCACAATTCGTAAGCTCGCCGGTCTGCGGTGCGACCGTTGGCCGCTGTGGTCGGGACGGTTGGCGGCCGGCTCTAAATGCAGCGACCGTGGCGTGAGGGCGGTTCCGACTGCGGCGGCTCTGACGCAATTGCAGCGAGGGTGGGTTCTGAGGGACGGCGCTGTGCCGAATTGCAGCGAGCGTGACGTGAGGGTGGGTCAGCGGCGCGATTTCCGCCCTGGTGTCACGCTCGCTGCAGTGAGGGTGGTGCCGGCGGGAAATCGTCGCCGTGGTGTCACGTTCGCTGCAATGGGGGTGCAGGGCGGCTGGTTCGTTTTGCGCTGGTGTCACGTTCGCTGCAGTGAGGGCGGTGCCGGAGGGAAATCGTCGCCCTGGTGTCACGTTCGCTGCAATGGGGTGCGATTGTCAGGTCGCTGAACGCCAGCGGGTGATGCTGCCGTGGAAGCAGGCGCCGCGGTCGCGGCCAGAGTTGTCGGATATCCAGCCGTATGCCTTACGCGGGGCAATTCGGTACCACGTCTCAGATTCTTCCGGGTCGAGATCCCAGTGGTACTTCTCGTTGTAGGCGTAACAGACCCGGCGGACCAGTTCGTCGTCCTCGACGACCGTGGCGGCCGATTCGATGATGACCGTTTCGGCGCCGCTCTCCAGATGCATCGTGACCCGCGGATCGCGACGCAGGTTTTCCGCGGCCAGCGAGCCGGTGCTGAAGAAGAACGCGCCGTCCAGCCATACGCCCCAGACCGGCCGGGTGTGCGGTCGCCCGTCCGGGCGCGTCGTGGCGATCCAGTAGTTGCGGGCGGCGATCAGCCGGTGCTCGGCCCAACTCCACGGCAACACCACCGGGTCCAGACCGGAGCGGCCGAACATGCGCGGGCGATCAGTGCGTACCAGCTCGTCTCGGACCATGACGGCCTCCCCCGAAACCAACGATACGGGGGATCAGCGAGTAAAGAAGGGCGGATGACGCCAGGTCGCCTCGCGGCGCGTGGCCGAACGCGGCTCCAGCCGAACGGTATTCCACGACGGCATTTCTTGATGAGACCCGGGGACACTGGGCGCCATCCGCACTCTCCCCAACGGGGCACCCGCCCGGATGATTCCCGGCCGCCGAAATTTCTTCAGGAGGGCCGCAAGGAGGATCGCAAGGAGGGTCGCAACCGGGTCTTGAAGAACTCCAGCGCCTGCCGCCCCAGGTCGGTCCACGGTGTATCCGACCACGGCAATTCCCCGTCCTGCAGCAGGTTGTGGTGCCCGCCGGGGATCGTGTGCAGGCTGACATCGGTTCCGACCCGGCGCAACGCATTGCCCAGCCGTACCGCGTGTTCGTAGCCGACCGTCTCATCGGCGGTGCCGTGTACGAGCATGAACGGTGGTGCCCCGGCGTGAACGTGACAGAGCGGACTGGCCAGCCGGCGCAGCTGCGGGCAGTCGGCCAGCGGTCCACCGAACAGCTTGGTCAGTACGCGCTGGTCGGCGTTGTCCAGCGGCGGCCGGTCATCGGTGAAATCGGTTGGCGCGCACCGCGCCACTACGGCCTGTACGGCGCTCGATTCACCCGGTGTTCCCGAGTCTCCGTCCAGTTCGGACACACCGTCGGTCAGCCCGAGCAGCGCGGCCAGATGACCGCCGGCCGAATCGCCCCAGACACCAATCCGGCCTGGATCCACAGTGAACTGGCGGGCATTCGCCCGCAGCCAGCGGATCGCCGCCTTCACGTCGTAAATCTGGGCCGGAAACGGGGCTGTCCCGGTGAGCCGGTACGTCACGCTCACCGCCACAAAGCCGTTCCCGGCCATGAGCGGATTCAGCCACGGCTGCAGCGCTACGTACCGTTCGCCGTTCTCCCAACCGCCGCCGTGCAGATAGACGATCGCTGGCACCGGGCGGATCGGCCGCGGCTCGGGCATCAGAACGTCCAGGTAGAGCGGCTCATCGGGTGCAGCCCGGCCGTACCGGATCGCGGGGAGATAGCGGAACGAAAATGGCGCGTCGGCCAGCGACTGCAACATCCCGACCTCCGGTCCGGTCCGTCCACAACGGAGACTCCGTTGTGGACGAAGACGGTACGCGTGCCGCTAACGCCCCGTAAGGTCTCAATCCCGACCGGAACCGGCCGGCACCCAATCGCCGATCACATGCAAAATCGACGCAATATCGGAATATTTGTACAAAGTAGAGAGAGGATCGGGCAACGGAACCGGGACAAGCGTCCGCGGTGAATCCACCAGCGCGTCTCGTCGATCATCCGCCGCAGCCGGCCTTTGCGTAATTCGACCAGAATTTCCCAGTCTCGATCGCAGACCCAAACCCGCTGCCCATGCCGGCGGGCGAAATGCCCTGCCGGTTGTTGGCACGCAACGCAGAAGTGCACTGTCACCACCCCGTCATCGGGATCACGACTTGGCTGAGACTGCCTGATCCGGGGGATTAACGGCTGCGGGAGCGTTGAGGTTACGGTGCTGGGCCAGCCATAAATCCCGGTACGGGCCAGGATTGTCCAGCAATTGCCGATGCGGTCCTCGTTGGACGATTACGCCACCGTCCACAAGTACCACCTCATCGACCGCGTCCAGCCCGGCGAGCCGATGCGTCACCAACACCGTGGTGCGCTCGGCCGTGGCGGCCAGCAGGTCGGCCAGTACCGCATCGGCGGTCGCCGAATCCAGCCCCTCCGACGGTTCGTCCAGCAGCAGGATCGGCGGATCGGCCAGCAGCGCCCGGGCCAGTAACAGCCGCTGCCGTTGCCCGCCGGACAACAACGCGGCATCCTCGCCGACCACGGTCGCCAGGCCCGACGGCAGGCTGGCAACCCAATCACCGAGGCGGGCCCGCCGCAGGGCCGCATTGACCTCCTCGTCGGAGGCCGATGGGTCGGCCAGCCGGACGTTGTCGCCGATGCTGGCGTGAAAGACATGCGCGTCGGCCAGGACACCGCCTACGGTCGCCGGCAGATCGCAGTCGGCGACCGGTACGCCGCCGATCCTTACCGACCCGGCGGCCCGCGGAACGAATCCGACCAGCGCGGCCAGCAGCGTGCTCTTGCCCGAACCGCTCGCGCCGACCACCGCGATCCGCCGGCCCGGCTCGAGCCGCAGGTCGACCGCACGCAGCGCCGGCCAGCCGTCGTACTCGACCCGCAGGCCGGTCACCTCAAGCGTTCCCCGGGCTGGAAACGCCGGCCGTGCAACGGGTTCGGTGTCGAGCAGGTCGCCGACCCGGCGCAACGCGGCCCGGGCCTGGGTCCAGTGCCGGGCCGCCGCCGGCAATGGCGCGCACACCTCGAAGAGGGCCAGCGTGGTCAGGGTGAGTACGGCGCTGTGGGTGGTGGCGAGTACGGCCAAGGCGCTCATTCCGGAGACGAGCAGCGTGAGGGCGGTGGCGCCGTAGGCCGGGGTCGACCGTTGCCGGGCCGCGAGCCGGTCCCCAGCCTGCTCAGCGGTACGCCGGGCGGCCGGAGTCGCCCCGGCTACGGCCAGGTCGGCGGCACCCTGCAGCAGATCGATGGTGGCGACCGACAGTTCGGCCCGGGCGGACTGGGTGCGGACCATGGACCGGCGCGCCTGCCACGATGCCGCCGCCGGCACCAGCAGGCCGCCGACCAGGAGCCCGGCCGCGACCAACCCGGCCGTACCCGGTGACGCGAGCCCGAGACCGACCACCGCGCCGACGCTGACCAACAGCGCACTGCCGGCCGGCAGCAGCGACCGAACCACCAGGTCGGTGACCGCGTCCACTTCGGACACCGCGTCGGTCAGCAGCTCACCGGTATGCCGGTCGCGCAAAGCCGGACCACCGGCCAGCGCCGCGTACACCCGTACCCGAAGATCGGCCAACGACCGCAGCGCGGCGTCGTGCCCGGCCAACCGCTCGGCGTACCGTAAAACGCCGCGCAGCAAGGCGAATGCCCGCACCGCGGCGATGGCGACCGCCAACGCCGACAGCGGCGGCCGGTCGGCGGCCCGGACGACCAACCAGGTCGCGGTCGCGATCAACCCGATGGCGGCGCCCTGACTCGCGGCCCCGGCCACCACGGCCGCGGTCAGCGCCCGGCGATCCAACAGCCGTTTCACGCCAGCACCAGCGCATCGTCAAGGCCGCGCAGCAACGCCGGTCGGTGCGCCGCGACGATGACTGTCCGACCTTGCAGCGCCGGCCGCAGCGCGTCGGCCAGCCGGGCCTCGGTCCGCAGATCCAGCCCGGCGCTCGGCTCGTCCAGCAGTACGAGCGGGGCGTCGGCTCGCAGCATCGCCCGGGCCAGCGCGACCCGTTGCCGCTGTCCGGTCGACAGCCGCAGCCCGTCCTGCCCGATCCGAGTCTCGGGATCCGTGTCCAGCCCGGCCAGTTGTAATGCGGATGCGACCTCGGCCGCGGTTGCCTCGGGCCGGCCCAACCGGACGTTGTGCGCGATCGTCCCGGCGAACAGGTGCGGTCGCTGCGGTACCCAGGCCACCTGCCGCCACCAGGCGTCGCGGTCAATATCGGTCAGGTCGATCCCGTCGATGAGGACCCGGCCCGAGGTCGGTACGACGAGGCCGAGGATCAAGCCGAGCAGGGTGCTTTTGCCGATGCCGCTGGGTCCGGTCAGGGCGAGCTGCTGGCCCGGCTCGATACGTAGCGACAGGTTCTCGATCGCCGGTCGGTCGCGATCCGGGTACTGCACGCTGACCCGGTCCAGCTCGATCACCGCGGTCCGTAAATCCGGCGCGGGTACGTCGGCGCGAATCGGGTCCGGTGTGTCGAGAATTTCCAGCGCCGCATTGGCGGCGGTGAGGCCCTCGGCCCCGGCATGGAATTGCTGCCCGGCCACGCGCAGCGGCAGGTACGCCTCCGGCGCGAGGATCAGCACCAGCAGCGCGGTGCGCAGGTCGAGGTGCCCATTCAGCAGTCGCAGCGCCACCGGCACCGCGACCAGCGCCACCGACAGGCTGGCCACCAGCTCCAGCGTCAGTGCGGACAGGAACGCGATCCGCAGCGTGCGCATGGTGGCCCGCCGATGTTCCTCGGCCAGCCGGCGCACCACGTCCACATGGGCCCGGGCCTGGCCGAACAGCCGTAGCGTCGAGAGTCCCTGCACCGAGTCCAGGAAATGTCCGCCCAGGCGGGCCAAGCCGGCCCATTGCCGTTCGGTCGCGGAGCGGGCCGCGGCTCCGGCCAGCGCGGCGAAGACCGGGATCAGCGGCAGCGTGATCGCGACGACCAGCCCGGAGGTCGGGTCGGCTACGAGTAGTTGGATCAGGACCGCCAGCGGAATTGTGGTCGCCACCGCGAGCGCCGGTACGTAGTCCCGCAGCAGCGGGTCGAGTCCGTCCAGACCTCGGGTCAGCAGAGTGGTCAGCTCGCCGGCCCGCCTTTGCGCCAACCAACTCGGACCAAGGCGTTGGGTGTGTGTGAATACGTCATCCCGCAGCTGGTTTTTGACCGCCGCGGCCGCGCGTTGCCCGGACGAGCCGACGGCCCAGTGCAGCCCGGCGCGTACGACAATGACCGCCGCCAGCGCGACGTAGGCCGGGCGTCCGTCCGTGACGGCGGCGGCCAGCAGGTTGGCCTGCGCGATCGTCGCCAGGCCACCGGCCACGCCCGCCAGCGCGGCGAGGGCGATCAGCCGCCGGGCAGGTGGCGCGGCCCGTACCAGCCGGTCAATGACGCGCATCAGAAGAATCCCGGCGCATCGGCCGGTCGCCGGCACAGCCGCCACAGCCAGATCTGGGCGGCCAGCAGCAAGGGCAGCGCCGGCAGTACGAACGCGGCCAGCAGGACCAGGGTCGTCGACCCGGCCGCCACATCCGGCCGGTTCAGCAGCAACGGAATCGCAATCACCGCGGCCACTACCGTCCCGGTGGCGAGGAAATACCGACGCCCGGCCAGGAACGCCCGCCCGTGCAGCAGCGCCGCCGCGACCGCCGCCAGCCCGCCCAGTGCCGGGCCCAGCCGCAGAATCCCGGGCCCACCGAGCGCGATATCGGTCAGTACGTAGCCCCAGCTGAACGCCAATACGGCGCTGGCAACGGCGATCAGCGGGTCGCACCAGTCACCGCGGGTGCGGGACCGGAACCACAGCCCGGCATCGCGGGCCATCCAGCCCAGCAGGATCGTTACGACGAACGGATACAGCCGCGAGGATTGGGTTGATTCGATCGCCGGAAATGCGCCGAGCAATACGCCGACCGCCGCCACGCCCCAGACCTCGTTACCGAGGAACAACGGGGAAATGCTGCGGGCCAGGCGATCCCGCCGCTCCGGCGTGCCATGACCCATCGTCATGCCGACCCCGAAATCAGATCCCTCGAATACGAGATATCCAGTGAGAAAGAAAACCAGGACGATCCACAGCACCGTCGACATCAGACCGGCACCTCGCCGAATATCCCGTCCCGCGGGCCGCGTCGGGCCGCCCGCGCGATCAGCGAATAGTCCAGGCCGGCCAATGCCACATACGCGACCGAAAAACCGATGAGCGAAAACAGCACGGCCGACGTACTCACCGACGAACTGGCCGCCGACGTACGGACCAGGCCGTACACCACCCAGGGCTGCCGACCCACCTCACGGACCAGCCAACCGCAGATCAACGCCAGGAACGGCAGCGGAATGAGGCCGACCAGTCCCCACAACACAAAACGGGAACCCAGGAACTGTTGCCGGAATACCGCTGCGCCCACCGCGACGACGACCAGCACAATTCCCAGGCCGATCATCACGTTGAGCGGGAGGCTGATCCAACTGGGCGGCGCCGGGCCGGAGACCGGCTTGCCACTCATCGTGGCGTATTTCGCCGGCTGCGCCCTCTTGAGGTAACCGTATTGCGCGAATCCCAACAGAACAGTCGCCAGTGCCGCGGCACCGCCGACGAAAAGCCCGATACGCAGGCTGCGGTCGAAGAACGCTTTTTCCTTGGTACGCCGGACCAGATGGAACGCGCTGACGCCGGCGATGAAGAAACCGCCGGCGGTAAGGGAACCAGCGACCAGATGGATCAGGCCGTAGAACATTCCCGAATTGGTGAGCAACGCGCCCCAGCTTTTCAGCACGATCATGCCGTGTCGATCGGCGTAGCCGACCGGATGCTGCATAAAACCGTTGGTCACCATGACCCAGAACGCCGAAATGTACGCGGTGAGCGTGACCAGCCAGATCAGCAGCAGATGCAGTTTCTTCGGCAGCCGGCCCCAGCCCAGAATCCACAAGCCCAGCAGGGTCGATTCGGCGAAAAAGGCGAGAATGGTCTCCAACGCCAGCGGCGCGCCGAAAATGTTGCCGACAGCGCGGGGCAGGCCGCTCCAGTTCAGACCGAACTGGAATTCCATCACCAGCCCGGTCACGATTCCCAGGGCGTAATTGATGATGTAAAGGCTCCCCCAGAATTTCGTCATCCGTTCCAATGTTGCTTCACCGGTTCGGTTCCACCGGGTCTGCAGGACCGCGACCACCGGCAGCAGACCCAGCGTTAGCGCCGCGAACAGAAAATGCACGACCGCGGTTCCGGCGAATTCGACCCGGGCCAGTGTGGTAGCGGTGCCGGTCACGCGGTCGTAGGCGATACGCGAGTGGTCAGCTGCTCGGCCAGCGCCATTCCGGCCAGCCCGACCAACAGGTGCAGGACCTGGATTACCCAGTGCGCGCTACCGTGCAGAATGCTGGTCTGACTGGCCCCGAGCGCGGGAATGATCAGGCCCCACACCGCCGTGAACGCGACCAGACCCGTGCTCACGCCATGTTTTTTGGCGGCGTAGGCCAGTGTCCACAGTGATATGACAAAGATAATGCCGGACACCACGTGTACCGGCACCAGTCCCTTTGCATTTCCGGACCAGAAGACGAGCCCCAGCGCGATCTGCAGCATGGCGGTGATCCGGATCAGCAGGCGCGGGACGGATATCGAGCGGGCAAGTTCGGAATGAGTCTCGGACATGGGGAACAGCCTGGCCGGCAGCGGCTTGGCTGTCGTCGCCCCGCAGGAGGCTGTCGGCGTACGTCATGGGTTGCTGTCGGTGTACGCCCCGGGTAGTACGTGTCGGCTTTTTCGGCTACCGGAATAGCAAAGGCTGCGGATCGGCCACACAGCTTCCTGACTTAGGCTGAACCGCAAACCAGGCAGCGTGTGTACGGAGGTCGGTGGAATGGTATTTCGGGTTCTGGTGCCGTGGGAGGACCTGGCCACGCCGGGTCTGCGGGTCGAGGTGTTCGACGGGGTGGCGGCCCCTCCGGCGCAGGTCGACGACGTCGGCGCATACGTTCTGCCGTACGCCAAACCGGCCGCATTGTCGCTGATCGAACGGATGCCGCGGTTGCGGTTGGTGCAGACGCTCAATGCCGGTTACGACGATGTGTTGCCGTTGCTGCCGGCCGGCGCGACGCTCTGCAACGGCCGGGGCCTGCACGATGCGAGCACGGCCGAGCACGCGCTCGGGCTGATTCTGGCCGCCCAGCGGAACATTCCGACCTGGGTACGTAATCAGGATCGACACGAATGGCACCAGAAGCACACCCTTTCGCTGGCCGACAGCACGGTGTTGATCGTCGGGTACGGCGCCATCGGTAAAGCGCTGGAAACCCGCTTGATCGCGTGCGAGGCGAATGTTGTGCGCGTCGCGAGTACGCCGCGCGAGGGCGTGCACGGAATTTCCGAACTGCCGACGCTGCTGCCGACCGCGGACATCGTCGTGTTGATCGTGCCGTTGACTCCGCAGACCGAGAAGTTCTTTGGCGTCAAGGAATTCCGACTGCTGCGGGATGGTGCGCTGGTCGTCAACGTGGCCCGCGGCCGGGTACTCGATACCGATGCGCTGCTGGCCGAGCAGGGCCGGATCCGGGCCGCGCTCGATGTCACCGACCCGGAGCCGCTTCCGGCCGACCATCCACTGTGGACTCTCCCGGGCACGCTGATCACGCCGCACGTGGCCGGAGGCTCGGCCACGTTTTATCCGCGGGCGCGCCGGTTCATTGCCGAGCAGCTGCGCCGGATCGCCGCGGGCCAGGAGCTACAGAACGTGGTGCAGGGCCCGGCGATCGTCCGGCTCGACTAACTGGCGGTCATGCGCAAATGGGGTGTCGCGACCATTTCCGCATGATCACGAAAAAGAACAAGCTCATGAGGTCAGCAACTCGGTGAGGTAGTCGCGGCTTTGCGCCACATCGGCCATCGGACCGGCGTCGTCCTCCGGCGCGCCGGAGAGCATGATGTCCTGCTCCAATACGTACCAGCCGGAATACCCGGCACCGCGCAATGCGCGCACGATGGCCGGAACGTCGACATCGCCGGCACCCAGCGGCCGGAACATCCCGCCCCGGACCGCATCGCTGTAGGTGACCTGGCCGGCCCGGACCTGCCCGGCCAGTCCGGCATCGACGTCCTTGAAGTGCACGTGGCTGACCCGTTCCGGCGCCTTGACCGCGAGCTCGACCGGGTCACCGCCGCCGACCATGATGTGCCCGGTGTCCAGGCACAGCGGCACATTCGAGCCGTCGAGAATGCGGCTGATCTCCTCCGGGTGCTCGACCATCGTGCCGACATGCGGGTGCACCACGGCTCGCAGCCCGGCGTCGCGGCAGCGGGCGGCTGCCTCAGTGACCGCGGCCAGCAGCACCTTCCAGCCGTCGGCGTCCAAGCCGGGGCGGGCGTCGTACCCGGCCACGCCGGTATCGGCCGCGATCACGACGGAGTCGCCGCCGGCCCGACTGAACCGGGTCAACGCCGGTTCGAGCACGCCCCGCCAGCTCGCGCCGGGGTCGTGCAACACCAACGGCGTGAAGCCGCCGACCAACGACAGCTCCGCGGTCTGTAGCTCGGTCCGCAGCTCCATCCCGTCGGCCGGCAGGAAACCGTCCGGCCCGGCCTCGGTGGCAGTGAAGCCGAGCCCGCGCATTTCGGCCAGCACTCGGGCCGCCGGGAGTTGGTACCCCCAACCGGGCACTTCGCTTACCCCCCAGGAAATTGGGGCGGCGGCGATCTTGTCGGTGACCGGCATGTGCTACCTCGCAGCGGCATCGTCTGGGTCGGTGAGCCGCCATTCTCTCAGTTCCCCTTATTGGACCGCCGTGAGCTGGGTCTCCAGGGGTGCCGCCATTGCCCGTTCCGTACTACCGTCGAGCCGATGCATCGGGAACAGAGGTAATGGTCGCAACTGAACAGCGGACGAGTCGGCAGCACGAGTGGCTGACGCTGGTGATCTGCTGCATGGCGTTGTTCATGACGACGCTGGACAGCACGATCCTCAACGTCGCGCTGCCGTCGCTGCAGCGCGGGCTGGGCTCGTCCGAATCGGGTCTGCAGTGGACAGTCGATGCGTACGTACTGGTCCGGGCCAGTGTGCTGTTCCTGTGCGGTGCCCTGGGTGACCGATTCGGCCGGCGGCGGCTTTTTGCCTGGGGAATTGCCGTATTTATTGCGTCCTCGTTTGCGTGTGGGTTGGCGCCATCGCTCGGCGCGCTGGTCGGATTCCGCGCTGTACAAGGGTTTGGCAGTGCTCTGATGACGCCGGCCAGTCTGGCGATCATTACCAATACATTTACCGAACCGCGGGCCCGGGCGCAGGCGGTTGGCGTGTGGGGCGCGATCAGCGGATTGTCGACCGCGGCCGGTCCGATCCTCGGCGGCGTATTGGTCGAAACGCTGGGCTGGCAGAGCGTGTTCTGGGTGAATGTCCCGATCGGACTGCTGGTGTTGGTTGGTACCCGGCGGCTGGCCGAGTCCCGGGCCGAACGACCGCGGGCATTCGACGTACCGGGTCAGGCCGCGATCGGCGTGGCGCTGGCGACATTGACCTACGCCCTGATCAGCGGACCGGATTCTGGTTGGGGTTCGACGCTGATCCTGGCGCTATTGGTGATTTCGGCCGCGTCGTGGGTCGCGTTCACGATCGTGGAGCGGCGCCGGTCGCAGCCGCTCATCGAACTACGGGAACTAGCCCAGCCGGCGTTGCTGGGCGCCGTATTGCTGGCCATCATGGCGTTTCTCGCCCTCGGCGGATATTTGTTCTTCAACACGCTGTATTTGCAGAACGTCCGAGGATTCTCCCCTGTAGAAGCCGGTCTACTCACTGTGCCTACGACGGCAATGACAATGGTGATGGCGCCATTATCCGGTCGAATAACCGGCACCCGCGGCCCGCGCGGCCCGGCGACGATCGCGTGTCTGCTGATCGCGGGTTCGATGACCGTACTGGCGAGCACTATTACGCCGACCGTTCCGATGGGCGTACTGATCATCGGATATGTCCTGCTCGGCTGTGGAATGGGCCTGATCAACACTCCGATCACCAACGCCGCCGTGTCCAGCATGCCGCCGTCCCGGGCCGGCGTCGCCGGGGCCACTACCAGCACTGCCCGGCAGATCGGCACCAACCTGGGCGTCGCGTTGCTCGGCTCGGTCATTTTCTCCACCGCCAGCGCCGGCGGTACGCACGCCCACCTCAGCGGTGCGGCCGCGTTGGCCTTTACGCACGGACTGCGGTACGGCTACATCCTCGCCGGGGCACTGGCATTGGCGTGTTCGTTGCTGGCAGCGTGGGCGTTCCGGCGACCCTCCGTCAGGTGAGGTCGCTGCCGGTGTCGGCCGGTGTCCAAATGGGTATCAGCGGTGGAGTCCGGGGAAGTCCGTACGAAGGAGCCGGCATGTCAACGATGCGTGCTACTGGTGGCCCATTTCCGGCGCCCGGGCCTGGTCCTGGTGGTCCCGGTGGTCCCGGCGGTCCTGGTGGACCGACTCCGGATCCCGTGCCCGGACCACCGACTCCCGATCCGGTACCGCCGCGGCCGGGACCTACGCCCGAGCCGCCTCGGCCCGGGCCGCCAACTCCCGGCCCGCCGACCCCAGGACCGCCAACTCCCGGCCCGCCCACTCCCGGGCCACCAACTCCCGGACCGCCGATACCTGAGCCGCCACGACCAGGACCACCGACACCCGGCCCACCGACTCCGGGTCCACCGACTCCGGGACCACCGACACCGCCTACGCCGGGGCCGAATCCGATCCCGGAGCCCTCCGAGCCAGTCTTTCCCGGACCCGACCCGGACACCCGACCGCCACCGGCCTGAGCCGGCTCAGCTGCTGGTTTTGGTCAGCCGGTCGTATGAATTCTGGATTTCCTGCTCGGCGTCGAAGCGGCCGGCCCAACTCGCGCCCTCGACCGACTTGCCCGGCTCCAGGTCCTTGTAGACCTCGAAGAAATGCTGGATCTCCAGCCGGTCGAACTCCGACACGTCGGAGATTTCCTGCAGGTGCGCCACCCGCGGGTCGCCGGCCGGGACCGCGATGACCTTGTCGTCCGGGCCTTTCTCGTCGGTCATCCGGAACATTCCGATGGCCCGGCAACGGATCAGGCAACCGGGAAAGGTCGGCTCCTCCAACAACACCAGCGCATCGAGCGGGTCGCCATCCTGGCCGAGGGTGTGCTCGATGAAGCCGTAGTCGGACGGGTAACGCGTCGAGGTGAACAGCAGTCGGTCCAGCCTGATCCGGCCGGTTTCATGGTCGAGTTCGTACTTGTTCCGCTGGCCCTTCGGAATTTCGATCGTTACGTCGAACTCCACTGTCCGACTCCTTCCGGCTCCCCGTCACTGGCCGGTCTAGTGTGTCGTATGCGCCGCGCCGCCCGTGCGGCAGGCGTGGACGTACATCCACAGTGGGATGTAAAAGCACGTCGCAGGGGGGCGAAGGATTCGTGCTGGGCGGTCGGTCCCGGTTCGGCGGCCGCCGGATCTGGTACACAGCGCTGGGCGTGGTGGTCGTCGCGATCGTGGCGGTGGCTGCGGTCGTACTGGTCCGGATCGGCGACCACAGCGGCAAAGGCACGGCCGCCGGCCCGCGTACGTCGGCGAGCCCCTCGGCTAAACCGACCCCGACCCCGACTCCCGTTCTGCAAGGCGACAACGCGGCCGCGCCGACGCCATCGGTCGCGGGTCTGGCCGCGGCGTTGCGGGGTCCGCTGGCCGACGGGCGACTCGGCGGCCGGATCTCGGTCCGGGTTGTCGACGCGCTGACCGGACAGGTGCTGCTCGACCACGACGGCGACCGGATGGCGACCCCGGCCTCCACGACCAAGCTGCTCACCGCGACCGCCGCCTTGGCGACCATGCCGGCCGATTTCCGGTTCACCACGAAGGTGGTGGCCGGCGCCCGGCCCGGCGAGGTCGTGCTGGTGGGCGGCGGCGACCCGACGTTGGCGGCGCAGGCGGCCCACCCGAACTACCCCGGCGCGGCTAGCGTCACCGCCCTGGCCGCTGCTGTGAAATCCGTGAGCAAGACGCCGGTCACCCGGATCGTGGTCGACAGCAGCCGGTTTTCCGGGGCGACGGTCGGGCCGGGCTGGGATTCGGACGACGTGAGCGGTGGCTACGCCGCTCCGATCACCGCCACCATGGTCGATGGTGGCCGCCTCAAGCCCGGGCTCACGGCCCGGTCCGACACCCCGGATCTGACCGCCGGCAAGGCCCTGGCTACCGCGCTCGGCGTACCGGACGCGACCGTGACCGCCGGCCGCGCGGCCACCGGGGCCAAGACACTGGCCAGCGTGCAGTCGGCCCCGTTGACCACGATCGTGGCGCAGACGTTGACCCTCAGCGACAACGTGCTGGCCGAGTTCCTGGCCCGCCAGGTCGCCGTGCAGACCGGCGAACCGGCGTCCTTCGCCGGCGCGGCGGCCGCGGTGAAGCGGGTACTGGTACGGCTCGGGGTGCCGACCGCCGGGGTTGACCTGCACGACGACAGCGGCCTGTCCCGGTTGAACCGGATCAGCCCGGCCGCGTTGACCCAGACCCTGCGCATCGCCGCCTCGACCAAGCATCCCGGGCTGCACGCTCTGTTCGCCGGCATGCCGGTCGGTGGGTACGCCGGCACGCTGGCCGGCCGGTATCACGACGCGGGCAGCCAGCCTGGCGCCGGCTATGTCCGGGCCAAGACCGGGACGCTGTCCGGCGTCAGCTCGCTGTCCGGCGTCGTCCAGGACCGCAGCGGCCGGCTGTTGGCGTTCGCGTTGATGGCCGACCAGGTTTCCGCCACCGGCACGTTGCCGGCCGAGGACGCGCTCGACGCGGTCGCGGCGACCCTGGCCGGCTGCGGCTGTCGTTAACTGAGCCGGAACAGTTGGGCCGCGCCGGCGGCCAACGTAAACCGCGTCCCGGTGGCCGTACTCCAGCGGTCGTGGGCCGGGTCGTACGACTCGGTCGTCTTGACCGCGGATCCGACCGCGAGCGTGAACGCCGCGCCCTCGTGCCGGGAATAGTTCGCGACCAACACCCAGCGGGTATTCGCGTCGGACCCGGTGAATCGGCCCACCACGACCGGATCGCCGTCGACGCTCTGCACGTACGAATCGGCGGTGAAGTCCGGCAGCCCGCTCGGTAGGGTGGCGATATTGGCGCCCTGCACGGATTCTGATTCCAATGGCAGCAACACTTTGCCGATCCGCGACAAATAGTTGTTGTTAATGGATTTGGCTGCGCTGTAGAGCGGGGTACGTTGACCCTCCACTGTGATCAACGCGTTGCTGAAACCCTCACCCCGCGCCGGATCGGGCGTCCAATACGTAAAGTACTGAATTCCCTTGCAGCCGTAGGCGAGGCTGATGTTGATCTGCCAGAGCAGATCGGGCGCCTTTGGTACGGCGTGGCCGTTGTAGGCGACGCTCTGGATGTACGTCCAGGCAGGGATCTTGTAGTGCAACGCCGCGGCCCGTACATCGGACCAGTTCTGGAAATACCCGGTGTCCTCGCCGCTGGCGAGAATCGGATAACGGTCGAACGACAATTCCAGTGGCTTGACCGTTGCCGCCGCTTTCGCATACCCGGCGCCACCGTCAAACCCGGGCAGCAGGTTGACGAACGGCAATATATCCGGCGCCAACGATTTCACGATGCCGACCGCATTTCCCAGCGTTGGCAGGGCCGAGTCCGACGGCTCGTCGTACAGGTCGAGTCCGGCGAACGAAGCATGCCCGCCGGCGTTGGCCGGATCCCACTGCGTGAGGCCGTTCGAGAAATCGTCGGTGAGCAGCACCTTTCCGCTCGGATCGGTAACGGTGACGTTGTCGAAGAGGGCAGATTCGGTCCCGGCCTCACGGAATCCGACCTTGCCTTTGGTGTACGTGCCGTCGGTGGTGGTATCGACTACCGTGCCGTTCACCTTCGTGGTGATCGTATTTCCCGCGACCGTGATTTCGACGTGATACGAGGTACCGCCGGTCACCGCGATATCCAACGGGACCGGCTTGACCCAGCTGGCGGCCCCGTTCACGAAGAGGGCTTTGGTCAGAGATCCGGGCGCACCGCTGTTGGTCAACAACCAGACGTACGCATTCCCCGAATCCGTGGCCCGGAACGCGATGCCGGCCTGCGCGTACTTGTCCCCGCCGCCGGTCTGCCGCGGCGTCACGTCGACGGCCAGCGTGTAGTCGGTCCAGCTCGCGCCCTGCTTGGACAGCCCGATACTGCCGTTTCCGGTGCCACCGTTCATCAACAGTTGGCCGGATTGAATGCTCCAGTAACTGTGCAGTTGGTACGTGTTGATAACGCGCTGAATTACGGTCGTGGCCTCATTTGTGGTCAAGGTGAAATCGCCGCCGGCGTCGCTGATCGTGAAACGTCCCAGCAGCCAACGGATATCGGGATCATCGACCAATACCTGCAACCCGACCTGATCGGCCATTCCCAGTGCGTATTGCTGGATCTGGGTGTCGGCGTACAGGTAATCGTTGCTGTGCGAAAACGTGAAACCGGCGTCGACGATTTCCTGGTACCGGGCGAGCGTCGTCTCGAAAGGCGGTGGTGGCCAGAAAATTCCGATTGGAAAACGGTCGCCGGTCATGATCGGGCCGCCGCTGACGTCCGGGTGAGTGACCGCCGCATGGGCGGCGCGGCCGAACAGAGCGGGCCCGGCGGCGACCGCACCTGTAGTCAGGCCGGCGACCCGGACAAAGTTCCGGCGGGTGAGCGGGTGGTGTACGGAGTCCTCGTTCACGGCGTCTCCTCGCGAAAGGGAATCCACGCTTTTCCCGGCCTTTTGGGCGGGAATACCACGATGAATATGCAGAGGCTAACAACTGCCGTGAATTATTCATATGTCCAATATCGGTCAGGCCTGATCAGCTCGAAGTCGACCCGGCAATCGACGCGCCGAGTGAGCCCGGCGGCGTAACGTAGCGCGCATGACGGGACCTGATTTCGGCCAGAACGCCGACCGTGCCGCGACCGCGTCCGGACCATCCCTCGTCGATTGGGACCTGGCCACGACGACCGCCGCGCGGCTGGTCCGTCCCGGCCCGCAGGTCACCCGCAGCGAGGCCGACGCCGCCGTGCAAGCGCTCCGACAGCTCGCCGATGTCGCCGACGGGCATGTCCGGGAGCTGACCGGGCTCGAGCCGATCGGCCCGCTGCCGCCGACCCGGGTGGTCGACCGGATGGCCTGGGTCGAGACGAACGCCGCCGGCCTGTCCGGCCTGATGGGTCCGCTCCTGGCCCGGCTGCAGGAACGCCGCGAGACCCAGCCCGGCCGGCGGGTCAGCGCGGTCGGCGCTCGGGTCACCGGCGCCCAGGCCGGCGTCATCCTGGCGTTCCTGGCCGGCAAGGTGCTCGGCCAGTACGAGCTGTTCGCGCGGCCCGGCGGCGAGCTGCTCCTGGTCGCGCCGAACGTGGTGGACGTCGAACGCACCCTGGGCATCGACCCGGGTGACTTCCGGCTGTGGGTCTGCCTGCACGAATGCACGCACCGGCTGCAGTTCAGCGCCGTACCGTGGCTCGGCGACCACCTGCAGGAACGGGTCGGTGCGCTGGTGACCGCGCTCGACCTCGACCCCAAGGTGGTGCGCGACCGGCTCGCCGCCGCGGTACGCGAACTGGCCAAGGCGGCCAAGGGCGATGATTCCGGCGAAGGGCTGCTCGCCCTCGTACAAGGCGCCGAATCCAAGGCGATCATGGACCAGATCACGGCGTTGATGAGTCTGGTCGAGGGGCACGCCGAGTACGTGATGGACGCGGTCGGACCCGAGGTCGTGCCCAGCGTCGCCGCGATCCGGGCCAAGTTCAACCGGCGCCGCGAGGGCTCCGGGGTGTTCGACCGGCTGGTTCGCCGGCTGCTCGGGCTGGATGTGAAAATGCGGCAGTACGCCGAGGGCGGCGCGTTCGTACGCACCGTCGTCGAGGCGATCGGCATGGAAGGCTTCAACGCTGTCTGGAATTCGCCCGAGACGCTGCCGCGCTACTCGGAGTTGCGGGCGCCGCTGGACTGGGTCGAGCGCATTCACGGCTACCGGCCCGCGGCCGCGAGCTAACGAGCCGGCTATGGCCGTGCCGCCCGGCCCGTCTCCCGCTTCTGGTCCTACCGCCGCCCTGGCCGCCCATCGTGTTGATCATGAAGTTCCCTGCACGACACGCGGTCGACACGCCGAGGTTCGCGTCGGGAACTCCATGATCAACACGGGCAGCCGGGACAACCGGATCAACACCGGGGATTTCCGGGAGCGGGCACAAGGGAGCGGGACCTGATGTCCGGGCCGGCGGTGAGCGTCGCGTTGGTCCGGGCGGCGGTTCGGCGCAGCCTGGCCGATGTACCGCCCGGCGAGACCGTCCTGGTGGCATGCAGCGGCGGGGCCGATTCGCTCGCGTTGGCCGCCGCGACCGCGTTCGGTAGTCGGGCCGCCGGCTGGCGGGTCGGCCTGGTGACGGTCGACCACGGGCTGCAGCCCGGATCGGCGCAGCGCGCCGCCGGCCTCGCCGACTGGGCCCGGAACGCCGGCTACGACCCGGTGCACGTCGCGACCGTCTCGGTCGCCGGCCTGGCCGGTGGCCCGGAGGCCGCCGCCCGGTCGGCTCGGTACGAGGCGCTGGACAAGGCGGCGGCCGAACACGGCGCGGTGGCCGTACTACTCGGCCACACCGAGGACGACCAGGCCGAGACCGTGCTGCTCGGCCTGGCTCGTGGCTCTGGCGCACGATCGCTGGCCGGCATGCCGACGCGGCGCGGCATCTACCGTCGCCCGTTGCTCGGGCTGTCCCGCGAGCTGGTCCGGGCCGCCGCCAAAGACGCCGGCCGGGAACCGTGGGAAGACCCGCACAACACCGACCCGGCGTACTCCCGGGCCCGCCTGCGCACAGTCCTGGCCGACCTGAGCGACACGCTCGGGCCCGGACTCACCTCGAATCTGGCCCGAACCGCCCGCCTGCTGCGGGCCGACGCCGACGCGCTGGATGCCATCGCAGCGGGCGAATTGCAAAGCCTGACCGAGCCCATCGATGTAAAGGCGCTGGCCAAACTGCCCGAAGCGGTACGTACCCGGGTGATCCGCGGCTGGCTCGTTGACGCCGGCGTACCCACCGGTGCGCTCACCTCCGTACATATCGGAGCGGTCGATGCGCTGGTGACCCGGTGGCGTGGGCAGGGACCGGTAGCCCTACCCCGGGATCGCACCGTCACCCGACGGCATGGCAGTCTGCATCTGGACCGTCCCGGCAGCTGAGCTGCTTTCACGACTCGCAACAGGGGTTATCCCGTGTACGACGGCGACATCGACACCGTTCTCGTCACCGAGGACCAGATCGCGGCCAGGGTCGAGGAACTCGCCAAGCAGATCTCGGCCGACTACGCCGATCGCGAACTGCTCCTGGTCGGGGTGCTCAAAGGCGCCGTGATGTTCATGTCGGATCTGGCCCGCGCGCTGACCCGGCCGGTCGAGTTGGAGTTCATGGCGATCTCCTCGTACGGGTCGTCGACCTCTACCTCCGGTGTCGTAAGGATTCTGAAAGATCTGGACCGGGCCATCGCCGACAAGCACGTGCTCGTGGTCGAGGACATCATCGACTCGGGCCTGACCCTGTCCTGGCTGCTGAAGAACCTGAGCACGCGCGAACCGGCTTCGCTGCAGGTGGTCACGTTGTTGCGCAAGCCGGATGCGATCCGGGTCGACGTGCCGTTGGGGTACGTAGGCTTCGACATTCCGAACGAGTTCGTGGTCGGTTACGGACTCGATTACGCCGAGCGGTACCGGGACCTCCCATACGTCGCGCGGCTGCGGCCCGAGGTGTACTCCGGCTGAACTCTCCGGTACGGATGCGACCCGGCTCACAGCCGGATCACCCGCTCAATCGACGCCGTCGGGAACGTCTCGGAACACCCAGGCGGGGCCCCACGTTGGTGCCTGTGGAAGCGGACGGATACGGCGCTGGGGCTCCAGAGAGCCGCGGTGTACCGTCCTGTTACCGGGGCGACGCCGGATTCGGGCATTTCATGCCGACCGGCTGCCCGCGAAGACGATACTCGACGCGCACGGGACGGCAGGAGGGACGGGGCAGCACTGACAAGTCGAGCCCCGGCTGACATCTATGAACGGTAGAAGAATTCTGCGGTCGCCGTGGTTCTGGATCCCGGTGGCAGTCATTGTGCTGCTGATCTTGAACCCACTGGTGCGCGGCAACGGTGGTTACGCCACGGTCGATACGTCCAAGGCCATCACGGCGATCCAGGACCACAACGCCAACAAGGTCACCATCAACGACAAAGACCAGTCGTTGGACATCGACCTGAAGAACCCGGTCGACAAGCACACCAAGATCCACGCGTCGTACCCGGCCGACGCCGCGGGCCGCATCTTCGGCCTGCTGCAGGACCAGAAGAACGTCGATTACAACACCCACATCGGCGGCAACGGCGTCTTCGTACAGCTGTTGATCAGTATCGTTCCGTTCCTCTTGATCGGCTTCCTGCTCTTCTTCCTGATGAGTCAGATGCAGGGTGGCGGCAGTCGGGTCATGAATTTCGGGAAATCCAAGGCCAAATTGGTCAGTAAGGACACCCCGAAAACGACATTTGCCGACGTGGCCGGTGCCGACGAGGCGATCGAAGAGCTCCAGGAGATCAAGGAATTCCTGGAGAACCCGGCCAAATTCCAGGCCATTGGCGCCAAGATCCCCAAGGGCGTCCTGCTCTACGGCCCGCCTGGTACCGGTAAGACTCTGCTAGCGCGCGCCGTCGCCGGCGAGGCCGGTGTGCCGTTCTATTCAATCTCCGGTTCGGACTTCGTCGAGATGTTCGTCGGCGTCGGTGCCTCCCGGGTACGCGACCTGTTCGAGCAGGCCAAGGCCAACGCTCCGGCGATCGTGTTCGTGGACGAGATCGACGCCGTCGGTCGGCACCGTGGCGCCGGCATGGGCGGCGGGCACGACGAGCGCGAGCAGACGCTGAACCAGTTGCTGGTCGAGATGGACGGCTTCGACGTCAAGGGCGGCGTGATCCTGATCGCGGCGACCAACCGTCCCGACATCCTCGACCCCGCGTTGCTGCGACCCGGCCGGTTCGACCGGCAGATCACGGTCGACCGGCCCGACCTGGCCGGCCGCAAGGCGATCCTGCGGGTGCACGCCAAGGGCAAGCCGTTCGCGGCTGACGTCAACCTCGACGACGTGGCCCGTCGTACCCCCGGCTTCACCGGTGCCGACCTGGCCAACGTGATCAACGAGGGCGCCCTGCTGACCGCGCGTAGCAACGCGCAACGGATCTCCGGTGGCGTACTGGAAGAGGCGATCGACCGCGTCACCCTCGGCCCCGAACGCAAGAGCCGGGTGATCAGCGAGAAGGAAAAGAAGCTCACCGCGTATCACGAGGGTGGCCACGCGCTGGTCGGTTGGGCATTACCCAACGCCGACCCGGTGTACAAGGTCACGATCCTGGCCCGCGGCCGTTCCGGTGGACACACCTTGCCGCTGCCCACCGAGGACAAATACACGATGGCCCGCTCCGAGATGATCGACCAGCTGGCGTTCGCGCTGGGTGGCCGGGCCGCCGAGGAGCTGGTCTTCCACGAGCCGACGACCGGTGCCAGCAACGACATCGAAAAGGCGACAGCCATCGCCCGTTCGATGGTCACTGACTACGGCATGAGCGCGAAGCTGGGCGCGGTGAAGTACGGCACCAGTGACTCCGAGCCGTTCCTCGGTCGGGATTACGGCCACCAGCGCGACTACTCCGACGAGATCGCGGCCGATATCGACGAGGAAGTGCGCGCGCTCATAGAGGGCGCGCACGACGAGGCGTGGGAGATCCTGGTCCAGTACCGCGACGTCCTGGACGCGATGGTGCTTGAGATCATGGACAAGGAGACGCTCGACAAGAACGACATCGAGCGGATCTTCGCCCCGGTCAAGAAGCGCCCGCCGCACAACCGGTACACCGCGTTCGGCAAGCGGACCCCGTCCGACATCCCGCCGGTGCAGACCCCGCGTGAGCTCAACGGCGCGTCCGTCGGTGGCACCCCGGCGCTGGGCGGTCCGGCTGACGGTGGCGCCCCGGCAACGACTCCGATGCCCTCGCCGTATCCGCGGCCGCAGGACCCGTCGCAGCCGGACAGCGGGACTCCAGGTTCGTCGACCGACTCGTGGTCCGGTGGCGGCTGGCAGCCCGGCAACGAGCCGTGGCGCCCGCCGGAAGACGATTCATCAGGGGATGCTGGGGCGTGAGCCGATTCGACGGTCCGCGGGTTGAAGCTGCAGTCCGGGAACTGTTGGCGGCTATTGGCGAGGACCCCGACCGCGAGGGACTGAAGAGCACCCCAGAACGGGTGGCCAGGGCGTACGCCGAGCAGTTCGCCGGGCTGTACACCGACCCGGCCGAGGTGCTGCAGACCGTTTTCGACGAGGGCCACGAGGAAATGGTCCTGGTCAAGGACATCGAGCTGTATTCGACGTGCGAGCACCACTTGGTGCCGTTCCACGGGGTGGCGCACGTCGGCTACATCCCCAATACGGACGGGCAGATCACCGGGCTGTCCAAGCTGGCCCGGTTGGTCGACCTCTACGCCAAGCGCCCGCAGGTCCAGGAGCGGCTCACCAGCCAGATCGCCGATGCGCTGATGGCCAAGCTCAGCCCGCGCGGCGTAATCGTGGTGATCGAGGCCGAGCACCTGTGCATGTCGATGCGCGGTGTCCGCAAGCCCGGCGCGCGCACCGTCACCTCCGCCGTACGCGGCGGTTTCCAGACCTCGCCCTCCACCAGGGCCGAGGCCATGAGCCTCATCCTGGGCGGTTGATCATGACCGGTCACCCTCCGGCGGCCGGTGCCCCGCATTACCGACTACCTCGGCCCGACCGATGCGTCGTGATCGGCGTCCTCAACGTGACGCCGGATTCGTTCTCCGACGGCGGCCGGTACGCCGACCGTGACGCCGCCATCGCCCACGGCGTGCAGATGATGGCCGAGGGCGCCGACCTCATCGACGTCGGCGGTGAATCGACCCGGCCCGGCGCCGAACGGGTCGCGGCGCAGGAGGAGATCCGCCGCGTGCTGCCGGTCGTCACCGAGCTCGCGGCCGAAGGCGTACCGCTCTCGGTCGACACCAGCCGCGCCGCCGTCGCGGCGCGCGCCATCGAGGCCGGCGCGGTGGTGATCAACGACGTGAGCGGCGGGCTGGCCGACCCGGATATGGCCGGAGTCGTGGCCGACGCGCGTATCCCGTGGATCCTGATGCACTGGCGCGGGCACAGCAAGGAAATGATCAAGCTGGCGCATTACAACGACGTCGTGACCGAGGTACGCGATGAGCTCAGTGCCCGCATCGACGACGCGTTGAGCGCGGGGGTCGACGCCGGGCAGCTGGCCATCGATCCGGGTCTGGGATTCGCCAAGGTCGCCGAGCACGACTGGGCCCTGCTGGCGCACCTGGATACGTTCACCGCGCTCGGTCTGCCGGTCCTGGTCGGCTCGTCGCGCAAGTCGTTCCTCGGCCGGCTGCTGGCCGACCCCGACGGCAAGCCGCGGACCCCGGACCTGCGGGAGGACGCGACGACCGCGTTGACAATGTACGCGGCGATGAACGGCGCCTGGGGCGTCCGGACGCACCGGGTGCGTTCCAGCGTGGACGCAGCCCGGGTCGCCGCCGCGGTAAAGGCGGCGCAATGACAGGACAGATCCGGCTCACCGGATTACGGGTCCGCGGGCATCACGGCGTCTTCGAGCACGAGCGCCGCGACGGGCAGGACTTCGTGGTGGACGCGCTGCTGGAGCTGGACATCAGCCCGGCGGCCAAGTCCGACGACCTGGCCGACACGGTCGACTATGGCGCGCTGGCCGAAGGTCTGGCCGCCGTGGTCGAGGGCGAACCGTGCAACCTGATCGAGACGGTGGCCGACCGGCTGCTCGACGTATGCCTGCGCGACCCCCGGGTGGCCCGGGCCGAGGTCACGCTGCACAAGCCGTCGGCGCCGATTCCCCGTACCTTCGCCGATGTCTCGGTGACCGTGGGGCGGGCCCGGCCATGACCCGGACCGTACTGTCGATCGGCTCCAACCTCGGCGACCGGCTCGGCTACCTGCAGTCCACAGTGGACGATCTGCGGCCGGACCTGAAAGCGATCTCGCCGGTCTACCAGACTCCGCCCTGGGGCGGGGTGGAGCAGGACGATTTCCTCAACGCCGTACTCATCGTCGACGCCGACGCGAAACCGGCCGACTGGCTGCGCCGGGCCCATGCGCTGGAAACCGCCGCCGGGCGGGTCCGCGAGGTCCGCTGGGGACCGCGCACCCTCGACGTGGACATCGTGTCCGTCGACGATCTGCGCCAGGGCGACCCGGACCTCACCCTGCCGCACCCGCGGGCGCACGAACGCGCGTTCGTCCTTGCGCCCTGGGCAGATATCGAGCCCGACGCCATCCTGCCGGGGTACGGTCCGATACGTGATCTGTTGCGGCAGCTGGATGTCACCGGTATCACGCGCACCGGATTGGAGCTGATCTGATGCGCGCCACCCGGGTACGAGACCTGCTGCTGTTCATCGTCGGCGCGGGCATCATCAGCTGGCTTCTGGTTAGCAACTTTTACGGCAACATGCCGCGGCTGAGCTGGTTCGTCCCGGTTTCGTTGCCGGTGCTGGCCGTGGCCGAGGCGGTCAGCGGCCTGCAGCTGCGGGCCCGGATTCAACGTCGTCGCGGTGCCCGGTTGCTCGACCCGTTGGTGGCCGCCCGCAGCGTCGCGTTGGCCAAGGCGAGCGCGATCGTCGGTGCGGTGATGTTCGGCGCCTGGGCCGGGCTGCTCGGGTACGTCGTGCCGAATCGGGACACGATTTCGGCGGCCCGGGGCGACACCACGGTCGGCGTGGTCGGTCTGGTCGGCGCGGCCTGCCTGATCGCCGCCGCGCTGTTCCTGGAGTACTGCTGCCGGACGCCCAAACCGCCCGAGGACACGCACGAGGACGTGAAAAGCGGCCAGCAGAGCCGGAACGGCCGGAGCTAAACCGGGGCCGGGCGCCGAGTTGCGGTGCGCCCGCATCGTCGTCCGGCGGGCGCTTGTGGCGGCGCGCAGGCGCTTATTGTCCGGCTGGCCTTAGTTGCCAGTGCCCACGCGGTTGTTGTCTGGCAAGCCCTTTGTTGTCTGCGCGCAGCATCGGCCGACGAAACCCTCATTGCAGCGAGCGTGACATCAGTGCGGATTTTGGGCTGTTGAACTGCTCTGGTGTCACGTTCGCTGCAATGAGGTCGGAACGACCAGCGGGTCAGGACGAGCAATGGTGCCGGAACCAGCAGCGGGTCGGAACGCGCGGCGGGGTCGGAACGAGCAGCCGCCTAGAACGGCCCGCAGTCAGCAACCTAGGAACGGCCAGCACGCAACGGCCTAAGGACGGCCAGCATTCAGCCGGCCGCCGGAACGGCCAACGTTAGACCGCGCCGGCAGTCTCCGGCACCTCATCGTCGATCGACCGGCGCAGGGCCGCGTGCAGCGACTCGGGCGTCAGCACCCCGAGGAAGGTCGAGCCGTCCAACACCGCGACCCAGCCGGCGTCCTGCTGCAGCATCACCGAGAACGCGTTCTTCAACGTCGAGTCGGCCGGCACCCAGGCCCGCATCCGCCGTACCCGGTCCTGCACCATTCCGTCCCCGACGGCCCGCTCGGCCGAGAGCCAACCGCGCAGCTCGCCGCTGTCGGAGAGCACCACGGCCCACCGGGCATCGGCCGTGGCCAGCGCTTCGCGGGCCCGGGCCAGCGAGTCGTCCAGGTGCACGACCGCGGGCTTTTCCAGGTCGTCGGGATCGATGTTGGTGACCGCGAGTCGCTTGAGGCCACGGTCGGCGCCGACGAAGTCGGCCACGAAGTCGTTGGCCGGGTTGCCCAGCACGCTGGCCGGATCGGCGTACTGCTCCAGATGACCGCCCTGGGACAGTACGGCGATCCGATCGCCCAACCGGACCGCCTCTTCCACGTCGTGGGTGACGAAGACGATCGTTTTACGTACCTCTTCCTGCAGCCGCAGGAATTCGTTCTGTAGCCGATCCCGGGCGATCGGGTCGACGGCGCCGAACGGCTCGTCCATCAGCAGTACGGGCGGGTCGGCCGCCAACGCCCGGGCGACGCCGACGCGTTGCTGCTGGCCACCGGAGAGCTGCGCCGGATAGCGCGTCCCGTACTTCGCCGGCTCCAGCCCGACCAGCTCCAGCAGCTCATTGCCGCGGGCCCGCGCCTTTTTCTTGTCCCAACCCAGCAGGCTCGGCACCGTCACCACGTTGTCCAGCACGGTCTGGTGCGGGAACAACCCGATCTGCTGGATCACGTAGCCGATCCGCCGGCGCAACTGCACCGGGTCGACTGACGTGACGTCCTCGCCCTCCAGGAAGATCCGGCCACCCGACGGTTCGACCAGCCGGTTGATCATCTTCATCGTCGTGGTCTTGCCGCACCCGGACGGGCCGATCAGCATGACCAGCTCTCCGGTCGGTATGTCCAGCGACAACTCGTGCACCGCGGTCGTGCCGTCGGCGTACCGCTTGCTCACGCCATCCAGCCGAATCGTCGGCTGCGCGGTAGCGTCCATCCCCATGGCTCCCGTTCCGACGCCCGGCCTGTGCCCTCCAACATCGTGGTTCTGCGGTAAGTACATCACGGACCGCTCACACGACATCGAGCTTGCATTGCAAGAGCACGTGTCCCTTACGGTCAGTGCCGTCCTGATCGGCTTGGTTGTCGCCTTCGGGCTGGCGCTGCTGGCCCGCCGGTCGGGCTGGCTGGAAGGCCTGATCCTGGGCGGATCCACGATCCTCTACACGATCCCGTCGCTGGCCTTGTTAGCCATCCTGGTGCCGTTGATCGGGCTGGCGCAGGCCCGGCTGGCGGTGCTGGTCGGCCTGGTCCTGTATTCGCTGGTGATCCTGGTCCGGGCGTTCGTCACCGGATTACGCGGTGTGCCGGCCGATGCGGTCGAAGCCGCCCGCGGCATGGGCTTCGGGCCGGTGAAGTTGCTGTTCAAGGTCGAGTTGCCGTTGGCGCTGCCGACGATCATGGCCGGGTTGCGCGTGGCAACGGTCTCAACGGTGGCACTGGTCACGCTCGGCGTGGTGGTCGACCACGGTGGTCTGGGCAACCTGCTGGACGAGGCGTTCTCGAAGTCGTACCGGTTCGAGGCGTTGACCGCGGCCGTGCTGTGTGTGCTGCTCGCGATCGTCGCGGACCTGATCATCCTGGCGATCGGCTATGTCCTGACCCCGTGGCGGCGGAAGGCGGCGGCCCGATGAGCATCTTCTCCAAGACCGGCAGCTGGCTCACCGACGGCGCCAACTGGCAGGGCAGCACCGGAATCCCGCAACGCGTCGGGGATCACCTCGAGCTGACCGTGATCGCGGTCGCGGTGGCGATGGCCATCGCGATCCCGGTTGGGCTGTGGCTCGGGCATATCGGCCGCGGCGGCATTCTCGCGATCAACATTACGAACGTGGGTCGCGCCATCCCCACGTACGCCTTATTGGTGCTGCTTTTCGTAGCGATGGGTGTTTTCCATCGGAAGTTGGAGACGTTGATCGCGCTGGTCGCGTTCGCGTTGCCGCCGCTGCTGACGAATACGTACGTCGGGGTCCGCGAGGTCGATCCACGGGCGCGGGAGGCGGCGCAGGGCATGGGAATGACCGGCCCGCAGGTGTTGCGCCGGGTCGAAATCCCGTTGGCGATGCCGCTGATTCTGGACGGAATGCGTATTGCCGTGGTGCAGGTGGTGGCCACGACGACGGTGGCGGCGCTGATCGGGGTCGGCGGTCTGGGTCGGTTCGTGGTCGACGGGTTCAACAACAACGATCCGGGCGAATACACCGGCGGCGCGATCCTGGTTGCCGTGCTGGCATTGGTGTTCGAGGGCATCTTCGTGCTGTTGCAGCGACGGGTCGATCCGGTCCGGCGGGCCCGCCGCGCGGGCGAGGCGCGCGGTGCGGTGACCGAGGTCAAGACGACCGCGGACGCCGTGCGCTAGTTGTTGATTACTGACCGGTTTGCGTTCTGCGGCAAGCTGGGGGACTGTATGGGCTCGCGGGTCAACGGAGCCCGCCAGGAGACGCGTGCCAGCGAGGCACGGGACACAAAGGGCGGGTGGAGGACAGTGCGGCACATGCGCGTACTTGTCGCTACCGCTGCTGCGGGCGCGATGCTCGCGGTGGCCGGTTGCGGTGGAACGGCCAGCGAGAACAGCGGCGGGGTCGACCGGAACAAGGGCACCAAAGGCAGCTTGACCATCGCTGACGCCGGATTCACCGAGAGCGAGATCGTCGCGAACATGTTCGCCGACGTGCTCAGCAAAGCCGGCTACAAAACCAAAGAAACCTCGGTGAAATCAACCGAGATCTCGCAGAGCGACCTGGAAAAGGGCGACGTAGCGGTGATTCCCGCGTACGTCGCGACCTACGCCGACGAACTCAACACGCTCATCAACGGAGCGAAAGCGGCCTCGGTCGCCTCACCGGATCTGAACAAGAGCTACACCGAACTGCAGACATTGGCCAAACAGCGTGGTCTGACGCCACTGAAGCCGGGCAAGGCCGTGGACCAGAACGCCTTTGCGGTCAGCAAGAAATTCGCCACCCAGCACAAACTGGAGACGCTCACAGACCTCGGCAAGCTGGGCACGCCGCTGAAGTTGGCCGCGGGACCGGAATGCAAAACGCGACCATTCTGCGTACCTGGCTTGAAGAAAACGTACGGGATCAATATCTCCAGCATCGACCCGCTGGGCGTCGACACCGCGCAGAGTAAGCAGGCGGTTGCAAAGGGTGCCGATCAGTTGGCATTGGTGCTCACCACCGATGCGACCGTGAGTTCGGCCGGGCTGAAAGTCTTGACCGACGACAAGAAGCTGCAGAACGCGGATTATCTGGTGCCGATCGTCAACACCAAGAAGCTCAAGCCCGATATGGCAGCGGCATTGAACAAGTTGACCGCCACGCTCACAACGCAGGATCTGGCCCAACTCAATGCCAAAGTCGACGTGGGACAGCAGAAGCCGGGCGAGGTCGCGTCGGCGTATCTGAAGTCAAAGAATTTGCTGTAAGCCGGCAGAAATTCACTGACGGTCTGGACAGCATCGGTACAAGCGGAAGATGATGGCCCTTTCCCGACCGTTGTGACCGGGCATCGGTGGATTTGGTATGTGGACGTAACCTTGGGCTACATGTCAGGTGGAGGCGGTGGAGCGGCCCCGATGGGCGAAGACCACTATCCGCAAAAGCGTACGGCGGTTCGTGGCATCTGCCTGACCGCAGGAGCCGTTCTGGCGGTCGCCGCTGCGGCGGCGCTGATCCTGACCGATGACCCGCGCTATCTCAAAGCGGCGGTCTTTGCCGCGGTGTGGGCGTGCGTGCTGGCGTTGCTGGCCAGCGGCCGGCCCCGTCGCGACGGCGAGATGTCCGAGGACCGCGAGGCCGAGTTGCGGCACACCTACCAGTTGGAGATCGACCGCGAGGTGGCCGCCCGCCGCGAATACGAGCTGCGGCTCGAGGTGTCGATGCGGCGCGAGTTGGAGAACGGCCTGCAGCAGGACCTCAGTGAGGTACGGGCGCAGCTCGGCTCGTTGCGTAAGGAACTGGCCGAGCGCTTGAACGGCGAGTTGCGGCTGGAACGGTTCGCGGTGCAGGCCGAATCGACCCGGCTTACCGGCGACCGGCAGGTGCTGGAGCAGCAGAGCGGCCGAATCGGCCTGGAGAGAAGCGAAAACGGCGCTCGCGCGTTGGAATCGGCGCAGAGTTATCGCGGTCCGGTAGATGGCGGCACTACGTCATTGCCGCGGCTGCTCGGCCCGGTCGAGGCCGAGTCGGCGGGCAACTCCTCGACTTCCCCGCCGGCGCGTCGGCCGTCGCCGACCCCCCGTCCGGTTGCGGCCGCCAGCGTGAGCGAGCCGGACCGGCGCGAGGACTCCGGCCAGGACCAGTCGGCTCGAGCGGCGGCCGAGGGCGGCGGTCCGGACCCGCTGTTCGGCCCGATGCCGGCCGGTATCGGTGTGGCGAGTGGCACCGGCAGCTGGCCCAGTGGCTTCAAAGGTCCGAACTTGGGCGGCGTCAACGGCCTCGGCTCCGGCGCATCGTCATCGACCGGCTCGTGGCCGGCGTTCGGGTCGACCAACAACTGGTCGGCCGGCGGCTACACCCCGGTGAGCAGCGGAACCGGCCGGTATACGGCGCTGGGCGGCGGGACGGGCCGGTACGCCCGGCCGAGCGGAACCGGTCGCTATCGCGCGCTTTCCGGCCCGCAGGTTCCATGGCCGGCCGATCCGTCGCTGAGCAGTGGCCCGACCGTCGCGGCCGGGGGCGCCTCGGTCGGCAGCGGCAATCAGTCCAGCGGCAGTCAGTCCGACGGATCCGCCTCCGCCGCCGAGCCGGCCCGTGCCGGCCGCCGCCATCGACGCGCGGCCGAGAGCGAAACCGAACAGAATTCGGGCCAATTCGAGAGCCCGAATCAGCAGACGACCGGCGGAAACGAATCAACCGCCGGGCGGCGTCGTCGGCGTTACCGCGATGACAACGAGGACAACGACGTACTGTCCCGGATGCGCCAGCAGCGTTAATTACCAAAAACCAAAAATGCCCGGCCACCGCTTTCCAGCGGTGGCCGGGCATTTCTCGCTTGGCTATATCGAGTTGATGAACGGCGAGCTGTAGTCGTCCACGCCCTCAAGGACCGAGGCTGCCTCGGCCGCGGTCATATTCGCGCCCTCCCGCTCAGCGGTGAGGAACATGTTCAGCAGCCGTACGTCGCCGGCGCTGGGCACGCCCGTAATCGCCTCGTGCGAAAGCACCCAGGCGACCGACGCGGTGATCTTGTCCTGCTCGGTGAGCGGCTCGTACCAGGTCGAGTGAGTACGTTCCTCGGTCTGATAGTTGCGCCTGGCTCCGGACTTGATCGTGAAGAAACCCAGGTCGCGGCGGCGGATTTCCTCGGCCAGCGACAGGAAATCGCGGTAATAATCCTCGCGCTTGGACAAGGTGTAATTGATCGGCGTCAGCACCGTGTCGAAGTCGAAGCGACGCAGCGCCTCCAGATGCGTGGCCGGCGCCTCGTGGCCGTGCCCGGTGATGCCGATCGCCCGGACCAGACCCTCGTCGCGAGCCCGGATCGCCGCTTCGAGGGCACCACCGGCGCCGGTTACCTTGTCCAATTCGGCCAGGTCGCCGACCCCGTGCAGCTGGATGAGGTCGACGTGGTCGGTCTGCAGTCGCTGCAGCGAGGCGTTGATCTGTTCGTAGGCCGGACCCGCGTCCCGTTCACCGGTCTTGGTAGCCAGGAAGATCTGGTCCCGGATCCGCGACATCCACGGGCCGAGCCGCAGTTCGGCGTCGCCGTAGCTGGCCGCCACATCGAAGTGGTTGATCCCGCCGTCCAGGGCTTCCTGGATCGAACGGTCGGCGACATCCTGGGTTACCCGCGACAGCATCGCCGCGCCGTAAATGATGACCGAGCTCTGGTGCTCGAGCCGGCCGAGCCTGCGAGTGCGCATTCGGCGTTCCTCTCGTCGTGAATCTCTATTCTGTCCGGAGTGGGCGTCGATACGCGAGCCCGAATGCTGTCTTTGCCGCCACCCCGCGCCTCGCGTCGGGCGGTAGCCTCGACGGTCGATGCAATCGTGGACGGCACGGGTTAAGAGCAGGAGGCCAGGCGATGGATACGACGCAGCGGGCCGGTCGGCTGGCCGTCGGTGTCATCGGCGCCGGCCGGGTCGGTTCGGTGCTGGGCGCGGCTCTGGCCCGCGCCGGTCATCACGTCGTGGCGGCCTCCGGGGTGTCCCGGTCCTCGGTGCGGTTGGCCGAGCGGCACCTACCCGGCGTTCCGCTGCTGCCGGCCGACGAGGTGGTGCGGCAGGCCGAGTTGGTGCTGCTGGCGGTGGGCGACGACACGTTGCCGCAGTTGGTGGCCGGGTTGGCCGAGACCGGACAATGGCGATCCGGGCAACTGGTTGTGCACACCAGTGGCGCTCATGGCCTGGGCGTATTGGAGCCGGCGGCCCGCAGTGGCGCGTTGCCGCTGGCGTTGCATCCGGCGATGACGTTCACCGGCCGGCCGGAGGATGCCGACCGGATCGCGGGCATCTGCTTCGGCGTCACCGCGCCGGCGCCGCTGCGACCGGTGGCCGAAGCGCTGGTGGTCGAGATGGGCGGCGAGCCGGTGTGGATCGAGGACGAGGCCCGGCCGCTGTACCACGCCGCGTTGGCGGTCGGGGCGAACCATCTGGTCACGCTGGTCGCCGAGGCGGCCGACCTGCTGCGCCGGGCCGGGGTCGAGCAGCCGGGCCTGGTGCTCGCGCCGCTGCTCGGCGCCGCGTTGGATAACGCCTTACGCAGCGGCGACGCAGCCCTGACCGGCCCGGTCGCCCGGGGCGATGCCGGGACTGTCCACACGCACCTGACGACGCTGCGCCGGCAGGCCCCGGACTCGGTCGCCATCTACGTCGCGTTGGCCCGACTTACGGCCGACCGGGCCCTGGCCGCCGGCCGGCTGGATGCCAGCCAGGCCGAAGCGCTGCTGGGTGTGTTGGCCGATGGTCGTTCCGACGGAGCGTGGATGTGAGTCCCGATACGGTCGTGACCCGGACCCGGGCCGACGTCGCGACCGAGTTGACCACCCGGACCGGGTCCCGCGGGGTCGTCATGACGATGGGTGCGTTGCACGAGGGACATATCGCGTTGATGCGTACCGCCCGGGCGCGCTGCGAGACCGTCGTGGTGACGATTTTCGTCAACCCGCTGCAGTTCGGCCCGGGCGAGGATCTCGACCGCTATCCGCGTACGTTCGCCGACGATCTGGCTGTTTGTCAGGACGAGGGGGTCGATGTCGTTTTCGCGCCCACCCCGGACGTGATGTACCCGGACGGCGATCCACAAGTGACTGTCCATCCTGGACAGTTGGGGTCCGAATTGGAGGGTGCGATCCGGCCCGGGCATTTCGCCGGGGTGCTCACTGTCGTATGCAAGTTGTTGCACGCGGTCGCGCCGGTCGACGCGGCGTTTTTCGGCGAGAAGGACTATCAGCAGTTGGTGCTGGTCCGGCGAATGGTGCGCGACCTCGATATCGACGCCGAAATTGTCGCCGTACCGACCGTACGCGAGCCCGATGGACTCGCACTGTCCAGCCGGAATCGCTACCTGTCCACATCGGACAGAAAGGCCGCGCTGGCGTTGTCCCGCGCGTTACGGGCCGGGGTACGGGCGGCCGACAACGGTGCGGACTCGGCATTGCAGGCTGCTCAGGCCGTACTGAAAGCCGAACCGGCCCTGGATCTGGACTATCTGCACCTGGCCGCGCCCGATCTCGGACCGGCACCACGGACCGGGCCGGCCAGATTGTTGGTCTCCGGCCGGGTCGGAACCACGCACCTTATCGACAACATCGGCCTGACGCTGGGCTAGTGGCTCACCGCGCGGACGGCCAAGACTTAAGCGACACGCCCTAACGCCGTACCGCCCGCCAACACCGCGTCCGGTACGGCAACGGGAAAGTGTCCCGGCCGGCCAGCGCCGGATCGCTCCGGATCAACTCCGAAACCGAATCGAGCAACTGCGACCGGCGTTCCTCCGACAGCCGGATCACGTAGCTACGCGAGCGAACCAAATCCAGCAACAACGCCGGATCCATCGGCTGGTCGTGGCTGAACATGCGGGACTGGGCCGGGTCGAACGCCGTCCCCAACGTCGGCGGATCGCCCTCACCGCGCATGCCCTCGTACGGCGCGACGCCGTCGGCCGAGTGCATCATCCGCCACAGGGTCGCCACCCACTCGACCCGTTCGTCGGCGAAATTCCAGGCCAGGCCGACAGTGCCGCCGGTCCGCAGCACGCGGGCGATCTCGCGGGCGGCGGTCCGGTGATCGAACCAATGCCAGGCCTGCCCCACCACAACCGCGTCAACTTCCCCATCGGACAACGGAATCTGCTCGGCCGAGCCGGCCAACGCCTGCGCCTGCGGCACCGCGGTCGAGAGCGCCGCACGCATCGCCGGCAGCGGTTCGACCGCCACCACGTCATGCCCGGCCGCGACCAACTGCCGGGTCAGCTTGCCCGTTCCGGCACCCAGATCCAGTACCCGCGCACCCGCCTTCGGCACCAACCAGCCGATCGCGTCGTCCGGGTAGCCTGGGCGGGCGCGTTCGTACGAATCGGCCGCTACGTCAAATGCGCCGCCATAGCCGGCTTTTACGCTCGTCTCTTCGCTCACCGGACCGTATCCTCCTGTGCCGACCACTGGTCACTGTCAGGCCGCTCACGTGCCGCGGATTAACGCCGTTTAGGGTTTAGCGGGTGAATGAACATCAAGCTACCGGCGATGACCTGCCCGAGCAGATGCGGGTGCGCCGGGAAAAGCTCGACCGGTTGCGGGCTGCCGGCGTCGAGCCGTACCCGGTCGGGGTGCCGCGGACGCACACCCTGGCCGAGATCCGGGCCGCGCACCCGGACCTGCCCCCGGACATCTCGACCGGCGAGAAGGTCGGCATTGCCGGTCGGGTGATTTTCATCCGTAACACCGGCAAACTGTGCTTTGCGACGCTACGCGAGGGTGCCGGCACGGAGTTGCAGGCAATGTTGTCGCTGGACAAGGTCGGCCCGGAATCCCTGGCCGCCTGGAAAGCCGACGTTGATCTGGGCGACCACGTCTTCATCTCCGGCGAGGTCATCACCTCGCGCCGGGGCGAGTTGTCGGTGTTGGCCGACTCGTGGCAGTTGGCGGCCAAGGCGTTGCGGCCGCTTCCGGTGGCACACAAGCCGATGAGCGAGGAGACCCGGGTCCGGCAGCGGTACGTCGACCTGATTGTCCGCCCGGAGGCGCGCCGGATGGTTGATGCACGCGCGGCCGTGCTGTGGTCGCTGCGGCAGACGCTGATGAACCGCGGTTACACCGAGGTCGAAACGCCGATGTTGCAACTGACCCACGGCGGTGCGACGGCTCGGCCATTTACCACACACTTCAACGCATTTGATGTCGACGTTTACCTGCGTATTGCTTTGGAGTTACCGCTCAAGCGTGCGGTGGTCGGCGGAATCGAGAAGGTCTACGAGATCGGCCGGGTATTGCGCAATGAAGGCGCGGACTCCACGCATTCGCCGGAGTTCGCGATGCTGGAGGCGTACGAGGCGTATGCCGACTACAACACGATGGCGACGTTGACCCAGGATCTCTACCAAAACGCGGCCCGTGCGTTGGGCGGTTCCACCACGGTCAAGCAGTTCGACGGAGTCGAGATAGAGCTCGGCGGCGACTGGCCGCAACTCTCCTTGTACGACGTGGTTTCTGATGCGGTCGGCGAGCCGATCACACCGGACACTCCACTCGAAACCCTCCGTACGTTGGCGGAGAAGCGGGATATCCCTGTGAATCCGGCATGGCCCGCCGGTAAGCTCGTCGAGGAATTACTCGAAGCGCTGTGTGAGGAAAAGCTCGAAGGTCCGGTGTTCATCCGCGACTATCCCATTGACACCAGCCCATTGACCCGGCAACACCGTACGAAGGCTGGTGTTGCGGAGAAATGGGATCTGTACATCGGCGGGGTGGAACGTGCGACCGCGTACTCCGAGTTGGTCGACCCTGTTATCGAACGGGAACGACTGGTCGCACAGTCTCTTGCCGCGGCACAAGGAGATCCGGAGGCCATGCAACTCGACGAAGACTTTCTGCGAGCACTTGAATACGGCATGCCACCGACCGGCGGAATGGGCGCCGGTATCGATCGGATGATGCAGGTATTCACTGGTCGCGGAATCCGCGAAACGCTGCTCTTCCCCTTCGTCAGGCCGGAATAGTGTCGCTGTATCCTGCATTCGTCGAGCCGGAAAAAGAGCGGCCGAAGACAAATTCCGAGCATCATGCACCAACCGCGGACCTGAGCGCGGTCGGTAAGGAAGGAACAGACGTGGCGAAGAGAGTCGTTCTCGTTGACGACATCGATGGCGGCGACGCAGACGAGACGGTGGCGTTCGGCCTCGACGGCGAGAGTTACGAGATCGACCTGTCGAAGAAAAACGCCTCGGCGTTGCGACAGGCTCTCGCCGATTACATTGCGGCCGCCCGTCGTTCGGAGAGCTCGCCGGCGCCGGCGCCAGCTCCGGCGGCTACCAATGGCGTCCGCACGCCGTACGCTCCGATCGATCGCGAGCAGGCGGCCGCAATTCGTACGTGGGCCCGTAAGAAGGGGCACGACGTCAGCGACCGCGGCCGGATCCCGAGCCGGTTGGTCGAGCTTTACAACAACTCGCGCTGATCGCTTCCGGCTCCATCGAGGCGCGCGGCCAGCTCGGCCACCCCGGTCACGTGCTCGTGATCGTCCCGCTGGGGGCAGTACGAGTACGGGTCGACATGCACCGGGTGCAGGCCGGCCGCGCGCGCTCCGGCCACATCGAACGTCCGGGTGTCGCCGACGTAGATCGCCTGATCGGCCCGCAGGCCCATGGCGTCCAACGCGAACCCGAAGATCGCCGGATCGGGCTTGGCCACCCCGACCACCTCGCTGTCGATGAGGACCTCGACCGGCACGCCCGGCCCGGATCCGACCTGACACAGCTGGACGTCGCGCAGGGTCTGCTCGACCGTCCCGTCGGAGTTGGACACAATGCCCAGCCGCAGCCCGGTCTTGGTCAGCGCGGCCAATCCGGTCGCCGCATCCGGTAGCGGGTGATCCCAGACATTCTGCCGGGTATAGGCCGCCGCGACCGCCTCGGCGCCGGCATCGATACGGTCCTCGGGCACTCCCGCCCGTACCAGCAACTCGTGGTCGTAACGCCGCCAGTCCAGTGCAGTTCCGTCGTCAGCGGCGCAGATCGCCCCAAAGTGAGCCCGTATCAGGGACTCCGTATCGTCGGTGCCACCGTGCGAGGCAGTCACTTCTCCGACCCGGACCGGATCGGGGACCAGCAGCACGCCGCCGACATCCAGCAGGACGGCGCGCAGCTCTTCTCGTCGGTTGGTGTTGGACCCAAGGTTCGCCGCCGTATCCGCGGTGGTGTCGCCCATGGGCCCAAACCTATCTGGTGGTTCAGCTATCTGGTGGTCTAGGGGATCCCTGAACCACTCGCCGGAGTCGGACCGCGCGCGGTGACACTGCGTAACGCGGTCTGATGCCGTGAGTCGGTCTGGGCCGCAGCCGGACCGGCGGGTTTCGCTCTCGGCGTACGCGCGTCGGGAAGGGCGACGTCCGCTCGCTCGTTGGAGCAGATGGCTCGGCCAAGCAGGTCGGACGAAACGTATTTGTAATGACGCAGGGAACACACATAGGGGTGAGGGTGTCGGTGGTCACCATTAGAGTGGTCATAGACAGGCGGGTGCCCGTTGCAGGACTGGACGGCCCGGTTCCCCGCACGATGCCGCGAGGCGCGTGAGGAGTGACGATGTTCGAGAGGTTCACCGACCGAGCACGACGTGTAGTCGTTCTGGCTCAAGAAGAGGCCAGGATGCTCAACCACAACTACATCGGGACCGAGCACATCCTGCTCGGATTGATCCACGAGGGCGAGGGCGTAGCCGCGAAGGCACTTGAGTCCCTCGGCATCTCGCTGGAGGGAGTCCGCCAGCAGGTAGAGGAGATCATCGGACAGGGCCAGCAGGCTCCGTCCGGGCACATCCCGTTCACCCCGCGGGCGAAGAAGGTCCTTGAGCTGTCGCTGCGTGAGGCGCTGCAGCTCGGCCACAACTACATCGGGACCGAGCACATCCTGCTCGGCCTGATCCGCGAGGGTGAGGGCGTAGCCGCTCAGGTCCTGGTCAAGCTCGGTGCTGACCTCAACCGTGTCCGCCAGCAGGTCATCCAGCTGCTGTCGGGCTACCAGGGTGGCAAGGGTGAGACGGCCTCCGCCGGTGCTGGTGAGGGCACGCCGTCGACCTCGCTGGTCCTTGACCAGTTCGGTCGCAACCTGACCCAGGCCGCCCGTGAATCCAAGCTGGATCCGGTCATCGGCCGGGAGAAGGAAATCGAGCGCCTGATGCAGGTGCTCTCCCGCCGTACGAAGAACAACCCGGTGCTCATCGGTGAGCCCGGCGTCGGGAAGACCGCGGTCGTGGAAGGGCTGGCGCAGTCCATCGTCAAGGGCGACGTGCCCGAGACGTTGAAGGACAAGCAGCTCTACACGCTCGACCTCGGTGCCCTGGTGGCCGGCTCGCGGTATCGCGGTGACTTCGAAGAGCGGCTGAAGAAGGTCCTCAAGGAGATCCGTACCCGCGGCGACATCATCCTGTTCATCGACGAGCTGCACACGCTGGTCGGAGCGGGCGCCGCCGAGGGCGCGATCGACGCCGCCAGCATCCTCAAGCCGATGCTGGCCCGCGGTGAGCTGCAGACCATCGGCGCCACCACGCTCGATGAGTACCGCAAGCACTTGGAGAAGGACGCTGCGCTGGAGCGCCGCTTCCAGCCGATCCAGGTGCACGAGCCATCGCTGGCGCACACGATCGAGATCCTGAAGGGGTCGCGCGATCTGTACGAGGCGCACCACCGCGTCTCGATCACCGACGCGGCGCTGGTTGCCGCGGCGACGCTCGCCGACCGCTACATCTCCGACCGGTTCCTGCCGGACAAGGCCATCGACCTGATCGACGAGGCCGGCTCCCGGATGCGGATCCGCCGGATGACCGCGCCGCCGGACCTGCGTGAGTTCGACGAGCGGATCAGCGAGGTGCGCCGCGACAAGGAGAGCGCGATCGACGCGCAGGACTTCGAGAAGGCCGCTTCGCTGCGTGACAAGGAGAAGCAGCTGCTCGCGCAGAAGGTTCAGCGCGAGAAGGAGTGGAAGGCCGGCGACATGGACGTCGTCGCCGAGATCGATGACGAGCAGATCGCCGAGGTGTTGGCGACCTGGACCGGCATCCCCGTCTTCAAGCTGACCGAGGAAGAGACTTCCCGGCTGCTGCGCATGGAGGATGAGCTGCACAAGCGGATCATCGGCCAGGAGCAGGCCATCAAGGCGGTCTCGCAGGCGATCCGTCGTACCCGCGCCGGGTTGAAGGACCCGAAGCGTCCGGGTGGTTCGTTCATCTTCGCCGGCCCGTCCGGTGTTGGTAAGTCCGAGCTGTCCAAGGCGTTGGCGGAGTTCCTGTTTGGGGACGAGGACTCGCTGATCCAGCTGGACATGGGCGAGTTCCACGACCGGTACACGGTGTCCCGTCTGGTCGGTGCCCCTCCGGGGTACGTCGGCTACGACGAGGGCGGTCAGCTGACCGAGAAGGTGCGGCGCAAGCCGTTCTCGGTGGTGCTGTTCGATGAGGTGGAGAAGGCGCACAACGACGTCTTCAACACGCTGCTCCAGGTGCTGGAGGACGGTCGCCTGACCGATGGTCAGGGTCGGATCGTCGACTTCAAGAACACCGTGCTGATCATGACGACGAACCTCGGTACGAGGGACATCGCCAAGGCCGTCAGCATCGGTTTCCAGGCCAGCGATGACGACAGCAGCAACTACGAGCGGATGAAGCAGCGCGTCCACGACGAGCTGAAGCAGCACTTCCGCCCGGAGTTCCTGAACCGTATCGACGACATCATCGTGTTCCACCAGCTGACTCAGGACAACATCGTCGACATCCTGGAGCGGATCATGCTGCCGCGTGTCGACGCCGCCCTGAAGAACAAGGACATGGGGCTGGAGCTGACCGCGAAGGCCAAGGAGACCCTGGCCAAGCGGGGCTTCGACCCGGTGCTCGGTGCCCGGCCGTTGCGTCGGACCGTGCAGCGGGAGATCGAGGACCAGGTGTCGGAGAAGATCCTGTACGGCGACCTGCAGCCCGGCCAGATCGTTGTGGTCGACGTCGAGGGCGACGGCGACACCGCGAAGTTCACCTTCCGCGGTGAGCCCAAGCCCGGCACGCTCCCGGACACCCCGCCGGTTGGTGTGGGCGGTACGGGTGAGGCGTCCGGCGGCGGCACTGCGATCGCTGAGTAAGTAGTACGTAGCAACCCACCAAGAGGCGGGGTCGGTTCACACCGACCCCGCCTTTTGCGTGCCGCACTTCAGGTCGCCATACGTGGGCCGGGCGACTGAGTGCCGGTGGGCGACTAAGTCCCGCTGGCCGTGCGCCGCGGCATCGGCGTCCAAGCCCACCGGCTGTCATGCGACCAAGATGTGGCGGCGATCAACTCCTGACAGGCGACTCCGCTCTGCCAGGCATCCACCCTTTGTCAGGGGACCACGCCTTTGTCAGGGGCCACGCCTTTGTCAGGCGCCCAACCTCCGCCGGCGACCAGGTGGATTCGGGCGACTAACTCTCGTTGCACGACCCAACCTCTGCTGGATGACCCCAATCGGCCCGCGATGGGTGGCCCAATCGCTGGGTGGCCATGATCGTGATGGCTTTCGTCAATCAAATCGCGACGAACGCCATCACGATCTTGATCCCGGATCGGCCCCGAGCGGGATGCCGCGGCGACTCATTGCTCGGCCGCCTGGCGGAATGCGCCGGGCCGACACGTCGTGGGACCACCTTGTGGCACCAGCCTTACTCGGCCGGTAGACCATGATCGTGAGTGGATTTGGTACCGAAATCCGTACCAAATCCACTCGCGATCATGGTCGCCGGGAGGCATTCGGGTCGATTGCGGCTGCCGGATCCGGGGTCACCAGGTCCGCACGCGCGCCGTCTCCACCGCGCCGCCGGTCCTATGCCCGCCCACCCCGTCAGGTTCGCGTGCGAGCCCACGAGCTGCGGCGCAGTTTCGATCAAAGATGCGCCGACCGACGCTGGTGATCATGCAGATTTGGTGGGCCTGCTCGGCGAGCCGCGAGCCATTTTTGCATGATCAACACTGGATGGGTGGGCAGCTTGGGCCGCGCCGATCCGGCCGGCCGGTGGTGCTACTTGGTGGTCCGCTGCGTCAAGCTGAAGAAGTTGCCAGAATCATCGCGGAACAATGCCTCGATGCCGTAAAACTGCTCCTCCGGCGGCCGGGTGAATTCGACGCCGTTGGCCGTGAGCTCGGCATAATCGCGCTGGGCGTCATCGGTTTCCAGAACGCCAGCGCCGAATGTGCCGCTCTTGACCAGTTCGCGCAACATGCCTGCCTGCTCGGGCGTCAGGTGCGGTACAGCCTCGACCGGCATCAGCGAGATCTCCAGATCTGGCTGGCCCTTCGGGCTGACCGTCAGCCAGCGCATGCTGTCGCCGAATTGCATGTCAGTCCGGACCTCGAAGCCAAGTTTATTGACGTAGAAATCGTGCGCGGATTCCTGGTCCAATACGTAGACGCTGATATGTGACACCCGTTGGATCATGGCGTTCTCCTCGCTAAGTCGTGTGCTGTCGACGCTAGGACAGCGACCGTCCGGCGGCATCTCGGATCTTGCTCAACCCGGACCTGTTCCCCACTTGTTGATCATGGAGAAAGCCGCGCGACATGCCGACGACACGCCGGAGTTGCCGTTGGAAACTTCATGATCAACAACTTGTGGGCGGGGGTTTCGGTTGAAGGTACGGACCGGGCGGGCCCACGCATAAATGCGGTGGATGTCGTTAGGTTTGGCTCCAGCCACCGATAAAACAACGCGGTATGAAACTCGGAGTCCACAGTGGAGGAATCATTTCTGGTACCACAAAAATGGTCGGTCGTACGCCGCGGCGATAATCCGAAGGTGAACGGCCGACCAATTCGGTGAATCGTCGCGAGAACGTGCCGACGCTCGAATAGCCTACGGATAAGCAGATTTCGAGCACGGTCAGGTCCGATGTGGCCAGTAGAGTTTTGGCCCGGTCGATTTTCGCGCGCGTGGTAAATGCGTGCGGAGTTTCGCCGTATGTGCGGGTGAATTTCCTATGGAAATGGAATTGCGACATGCAGGCGACAGCGGCCGCGTCGGACAATCGCGGTTGGTCCTCAATGGACCCGCGCAGAAACTCGCGGGAGCGCTCCAACAGGCGCTGCGTCGACGGGTCCATGGCCCCAGATTAGGTCATCGGTGCTGTCGTCCGATGGGCGATCTGGCTACCGGTGGAGTGGGTGAACGTCGCGGTTTGGAGCGGTCCGGCTGGGTGAGCTGGATACCGGTGGGCTGGGTGAACGTCGCGGTTTGGAACGGTTCGGCCGGGTGACCTTGAACGTCGCGGTTTGGAGCGGTTCGGCTGGGTGAGCTGGATACCCGTGGGCTGGGTGAACGTCGCGGTTTGCGCGGTCCGGCTTGGTCGATCTGGATCCGGGTCG
>JBEDUI010000173.1:0-13304 GCA_040414495.1 Mycobacteriales bacterium
CGGCGGCCCACGATCAGCGTCCTGGCCGAGGCGGACTGACAGTCCAGGACCTCCCCCGACTCCGAGATGTTGATCATGAAGTTCCCTGCATGACACGCCGACGACACGCCGACGTTTTTGTCGGGAACTTCATGATCAACAAGAGCGGCCGAGTGCGGAGCAGCTGCGACCGGGCCTGTCCCGAGCCAGTGGTCAAGCACATCAACCAGGAGATGCGAGGCGACATTAACATCTGATCCTTTTTCTTCCCATGTCGCGACGGACGCCATAAACCGTGCGTCTGGGATCGACAATCCTTGTTGCAGGGCCTTAATCGGCCATTCTGATGTGACGATGACCGGCTTTCGACGTCGATTGACGGTGGCAAGCGGACGCTTGACGACCTTGCTGATGTAGTTTCCGCATTCGATATAGTCCACGCTGCCCGACGACAGCAACGCCTTCAGATAAATATCTTGTTCAGCCGCGCCGCGCGGGTTGTTGCCCGCATCAATCCGAGCCGTGCAATACACAATCCGGCTAGTAACCGCGTTGGCCGATATCTGCTCGTGCTCGACCCGCAAATCTGATACGAGTCGCCGCAGGTCCAGCCATCGCCAACCACGCACCCCTTGGCCATTTGAGAGAGCCCGTCCACCGTAGTAGAGGTTGTATCCCTCGATGTAGATGCCTACCTGCATTGAGCCACCCGCCAGGGAAGAGACTGCTGTCGTCAGGTCGCCGCAGCCAGGTTGGCAACTGTCGGTCTGCTAGATCAGCCATGGCCGTGAAAGTATCGGACTGTACCGACAAAAAGCATTGCGCTCAATCGACTGGCACGGCGACGCTGACGTTGACGAGCCTGACCGTGAGGAGACCGACCGGCATGAGCGACGATCAATTGCCCTACCAGATGACCATCATCGACGATCTGGCGCCGAGCGGGGTCCTGCGGGCCTCGATCAATCTGGGAAATCCCGTGTTGGCCCAGGGGACGCCCGCGGCGCCGAGCGGCATCACGGTCGATATCGCGGCCGAAGTTGCCCGGCGGCTGGACGTGCCGGTGGAATTTCGGTGTTTCGACGCGGCTCGTAAATCCTTTGAAGCCGTGATCGAGAACAACGCCGACCTGTGTTTCCTCGCGATCGAACCGGCGCGTGCAGGCGAGATCGCCTTCACCACCCCGTATGTGGTGATCGAAGGCGTATTCGCGGTGCCCGGAACCTCAACGATCACAGCGAGCGAGGACGTGGACCGAGATGGAGTGCGGATCGGTGTCAAGCACGGCTCGGCGTACGACCTCTTTCTCACCCGTATGCTGAAAAACGCGACCATTGTCCGGGGCGAGGAGGGCGTGGATGAATTCCTGGCCCAGGGCCTCGAGGTAGCGGCCGGAATTCGGCAGCCGATGACCGAATTCGTCGCGACACATCCCGAATTCCGCTTGATCGACGGCGCTTTCATGCAAATCCAGCAGGCGGTCGGTACGGCCAAGAACAAGCGGCCCGAGACCGTACAGTTCCTACGGGAATTGGTCGAGGAGCTGAAGGCCAGCGGCTTTATCGCCGATTCGCTGAGCCGGGCCAATCAGGACCCGGCGCTGGTCGCTGGATAACACCATGCTGCCGGGACAGGAGACGCTGATCGGCAGTTGGGCGGCACTCGCCCAAACGTCAGCCGGAGCGCACCTCATCCAATCGTCGGCCGCGGTTGCCGCGGTATTTCCGGCCTGGCAACCGCTCAATAACGCGATCGCACTGACTGACGACGCCGCCGATTGGGCAACAAGCGTGTACAACGACGCCGGCATCGACTCCTGGGCATTGTGGATTCCCAGCCAGGCCGCCGATTTTGCCGAACCTGACGCAATACACGCCGTCAGCCGCCTGACCCGTGACACCACGACGCTGGTCATGCACGCGACCCTGCAGTCCCGGATGCCGAGAGACGACGTGCGCCCGTGCTCGCTCGCGGACGCGCTCCGGGCCGGCAATCAGCCCGTCCCCACGGCCGACCTCGGCGAACCGGAAAAGGTGAAAGGCCTCGCTGCTTGGGTGTTGGTACGCGACGAGGTCGCGGTGGCCGGCGCCTGGACATTCCGGCACGGCCGCGATTGCGGGCTTTATACCGTTGGGACCGCGCCGGCCTGGCGTCGGCGCGGACTGGCCACGAAGCTGGTACGGCACGTGCTCGCGGCGGCCGAGCAGGATGGCGCTACAACCGCCACTCTGCAATCGACGCCCATGGCACAGCGACTCTATGAATCGCTCGGTTTCATCGCGGTTGGTCGCTACGAGGAATGGGCGCGCTAAGACGGTTTCCGGTGCATGCGGTAATGCAGCACCAGAAACGGTAAGCCGAACACGGAAAAGGCGTGCTCGGCCCGTAATTCGCCGTCCTCGACGTAGACGTCCAGTTGCTCGGCGAAACCGTGAACCGCCAGCGCGGTGAGGTCGCGTGTCTCGGGGTCCACATAGGTCAGATAGTGCCCGGGATGGTCGAGTTCGCTGCGGCTGGTCAGTATCAATCCGCCGCCGGAGCGAGCCCGCGGCAGCAGGGTCGCGGTGAAGCTGCCATGTGGCACTGGAAAACCGACGCTGACGTAACCGCGGCCCTCGTGCCGGTACGTCGTATAAATGCCTACGTAAATAGGCTCGTCGGTGTCGGCGAACGCCCGAATCCACCCTCGTACGGCGATATCCGCGTCGGGCAGGCTGATCGTGTCAATCCGGCTGTTGACGCCGCGTTGGGTGGCGCGCTGGTTCATCGGTACATTGGCCTGACCCAACGGCCGGGCGACAAAGGTGCGATACAGCAGATAACCGGGACGGACCCAGGTCCGCCACTCCGGCACGATATCCAGCCGAAATCGGGTTGTGCGCTCGTAAAACTCGCGGACCAACGGGTCGACGGTCGCCGGATCGAAATCCGGACCGGCCAATTCGTCAAGCGACGCGACAATGCCAATGTCGTCGGCGTCAGCAACGTATTCACCGCCCAGCACCTCGGCCAGGTCACGGATATAACCGGTGCCGACGTAGGTCGTCCGCGATTCCCGCGGCACCACAAACGGCAATTCGGCGGCGCTCACCCGTTCCGCCAGCAGGCTGACCTGCGGATCCCGGAACACCAACGACGAGGCGACGCGGTAGCCGACCATCGCCGTACTGGCGACCACCGAGGCCGCCACCGGTTCGCGCCTGGCAGCGAGCGCGCGTCCCACGAAAGCGCCGAAAACCGGTCCGAACAAGACCTTTTGCGGACGTACCCCAAGCAGGCCGGCGAGCATGCCAGTCGCGGTTCCGACCGCCACCGGGCCTACCCGTGCGGATCGGCCTGCTGTCCAACCCAGCGGGGCGATCAGGGCGCCGCTGACCGCGATCCGCTGCCACAGCGCCGGAATCTCGCCCGGGCGCTGTCGGGCCCGGGCCACCGCCTCACCGGTAGCCAACCCGACCGCCGCGATTCCCGCGCCGAGGGCCGTGGCCCGTCCACCCCGGTGCGCGTTCCAGGCTGCGCCAGCGATGCCGCCGATCACCGCGGCGAACCCGATCGCGCCCGCCCGCGAAGGCCCGTTATCTGTCACACCGGCAACCTACCGTGTCAACGACGCAGTACGGTCCAGACACCATTTCGCCGTCAAGGGAGTGCCGATGGAGATCATCCGTGAACCACGCATCGAACAACGGCCGGAAATGCACTATCTGGGTATTCGGGTTGTCACGCCCTTCCGCGGCATGCTGAAGGTACGCGACGAACTGTTGGCCGAGCTGTACGAATGGCTTCCGGACAACGCCAACATCGATCGGACATTCTTACGATTGAACGTCATCGATATGAACGGTCCGATGGATATCGAGGTCGGCGCGATTACGCCGGATCGACGAACGGGAGACGAGCGGGTGCGCGCCGGTGTATTGCCAGCCGGGAATTACGCGACCCTGACCTACCGCGATCACGCGTTGCGGGCCAACAAAGCGTTGCAGCAGTGGGTCAAGGACAACGGGGTGACGCTGGACCGGCGTGAGGAACCGGAGGGCGACCGATTCGCCTGCAGGTACGAGGCGTACGTGACCGATCCGCGAACCGAGCCGCGGAAAACGAAATGGCAGGTCGAGCTCAACATGCGGGTGGCCGACTGATCGGGCTGACCAGACCGGTTTCGTACGCCACAACCACCGCCTGCACGCGATCCCGCAACTGCAATTTCGACAGTATTCGGGCCACGTGCGTCTTTACCGTGGCCTCACTCAGTTGAAAATAAGCGGCCAATTCGGCGTTGCTCATACCTTTGGCCAATTGCCGCAACACGTCGAGCTCACGCGGCGTCAGCGTGCCGAGTTCCCGGTGTGGCACTGGCGTATCCGCGTTGGGACGGGCGAATCGCTCGACCAGGCGGCGGGTTATCGACGGCGCCAGCAACGCATCGCCGGCCCGGACCAAATGCACCGCCGCGATCAATTGCTCGGGCGTGACGTCCTTGAGCAGAAATCCGCTGGCACCGGCAGTCAACGCGGCATACACGTACTGATCCAGATCGAATGTGGTGAGCATGATGACGCTGGGCTCGTCCGGTTTTCCGGTGAGAATGCGCCGAACCGCCTCCAGACCGTCCAATTGCGGCATCCGAATGTCCATCAGCACCACATCGGGTCGGGTTCGCCGTACCGCATCGACCGCGTCCAGCCCATCGGCGGCCTCCGCCACAACGTCCATTCCCTCGGCAGCCAGAATCAGCTTGAATCCGGTACGCACCAGGGCCTGGTCATCGGCGATGACAACTCGCGGTGGTTCGTTCACGCGCCCTCCAACGGAATGACGGCCCGCAGCTGATATCCGCCGCCGTTCTGCTTTGTTGTCTGCACGCTGCCTTCATACACCGCGAGGCGTTCGCGCAGCCCGATCAACCCGCGACCGCTGCTGACAATCTGGGCCGGTGTTCCACCGGCATCCGTCACCGTAATCCGTAACAGCGCATCGCCGTAATCCACGGCAATTCGGGCCGATGCGCCGGCCGCGTGCTTCATCGTATTGGTCAGTGCCTCCTGTACGACCCGGTACGCGGCCAGGTCGATCCCCGCTGGCAACGGCCGTACGGTCCCGGTCACGGTGAGCTCGACCGGCATTCCGGTGGCCCGTACCCGGTCCACAAGGGACACCACCTGATCCAGACCCGGTTGCGGATCGAGCGCTACGTCGTCGGAGGAGGGCGCCAACAGGCCCATGACCTGCCGTAGCTCCGACATCGCGGAGCGGCCACTCGCCTCAACCGCGAGCAATGCCTCCCGAGCCTGATCCGGAGCCATATCCATAATTTTGCGCGCCGCGCCAGCTTGCACCACCATCACGCTCACATTGTGGGTCACCACGTCGTGTAGTTCCCGCGCTATTCGGGCCCGTTCCTGCTCGGCGGCCCGCTTTACGCTCTCGGCCTGCTCGCGTTCCAACGCGCGGATCCGTTCCCGATTTTCCGCCGCCCGCAATTTCCCGGTACGGATCAGATCGGCCGCCAGCGTACTCGGGATCAGAACGACGAACGACGTAAGCAGGCTCGGGATATCGGGCAGAGCCGAGCCGAAGTACTCGGAGATCAAAGCGCCCGCGAGCAATACGCTGGCCACCACCGCAAGTCGGTACGGGCTGTACCGGGCCGCGCTGTAACCGCCGATCAGGCACATGATCAGCACGACTCGCGGCACCGCGAACCCGTGCATGCCGACGCTTGTCGCCAGCACGATCAGGAAGGTGCCGAGCGGAAATCGGCGCCGCAGCGCCAGCGCCAATGCGGCGAGCACGGTAAGCGACACGATCTTGGTCTCGTCGCCTCGAAAGGCGTAGGCACTACCGGTCATCTGCGGCGCGAACGGCGAGGCCAGCGGTGGCGGAACGATGCCGCTGTGAGCCTCGCTGGCGATGGTGGCGGTGACGCCGTAAACGCCCAATATCAAGGCGATCACGGCATCGACGATCAACATGCGCCGGGTCGGTCGTGGCGCCGGTCCGGAAAACCGAATCAACGTCACCAGCTTGCGCGAGGGCGTATGCACCTTCCCAGTGTCCCAACTGGACCGAACGCGCGCCCATCCCTCCGGCGGCGGATTGGCATACATCGGGAGATGTACGTCGCCAGTTGATCAACCCGCGATTTCGCTCCCGCGGCTGACGCGGGCGCGCCCGGCGCGGTCATACCGTTTCGGGCGAGCCCACGACCGAGTCCTGAGGAGTCCGATGCCCTATCTCAACCGCCGCTCAATCACGGCCGCCGCGGTCAACGGACTGGCCCGCCGAATTCCGTACGTGGAAAAGGAATTGATCGGACTGTCCGAGCTGATCGCCCCAGGCAGTGTCTGTGTGGACGTGGGCTCCGCGGCCGGGCTCTATACGTTGACGCTCTCGCAGCTGGCCGGTCCCGGCGGACAGGTGCACAGCGTGGAACCGCTGCCGTTCGCCCACACCGTATGGTCGCGGGTATTGCGGGCGCGGGACGGACGGAACGTCCGCCCGCACGTGCTCGCGCTCGGTGCGGAACCCGGCCGCGGCACGATGAGCGTGCCGATGGGCCGCTACCAGCCGGTGTCGAGCCGATCCTTTCTGGCCTGGAAAACCGACGGTCTCGGCTCGAACGCCGAATTCCGCGGCGAAATCGAGGTCATGGTCGAGGTCGACACTCTCGACGGCTTGTGCGCCCGAAATAGCCTCACCCGGCTCGATTTTGTGAAGATCGACGTCGAGGGCGGGGAATTGGACGTGCTCCGCGGCGGCGAACATGCGGTCGAATCATTCCGACCCACGTTGCTGATCGAAATCGAGGCGCGGCACATCACGCGGTACCAACACTCGCCCGACGATGTGCTGAACTGGCTGAGCCAGCGCGGATATGCCATGTATATCTGGCACAACGGCTGGCAGCGCTGCACCACATTGTGCGCGCACGTGAACAACTACATGTTCCGGCCGTGCTAAGACGATTTCCGCAGAATCCGGTCACCGATCCGGAGCCAGCCTACGGCCGCGTCATGACGAATAAACCGTACGAGCTGACCCTGATCGCCCCGCCCCTCGTCCGGTTTGCTGAACCGCGCCCACACCGTTTCCGGGCCTGTTATCGCCACGCCATCCTCGGCCGGCGTCACCTGCAGGTCGATCATGCCGTCGGTGTAAACGCCGATGTAATCACTGACGTCGGGCGCGGGCAGGTATTCGGGTTCTGGCTCGGCCGGTGCGCCGAGAAATGCGTCGGCGGCCCGGCCGACCGCGAATCCGGCCCGATCCGAATTGGCCAGAATGACCAGCGCGCGGCCGTTTTCCGGCACGATCGTCAGCCGGGAGGCGAAGCCGCGGGTCAGACCGGGATGGCCGACCGTACGGCCGATTCCCGGGATATCGCGGATCTGCCAGGCCACCCCGACGTACTGACCGGGCTCGGACCGTTCGGCCAGTGGTTTCCAATCCTTTGGTGGGTCGGCCACCAATTGCCGGGTCAGCGCCATCAACTCCCGGGCCGTGGTCATCAGCCCGCCCACCCCATTGCGGGCGCGCGATCGACCCCACGGCCGAACAACCCGGGCCGGCGTATCGCCATGGCCGAGCGCGACCGGGTACGTGATCGCGTCGTCGGTGAAGAACGTCGACCGTTCCATGCCGGCCGGCTCGAATATCAGCCGGCGGGCGGCGTGCTCGTACGGCTCGTCGGCCACGACCTCGGCGATCCGCGCCAGCACAACGAATCCGGCGTTGCTGTAGCTGTAAAACCGGCCCAGCGGGGAGATCTGTGGCGACGTGGCCAAATCGGCGACCGTCCGGGCCAGCGCGCCCTTGTCCAGTTCATCGGCCGGGCGGTCCAGGGCGTAATCCGACGCGAACCCGGACCGGTGGGTCAGCAAATCGCGTACGGTCAACCGTTCGGCGACCGCCGGGTCGGCCAGCGCGAACGCCGGCAAGAAGTCGCGGACCGCGGCATCGGGGCTGACCTGCAACCGGCTCAGCAGCATGCCGGTGATCAATTTACTGATCGACGCGACCCGGAACAGCGTGTCCTCGTTGACCGGAACCGGATCCTCGACACTGCGAACTCCGTACGTGGCATAGCTTTCCACACCATCGCGCAACGATCCGATACACAGACCCGGCACCGTCTGACCCAGCGCACCGGCGAATGCCTCGGCCACGCTCTCCGGTATTTCGGTACGACTCATGCCGCCTTCTGCAACGAGGATTACGGTGCCCGCGATCTTACGACGCGAACCGTCAGAATTGCCAAAATCCCTTGTGGCGGCGCGGTCGGGTTGAGACGCTGCCCGCATGGAGGGATTTGACCCGGCCACCAGCTTCGGCGCCGATGTGGCCAGTCGCTACGACAAGTACCTACGCGGAGATGAGGCCGAGACGGTCGATTTCCTCGCCGGTCTGGCCGGCACCGGCCCGGCGTTGGAGTTCGCGATCGGCACCGGCCGGGTAGCGCTTCCCCTGTCGCAGCGGGGAATCCGGGTGGAGGGTATCGAGCTGTCGCCGGACATGGTTGCCCGGATGCGCGAGAAGCCGGGCGGCGCCGACCTGCGGGTGACGATGGGCGACATGGCCCGCGCATCCGCTCCGGGCGAGAACTATCCGCTGGTCTACTTGGTCTTCAACACGATCTACAACATTCTCACCCAAGATGACCAGGTTCGTTGTTTCGAAAACGCAGCGCGGCACCTCACACCCGACGGCGTATTCGTCGTTGAGGCTGGCGTGCCCTGAGCCTGGCTGCCGAAAGACCAGTTCGTCAACGTCGAGCGCATTAGCAACGACGAGGTCGTGCTGGACGTGAACCGATATAATCCGGTGACGCAAATTCTCGATGAAAACCACGTATCGCTGACCAATGACGGGGTACGGCTCGGCCCGATCGCCTGCCGGTTGATCTGGCCCAGCGAAATGGACCTCATGGCCCGCATCGCCGGGCTGCGGCTGCGAAACCGCTGGGGCGGTTGGAACGGCGAGCCGTTCACGCCGGCCAGCGAACGACACGTGAGCGTCTACTCAAGATAGCCCTCGACGCTCCACAAGGGACCGTGACGACACTGTTGCTGAATTATCGTTCTTGGCCCCGGGACCGACCTGCCGTTTGCCGCGGAGACCCATGACAAATGTACCGGTTAGGTGATGCGCCTGCTCACTACCGAGCGTAGTCGCTGGCAAAGACGATAGATGCCAGAACAAGCCAGCCGACCACCACAGAAAAGGGTGCATCATGAGCGTCCAAACCGCCCAGCCCGCCGCGATCCTGAACCACCCGCGCAGCCTGGCGGCATTCCGTACCATCAAGCTCGTCGTCGGCGCGTATGCCGGCCTCAGTCTGGCGACCCTGGTGGCAATCGTGCTGCTGCGTAACCACAACTCGCTGGTCAACTCGGCGGTCTGGGTACGCGGAACCATCGTCGTCGTCAGCTCGCTGGTCACCCTGGCCCTCGCCGGACGGGCAGCCCGGGGCTCGCGGACGGCATTTCTGCGGCTGCGGATCATCTCGGCCGTCATGGTGGTGGCGATCGCGGTCATTATTTCGCTGCCGGGCACTTTCCCGATGTGGATGAAGATCGAGCAGGGTGTCTGCGGACTGCTGCTGGCCGCCCTGGCCGTAATTCTGAACGGAAAGCAGCTGCGGTCGCTTTTTGCGGCGAAGTAGACAACGTAGCCAGCTAGCGTGTTCGACATGTACGAGACAGCGGGAACGCGGCCCGGCGCCGAGCCCTGGGTACGGGGCCGGCGCCGGGTCCTGCTGGCCGCCGGAATGCTTGCTTACCCGACTTTGACCGCGGTCGGGGTGAGCACGTATTCGACCGGCGGCCGAGCCGTGGCCGGATATGTCATCGTGGCGGCATTCTGCTGCTGTTACATCCTCGCCGGTCTGGCCGGCGCCCGGCAGGCGTGGCGGACGTTCTGGGCGGTCATCGGAGTCCAGCTCGCGCTGATCATCGCGGTCATGCCGTTCGCCCGCGAGCAGGCATTTCTCATGGCCGCCGTCACCGCCTCGCTCGCGGTGATCGTGCTGCGCCGGCATGAGGTCCTGATTACGGCGACGGTCACACTGGCTGCGGTCCTCGTGCCCGTGGCGGTCCCTTCGTGGGACGCCAGCGCGGGATTGTTTCCGGCCATCGCCATCATTTTCACCGTCCTCATTTCGTACGCGTTCACCGAAATGGTCACCGCCAATCGGGCCCTGATCGAGGCGCGGGCCGAAATCGCGCAGCTGGCCTCGGAGGCCGAACGCAACCGGATCGCCCGCGATCTGCACGACCTGCTCGGCCACTCCCTCACCACGATCACCGTGAAGGCCGGCCTGGCCCGCCGTATCGGCGCCAACGACGTCGACCGGTCGCTGCGCGAAATAGCGGAGGTGGAGAACCTCTCCCGGCAGGCGCTGACCGATGTACGGGCCGCGGTGTCCGGCTACCGCGAGGTCACGCTGGCCGGCGAATTGGCGCGGGGCAAGGAACTTCTGCGCGCCGCCGGAGTGGTGGCCGATCTGCCTACAGCGACCGATGTCGTCGATGCCGCGCACCGCGAGGTGTTGGCCTGGGCGGTCCGGGAAGGCCTGACCAACGTGGCCCGGCATGCCCGCGCGACCCGCTGCACGGTGACCCTGTCGGCGGCGCAGGTCGAGATCCGCGACGACGGGGTGGGCGGCGCGGCCGCCGATGGCAACGGCCTGTCGGGGCTGCGTGAACGCGTCGCCGCGGTCGGCGGCAAGGTGGAGGCCGGTCCGCTGCAGCCACGCGGCTGGCGGTTGTCGGTGAACCTCGATCCGGCGGTAAAGGTGTCAGCATGAGCATTCGCCTGTTGTTGGCCGACGACCAGGAACTGGTCCGCAGCGCCTTGTGTGCGCTGTTGGATCTGGAGGACGACTTCGAGGTGGTCGCGTCCGTCGGGCGCGGTGACCAGGTCGTCGACGCGGCCCTTGCGCACAAGCCGGACGTTGCGCTGCTCGATATCGAGATGCCGGGCCTGGACGGGTTGGCCGCCGCGGCCGTATTGGCTGCTCAGGTGCCGGACTGCCGGGTCGTCATCCTCACCACGTTCGGCCGGGCCGGTTATCTGCGGCGGGCCATGGAGGCCGGGGCGGTCGGGTTCGTGGTCAAGGACGCGCCGCCGGAGGTGCTGGCCGATGCGATCCGTCGGGTAGTGGCCGGCGAACGGGTCATCGATCCAGCGCTGGCCGCCGCCACGCTGGCCGCAGGCACATCGCCGCTGACCCCGCGCGAACGCGATGTGCTGACCGTGGCCCGTTCGGCCACCACGGTCGCCGAAATCGCGGCCAAACTCTATTTGTCCGAAGGCACGGTTCGTAACTATTTATCGGCCGCGATCGCCAAAACATCAGCGCGGAACCGGCTGGACGCGTTACGCGTCGCGGACGAGCGGGGCTGGCTTTAGCCGTATTCTCGGTTGCGGTGGCCCGATAAAATGTCGTTTCTGTGGGCGAAGAACTCAGTACGTCGGAAACTCTGGTAATTCTGCGGCGCCACCTCGGCGGAACCGAGCCGTGGCAGCTGTCCGCCCCGCTCGGCACGATGGCCGCCACCAGAATGGCGAACCGCGACGGACAATCCGTAGCGGTCAAGTTGACGACCACAGCGCCGGAAGTGCTGAACCGGCTGGCCGAATTGCAGGTCACGCCGCCGCTTCTGGCCGCCGGTAAGTACAACGGTCGGCGCTACGTCGTGCAGCAGGCCGCGGTCGGCGAGCACCCGGACCCGGACTGGTTCACCGACCACCTTGGACAGTGGGCTTCCCTCGTTTGGGCGTACCTAGGCGATCCGGTACTGCACCAGCTCCTGCCGGGTGAGCCGTTCACGATCGCCGACGCGGTAACCGAGCCGGAGCAGAATCCGCATCCGCGCGGTACGGCGCTACGCGACAAAGCGTTCGTCGCCGCCTGCGTGCGCTGGCAGGAGCAGGCCGCCGAGATCCGCCCGCTGCCGGCGTATCCGATTCACCCGGACGCGCACATGAACAACTACGTCGTCGACGACGACCGGCTCTATCTGCTGGATTGGGACGGCATCACGATATCGGACACGATGCGCGATATCGGGATTGCGGTCTGGGGCTTTCTGCCGCGCTCCCGGTGGGCCCGGTTCCTCGAGTACGGCGGCCTCGCGTACTCCGCTGACAGCGAACTGGCCATCTACTGGTGGAGTGCGTACAAAATGCTCACCAACGCGAACTTCTGCGACAAGAATGCGAACGAGCCGGGCGCACAGTTTCACGCCCGCGCGTTTATCCGCGCCGTTTCCCGGCGTCCGTGGCGAGACCGGGATTAGCGTCCGCACTGACATCGAGCGCCAGCTGATCCAGTACCGGAGCCAGATTCTGCAGCTCGTGTAGATGCACAGTGGACAGTCGATCGATACGGGCCTTTCCCTGCCGGGTCAGCTTGACCCGAACCAGCCGGCCATCGGCGCTGTCCCGAACCCGGACAACCAGACCGGCCATCGCGGCGCGGTCTACCAGACCGACGACGCTGTGGTGCTGGCTGACCAGGTAATCGGCGATCTCGCCAATGGTGGGCCCACGAGAGTCGTCGTGTCCACGCACCGCGAGCAGCAGCTGATGCTGGGCCGGCGTCAGCCCGGCCGCCCGGGCCTGCTCCTGGCTCCATTGCTCGAATCGCCGCAAAGCGGTCCGGAACGCCAAAAGGTCGCCGTACTCGCGGTCAGTCGGTCGCCGCACGCTGCGACGCCGGGACTCTGTCGCCATGCCACTCCAGCCGTCGCGGTTCATCGGAGCATACTCGACCTGCAAAAACATCGCAGCGCGATATAATCGGTCCGCGCGTAAGGGAGTGAGCGTCATGGCGATCGACGTTGTGGTGTTTGTCCTCGTGTTCGGTTTCGGCGCCGTCGTGACCGTGATGGCGTTCGAGGGTTTGCTGTGCTGGGCCAACGTCATCCGGATCGTGGACTGTTCGCGGTGTGATCGGTTGGCTACGGTGGCCTCGCCTCCGCAATCGCCGCCGCTGTGCGCGTTCTGCCGCACCCAAGCCTGGTTGGATCGGCACCATCTGTCCGGTGTTCACATTGGACACCACGCCTGACCGATTCAATACGGTCCAAAAGGGACAGTTGCATCCGGTACCTAGGTACAGGTTTACCGTTGCTGTGTGGGAGAAATGATTCCGGCAGCGTGCACCCTGCCCGATGCGGACCGGCCGTTACGGGTCGCGGAATTCGAATCGCTCTTTGCGAATACGGTCCGTTCCGCCGAGCGGTCTGAACCGGATCGTTTGTCGTTGGTGCTGGATCCGGCGTTCGCCGGTCAGGCGGCCGAGCTGGCCGTACGGGACA
>JBEDUI010000174.1:0-25237 GCA_040414495.1 Mycobacteriales bacterium
TCGGTCGAGACACCGCGCTTTCCCTGCGTGATGGCGTTGATTTCGGCTGTCGGAACGCCGATCGCGGTCGCCAACTGCTCGTCGGTCATACCCAGCGGTTCCAGAAACTCCTCGCGCAGAATCTCGCTGGGATGCGGAGGCGGCAAGATCGGTTCATCGGCCATGCCAGTCACGCTGAGAAAAGCCGATAATTCACCATGGACCGTCCACATGAGACAGACGCTGGATCAATGGTGTTGGGATTCGGTACGCCACCGGTCCGCTGGACCCGCCTAGTCCACGGTAAGGGTCAGCTCGTCGGGGACTCCCACCTCTTCGATCAGGAGCAGTAACCCGTCGCGTAGGTCGGCGATAGCCGCGTCCCGGCTCTCGCCCTGGCCGTACGCGCTGACGAATGGGCGCAGCTGCGCGTGCGCGAACCACACGCCGTCTTCGTCCTGCTCCACGTTGTACGGCACGTGTACTTCGCGGCTCATCGCCTGCTCCTCGCCGGTTCACTCATGATCGTCCCTTGCGTCGAACCAGGTTGTGGAGCATCTCGCCTGTCAGCTTCGTCTCCTTCATGATGGTACGCAGTACACCCTTCGAGACCTTTGTTCCCTTATGAATCGGTACTGTCACCACCGTGCCATCCTCGTGTCCATATGTCGCATGGCTCCCGCGCTGGCGCCGGAGTGTGAATCCCATGCCTTCAAGCACCTTGATGACCTCGTCAGATCGTAGATCGGGCACCGACCCGGAGCCCGGCCGTGCTTCTTTGACGTCCTGGGCCGAATCTGATTCGTCGCGGGTGCTAGCGGCGATCTTGGCTTGACGAATGTGATTTTTTATTCTCGCCCTGATCATCAGCTTGAGGAAATCGGGGAACGACACTCCCCAGTCCATCTTGAATTCATCCACCGCATCCGCCACGGTGTCCGTCGCCAACTTCACGATTTCATCGAATGCCTCGCCCCGTTGCGTAGCTTGGTGGCCATTTGTCAGATCGTGGGCGATGCCGAGATAGTGCGCGATCAGGTCGCCGCGTATATCGGCCCGTTGCTCTGAGCCCTCCGGCAAACTTGCCAGTTGCTCGAACAGGTGCTGCTCATCTTCGCCCCAGCCCAATTCGGGAAGGCCGGCCGGGCGGATCGGTGTCGAACGCGCGAGCCCGATGGGCCACCACTCGCGCTGCTCGGGTGTGATCGCCTCGAGGTACGCGTCGGTCGGCGGCACGCTGTTGCCCAGGCCGCGCGGCCGGTTCGCAAACGGCACGGCCTCGCGGTTGCCGTTCAGCACGAAGGCACCCATGGAACGGATCTGTTCGGGTGCGAAGAACGGCTGTTCGCTGGGCTCCGGATGCGCGTTGTCGACGTAATGCACCCGTCGTTGTGCCTCTGGAACCTCGGGCCCGTCGAAGAATGCCTGCGTGATGTGGGTCGTGCCATCCGGCCACTCGATGCTGACGACGGCAGCCGAGCCCGGACCGGCATCCCGCAGCTGCTGCTCGATCGCGTCCCAGTCACCCGGCTCGATGGCCTGGAACCGCCCGCCGTGCATCAGCTCCAAGAGCCGGGCGCCCTGCTCCTGACCGAGCATCAAGGACTGGTTGACCATGCCGTTGGCGTAGCCGTCGAAGGTCCGGGCCTCGGCGGTGACCGGTAGGCCGAACCAGGTGGACAGCGACGCGTCGACGAACGCGACACAGTTGTCCTGGTGGCCGGGCTCGAGGTCGGCCAGCATCCGGTTGATCGCGCCAACCGCAAGGACGCTGGAGAGCGAGTACCACAGGAACTGGCCATCAGCGCCCGCAGCCGCCAGCCGGTCGAGCAGGCTCTGCTGCCACTCGGGCAGATCCTCGACCAGACCGCCGGGTAGGTCGTAGGCGCTGTCGGTCCGCGCCGGGTTGAATTCGCGCCAGAGATCGAGGCTGTACGCATGGAGATTCGCTCGGATCTCCGTGACCCGGGCGCGTTCGCTCGCCTCGGCCCGCGCGAGTTCCGTCCGCAACTCCTCCGGCGTCAGTTGTGGTTGCCGGTCAAGCGAGTCGAGAGCAGCCTGGCATTCGGCGACCTCGAATTCGGCCTGCTGGATGGCAAATCCGGACTGCAGGAACTCCGTGGCGTCGCCGGTGAGCAACAGGTCCTCGGCCCACTGTTCGGTCGCGTCCAACACCATTTGGGCGGCCTGCAGGTCGTGCTCGGCCTGCCGCCGGTCCCGAGCCAGTCTGTCCTCTGTGGACAGCGGCGGGTCGGCGCGCAGGTCTTCTTCGGCCTGGGCGAGGTTGCGTTGCAGTCGGCGCAGCCGCGCGGTCAGGGCACGGTCCGCCGCCGCGCGGGCATTGCCGAGCTTCACGATCTGCTCGGCGTGCGCCCGGAGCGCCGCCGTGGTCTGTTCGTTCGCCGGCTCGCCGGTCAGCGCTTCGTAGCGTCGGGTCAGCACAGCGGTCGTGTAGGCGATCCGCTGTTCGTCGCTGGCCAGCTGCCCGCGCAGCGGCACGGCGCGGACCGTCCCGTCCGGGCCCGCTGCGAGCGGATACAGATTGACGCCGATGACCCGGTCATCGGTCGCGCCGAAACCGGCGCTGTACAGCCATTCCGGCGATGCGGCGTTGATGCTCGGATGCGGGTCCAGGTAGTAGATCTCGCCGTCCGGGCCGCGCCGGGCCAGCCACGGGTGCGGGTCGAGCGAGTCGGTGGCCTGGTTGTACGACGTCGTCTCGATGACCATCGTCGCGTTGTGGTTGGCCGGGTCGGCGAAAAACTCGCGGATCCGTCGCTGCGCCGCGGCGATCGCGCGGTGTCCCTCAGCCACGGCCGCGTCGATCGGCCCGCCCCGCAGCTGCATCGGATCGCGGCCCATCGCGTAGAACGTGCCGCCGTACTTGGAAACCAGCCCCTCACCGCCGACCGGGAACGGTATTGCGGCCTGCGTGGCCTGCCGTTTCTCGATCGCCGCGATCATCCTCGGGTCCGGTGCGCCGTGGGCGGCGGTGATGACCGCGAACTCGATGGCATCGATCGCGGTGGCACCGGCCGGCAACGGCATCGGCACGACCCGGATCAGCTCGCCCTTGGCCTTGCCCCGGGCCGCGGTCTGCGCATCGGTGGGCGCGGCCTGGGTGGCCTCGGTCGCCATGTCGACCGGCAACGCATCGGGCCGGTCGCTGGTGAGCGCGGTGTCCGGGCGGGTCAGGTCGTACGACACGGTGCCGCCCGGAATTCCCTTGCCTGTCTGCACCGGCAGCACGAGATCGGTCCGACCGGCGACGGACAGCGTCTCGTCGCCGCGGTGGATCTGGTGATGCAACTCGGTCGCGCCGTCGGCCAGCGGGATCCGCCAGTACGCGCCCTGCTCCGGGTCGATTCCGTCCGGCGGGCGTGGGTCGTCGATCTGGTGCGCGCCGGCGCCGGTCGCGAGCAGCCATCCTGAATCGGCGCCACGTACGTACACGGTGCGGACGTCGAAGACGTTGCCGTTGCCCGGGATCGCCGGTGCATCGCCGACCTCAACCGGGCTCGCGCCGGCGGCGAGGGCGGGCCGGAAGACCTCTTCGACCGTACGGGCGGCGATCCGCGACCAGTCGTACTCATCGCTCTCGGCCCGCGCGCGACCGTTCGCGGCCCAGGCCGCCGCCACCTCCGGGTTCTGCAGGGCGGCGATCACGTTGATCGCCAATGCGGGCGGATCCATCGCCGGCGTGACCAGCCCGGTGACCCGGTCCTCCATCGAGGCGAACGGGGGAGTGCCGACCACCGGCGCCTGGGCGACCGCGGCCTCGAGCAAGGTCAGCCCGAAGCCCTCATACGGCGAGGCCGCGACGACGAGATTCGCCGCCGCCTTCGCATTGGCCAATTCCTCATCGCTGACCCGACCGGCGAACCGTACGTCGCCTTCGTTCAACCGGCCCTGCTCGACCAACCGGGCGACCTGCGCCTCCAGATCGGCCCGCCCGCCGAAGTCGCCGCCGGCAACCATCAGCCGCGCGTTCGGGATCGCGTTCTTGATCGCCGGCAGGGCCTCGATGAGGTACGTCAGGCCCTTGGGGTCGTAGACCGGCCCACCGTCGGAGATCGGCGGCTCGATGCCCATCAGCCGACCGAAGGTGAACAACAGGGTCGTGTCGGCCGGATATCCCAGCTCCCGCAGGATTTGCTCGCGATCCACGTCGGCGCGATCGACGATCCCGGAGCTCAGGTCGGCGCCGTTCGGGATGACCGTGATCTTCTCGGCCGGGATCTGGTCGACCCACTGCGCCATGGCCTTGTTGTGGTCCGAGTTCACGATGACGCGGTCGGCGTACTGGGCCCGGGTCCATTCCTCGCCGTACTTGGCCGCGATGAGCGGGTTGCGCGTCGACCCGAGCCAGCGGCCGACCACGACGTCGTGGATGTGCAGCACGAACGGGATGTCGTGCCCCTGTTTGAGCGTCTGCGCCGGTTCGGTCGTGACCCAGTCGTGGCCTTCGACCAGGGCGAACCGCTTCCCGGTCCGCTGCATGTAGTCATACAGCGCATTGGTCTTGGCGATGCCGGCCTGCTTGCACCAGGCCAGGTCATCGCGTTGGTAATCCGACCGATATTGGTAGCCCTCCGGCATGCCGGCCGCGACGACATGGACGCCTTCGATGTCCAGCTCCATGGTCGGGCGCGGGGTCTCGCCGTCCGCGGCCATGGCCTGCCGGGTCAGTACGGTGACATCGCAACCAGCCTCGACGAGCTGCCGGATGAGCATCTCCATGACCTTGCCCAGACCGCCCTCGGCGATACCAGCCGGCGGGTACTCCCAGGTGTCGATCAGCACCGGAATCCGCCCGCCCGGCTCGACCTGCGCCCGGCCCGGCAACGCCCGGAAGTAGGCCGGGCTCATCGGCTCCTGGCTGAATTCCTTGCTACGCGGCCGATCCGGGAGCGGCACCGGCTGGCCGTCGGCGTTGATGATCAACGCGGCGAGGATACGGGCTCCATCGGGCAGCGGATGAGCGTCGCGGAAGCCGTCGGCGCCCTGTTCCACCGCCGTGATGCGGTGCCGGCCGTTCGGCAGTTCGGCGATCGTGACCGCGGTGTCCCCCTCGGACATGTGCTGGTCGAGGAGCTGGCGAGCTTCCGTAAGCGGCATGTCCGCGAGCGACTGGAACCGCTGCTCGCCAGCGCCATGCCGTTCCACGCCACCGGCGATCTCGGCGACCCGGTCGGCCGACCCGTCGAATACCGGTGTGTCCCACAGCTGACCGGCCAGCCGCGCATCAAGGAAGCTCGTGAATGCGGGCACAACCCAGTCGTCGTTGCTGACCGGCGCGTCGGTGGCGAACCGTTCGAGCATCGGCCACAGCCGGTCGTTGCGACCCCACTCGGGGTCGACGATGACGACCTGCCAGCCATTCCAGGCCTCGTCGGCCGCGGGCGATCCCTGCCACTCGCCCGCCAGCTCGGCCTTTGCCGTTAAGAAACGGCCGAACCGCGTCGACGTGACCCAGCGTCCGCCGTCCGAAACCACGACGTGGTCCTGGGCGACCGGGCCCTCTGAGTTGCGCCAGCTGAGCACGCGCAGGCCGGTACCGGCGGCGGCCGCGATCAGCCGATCCCGAACCTCGTCAGTGGCGAAGCCCTCGACAGCGGCCCGCTGGCCATTGTTGAAGTGCTCGGGTGATGCAGGTCCACGAGCGGCCCCCGGCTGCGACAGCGTGGTGACGAAGCCGGCCCGGTTGGTCGCCGCGAGAACGGTGATCAGGCCTTGGGTTTCCGCGGCCGGGCCATTCTCATAGTCCGGCCGCTCCAGGTTGCCTTCCAGCCATTGCGCGATCAGCCGACCCACGTCGGCCAGGGTCCGCGCCGCAGCCCACGGGCTGTCGCCCGGGCGTACCTCGGCGCCGGCGAAATGGGCGCGATCCGCCGGCACGATCTGCTCGTTTTCCAGGACGTTGTCGGCGGCGGCCTCGTCCGGGTTGGCCAGGAAACGCAGATGCCAGAAGAAATCCCAGGAGTTCACCCGTTCGGCCACCGCGACCGGAACGATGCCGTGCGAAATGCCGGTCTGGATCAGGTGCTGGTATTCCCGCAGCGCACGTTCGAACGCGGCCAACGACTCGACGATCGCCGGTCGGTACTGGATGTACGGGCCTTGGGTGATGGAGAGTTTGACCGCCGTGGTGGCCGTGCTGCAGTGCTCGGCCAACTCCTCCAGCTGGGCCAGGTGCCGGGCCCGTTCGGACTCATCGAGTTGGCCCAGCTCGGTGCCGTTGCGAACGGCGTCCCGGAGAGCGGTGACGTCGTCGGACAGCCGCTCGATCCGCGAGCCCGGCCGGGCCGCCTCATCCCGGCCCGGTGGCGTAGTCGGCGGGATCGGTCCGTCATCGGCAGATCCGTTGTCCGTGTAGTACGTCGCGGCCTCGGCGACAGTCATCCCGTCGAATGACGTGCCGTTGGGCAGGACGCCGCGCAGCACGTCGTCCAGCCACTGGTCGGCGCCCGGACCGAGCCGGTCGATCAGCTGGGCCGCCAGTAGCAGCTTGCCGAACTCGGCCTCGCTTTCCGTACCGCCCAAAGCAATGCGATCGGCGAAGCGGGTCGGATCGGCCAGCTGCGCTACGGTCGACCACAGCCGCTGGCCCAGTGTGGACGTCAACTTCGACCTGCTCCGCCCGTTGAACCAGGCTTGTCGTTCGAGCAGGTCCCGCCACTGCCGGACGTAGTCGGTCGTGGCCGCCAGAGCCCCATCGCGGAATCGCAGCAGCTCCGTCGCCGCGTAGCTCAAGCCCTCCACATCGGCCCACACATGTGGGGCGCTTCGCGAAAACGTCCGCTGCCAGATCCCGCTGACGATCTGCTCGCGAACCTCCCGGTAAACATTGCTGCTCGGCAACGGCCAGAGCCGCGCCAGCGTGGACGCCCACGAATCCCAGCCGGCAATCGCCGCTCGGATGGCATCGGCGTGCGACCGCAAGTCGGCAAAGATCGCCGCTCCGGTGTCCAACTCCTCGAGCAGCGCGGTCAGCGGGTTTCCCGCGTTCTGCAGGAGCAATGCCCACAGCGAGGGATCCACCGGCGTGGGGTGCGGCGCCTGCGCCACGTGGTCGTTGAAGAAATCGCGGACCATCGTCGCTACGGCCTCAGCCGCCGGATCGGCGTCGGCGCCGAGCTCAACGAACAGCCGGTGGCCCTCGGGATCAGCGGCGTCCAAGGCCGCCAGCGTGATGAGCTGAGCGAACGACTCGGCCGGGCTGGCGACCCAGTGCGCCATCAGGTGGTGGCCGCGCAGTTTCCGCAGCGCGTCGTGAATAGCCAGCCACTCGGGGAACAGGTGCATCGGCCCGCGCGGGCCGGCGGCCGAAATGCTGAAACCGTGCGTGAGCTCATGGCAGGCGATGAACGAGCTTCCCTCCGGCCCGAACAGACCGTCAAACTCCGCGACGACGCTGGGGTCCGCACCAACGTCGAGCAGATCGGCGGCGGTATAACCGCCCATCCGATAGCTGCCTTGGAACGTGCGCATCCCGCCGACCGATTCGCTCTGCAGGCCGATAGTGCGATCGAAGCAGGCGAGGAACGGCTCGTCGCTGTGCGGCGGCAGGTACGCGATATCGCCGCCGCCAATCGCCACGGTTCCGCCGTCGCGGAGTAGGTCGTCGGCGACCACGTCGAGCAGGTGGGCCGGCAGCTTCCGCGCCCCGAGCAGGTGGGCGTACGCCGTTGGCGTGCGGTCGGCAACATGCAGCCGACCGCGGAGTCGTTCGTTCAGCCAGGCGGCGTGCTCGTCGAAGTCCTCGGGTACGGCCGCGCCGTCGGCTTCTTCTCGCAGGTACTTGAGCGTGCGAGCCAAGGCGGGTAAGGCATCTTCCCAAGATTTACCGCGCCATTGGCCGCGGACCTGCTGGCCCCAGGCCTCGGCGGCCATTGCCGACACCATGTCGTCCAGGTCGGCACCGGAATTACCCCGCACCTGGAGCAACGACCGGTACCACGCCAGGAAGGTCACCAGGCTGTCCGGCGTCAATGCGCCCGATTCATCGACGAGTACGCGCATGTCGGCTGCCAGCGGGCCCAGTGGCGCGATCTGCGTGAGCAGCTTGGCGGCGGCGGCCGCGTCCTCCGACGAGCTCAGGTTTTGCACTGCGGCGCGGTATTCATCGAGCAGGGCCGGCGACGCGTCGTCCACGGATGTGGCGAGGAAGTCGGCCATCGAGCCGAGCGGCACTGGGCCGGTTATCGAGATATCGAGCCCGTACGCGTCGGCCAGATCCCGTACCTTGTCCACCAAGGCCGCGGCCAGTTCCCGGGTCGCTGGCTCTGATCCGAGCGTGACCACCCGTACCTGCTGGCCTCGCCAACGCTTGGCCAGGACCACCTGCTCGGCCAGCGTGGTGAGGTCTCCCGAGGCCCCCTCAGCAACCACGATCGGCCCATCCGCGGACACGGCGCGCAGTTGCTTCCCGGCGGTATCGACCGCGTTGGCGACCGCCTGCTCGTTCGCCACGACCCAGGGGCCGCGGTCGTCTGAGCGCCAGGCCAACCCGGCCGCGTGGTTGATGGTCTTGTCGCCGAGGAGGTTTTTCAGGTCGTGCTGGGGCGCGAGCAGAAGCCCGGCGGCCCGACGCACCCCTACCGCATCCCGTTCGCGGAATGCACGCACGGCGTCCGCCAAGGCAGCCTCGATCTCTCCGACGATGTCGTACGGCAGCTGGGCGAGCAGCTGCTGGGCGGACTCGGCATCGGCGTGTTCCAACCGCTGGATCGCCTGACCGACCCAGTGCAGCAGGAGCCCGACCTCCCGACCGAGATCGGTGAATTCGGGATCGGCGAGCATCGGGCGCCACATCCGCGCGTGCGTGTCACGCAGCGCCCGTAGCTCCCGGGCTGTCTTAACGGCGGCAAACGCCGCGGCCGCGGCCGGAATGGAGATGCCCTCGAACGGGGTGCCATCAGGTAGGACGCCGCGCCGGATCCCATCCATATGCTCGTTCGCCGCATCGGGGCCGAGTTGGCGGGTGATGTGGGCCGCGAGCAGCAGCTTGCCAAAGTCAGCCTGCTCGGCGGTGCCGCCCAGCAACGTGTAGTCGGAGAACCGGGCCGGATCAGCTTGCGCGAACGTGTGCAGCCAACCGCTCTGGCGTTCTTTTTCCAGCTGCCAGCAGGCGCGCATTCGCACCGCGGCGGGCGCATTCTCAGCAGCGGTGCGCCATTGTTCGAGCAGATCGTTTGTTGCGGCGACGAATGTGCTGTACGTATCCACCGCTTGCGCGGCCGCGGCCAGCTCGACTGGGTCCGCCCATCGCGATTCGGCGTTCTCGGTGCGCAGCGCCGACCAGAGTCCCGCCGGCCATAGCCGCACGAGCTCATCACATGCGGATTCCCAGCCGGCGATCGTCGCCCGGACGGCGTTCACATCGAGGTCCGGCCAGACCGCGGCGAGCAATTCAGGGTCATTCTCGGCTTGCCGAACCAATTCGGTCAGCGGGTTCATGCCACGGCCATCCCGCGCCGCCAGCACGCGTGGCTCGGCCCGCAGGAAATCGGTCCAGGTGACCCGGTCGGCGTGCGCCATCCCGCGCCCGTTCAACAGTCGCGTGAAGTAGTCGATGATCCGGTCGACCACCGCCGCGGCCGGTTCGGTGTCCGCGCCGAGTTCGACATGGAGCGCGGCACTGTCCGGGTCGGCCAGCTGCACCAGATAGAGAGCGAACAGCTGGGCGAAGGCTTCATCGCGCTGGAGCCAGTGGTCCCGGAGGTGATGGTCGAGTCGTAGCACCGACTCGTGGATGTCCTGCCATTCGCCGGATAGAGACGGGACGCCCAGAATCGCCATCGCCAGGCTGAAACCATGACCCATTTCGTGGCGAAGTGTGCCGGCCGACCGCACAACCCGATCGTTGGCAAGCTCGTAATCGGTGTGTTCGCCACGCTCCAGATCGTCTTCCTCGAGGAAGCCACCAACGCGCAGGTCACCGGTTCTCGGATCGAATTTCCCACCGGTGTCGCCCAGCAGCCCAGCCGCTGAATTAGCCGCCTCATCGAACAGCCGCGAGAATATTTCGTACGGAGTGTGATACGTCGCCGAGCCGCCGCCGAGCAGCAGCCGGCCACCACGGGCGAGTCCGTCATTGACCAGTGACCAGACCAGCGGTGGGATCGTCGTGGCCTGTCGCAGCGCGGCGACGGTCATCGGCGTCGGCGGTCCGATGATCTGTAGCCGGCCCTGGGTCTGTTCGGTCAGCCAATCGACAAGCTCGGCGTAATCGTCGGGTGGAGCCCAGTTGGCGTAGCGATCCAGATAGCCGATGGTTCGCGCCAGCCCGCCGAACAGCCGTTCCCACGTAACGTCATCGCCGGTCAGCAACGATTGCAGCGGCTGGTTGAACAGCTGGGCGGCGAGACCGGCAACCACGTCTTCGGCTACGGCCGCCGACATGCCTTGCGCCCTCAGCAGCGCCAATTGCAGGGCCAATGGCACCGGCACGCATTCCGGGAGCAGCTTATTCACTTCATCGACACGAATGTGCTCCACCGCCAGCGCATTCGTTCCGAGCGGGGAGACGATCGCCGCGGCGGGCGGCTGCGGGAACCACTGGGCTGCCTGCGCCAACGTCGTCGCGTCGACTTCCACCGAATCGATCGCGACACCCTGGCCGTTGTCGATGGCGTTCCACAGTTGATCGAGCGCCGTGCCGTAACCGCGTACCGCTGCTGCCAGTTCAGCCAGCACTCGGGCGGCGGCCATGGCGCTCGGTACGGAGTTGGTGCCTGCTGCCACCAGCGCTTCGTAGCGGGTGAGCAATCGCCGGATGTCGGCCACCCGGCTGAGCATTGCGTCGGCGATGCCACTCGCGGGTTCGGCGCCGGCCGCTGCCTCCCACAATGCGGTCGCCCGCGTCGCGCTGCCGCTGGTCAGGCCAGCGGACGCTGTGGACGAGTCAGCCGGTTCCTCGGCCGGAGCCGGCTCGTCATTCTGCGGCGCGGTGGGCAGGATCGGGCCATTGCCGCTGCCTCCGTCCTCGGTATAGCGGGCCGCCGCTTGCGAGACAGTCATCCCGTCGAACGGCGTGCCATCGGGCAGGACGCCGCGCAACACGTCGTCCATCCACCGGTCGGCGCCCGCACCGAGCCGGTCGATCAACCGGGCCGCGAGCAGCAGCTTGCCGAACTCGGCCTGGCTTTCCGTACCACCGAGCTCAACCAGGTCAGCGAACCGGGTCGGCTCGATGCCCATGGACCAGGCCCTTACTGACAGGTCGCGCTCGCGGCTCACCCAGGCTCGGCCGCGCACGCCGGGCTCGTCCCGCCACATCCGCACGAACTCGACTGTGGGCGCCAGGGCCGTGTCGCGGAATCGCAGCATTGCGGCCGCCGTATCGCTCAGCTCGCGCGCATCGGCCCACACATGCGGATCGCTTACCGGGAGCGGGGTCTGTTCGGGATGGCCTGCGTAATGGTTGGCGACCGCCTCGGCCGCTTCGTGACTAGGCCGCGGCCACAGCCGCCCGACCGTCGAGCCCCACTCGTCCCAACCGTCGACCGCTGCCTGCATCGCCTCTTGGTGCGGCGTGAGATCGTCGTGACTCTCGACGCCCATGAAGAGATAGAACAAAAGCATGGCCAGCGGGTTGCGGTTCGTCTGCTGGAGGTACGCCCACGGCGCGGGATCCACTGGCGCTGCCTTCGGCGCCTGTTCGACGTTGTTGCGGTAGAAGTCCCGGACCCTGTGCACCACGGCCTCGGCGGCCGGATCGGCCTGAACGCGGCCGTCGATCTCGACGCCGGCGCCGAGCTCGACGTAAAGCCGGTGGCCGGCCGGATCGGCGGCATCGAGGGCCGCCAGCGTCATCAGCTGGGCGAACGCCTCGTTGGGGTCGTCAAACCAGTGCGGTACCAAGTGATGGCCACGCAACTGCTGTAGCGCGTCGTAGATCGCCACCCATTCGGGATCCAGCTGTAGAGGTCCGCGGATTGCCGCGGCCAAACGCGCGTAGCCGTGCATGAGTTCGTGGATGCCGACGATCCCGCTCGGCTCCTCGATGACCACGTCCTCGACGACGATGTTGGGCGGTTCTTCCTGGAGGTCAGACAAATCGGCGGCGGTGTAACCACCCAGGAGGTAGCCACCCTCCCAGGGATGCGCCTCCCCGATCGATCTGCGGGGTGGTTTGTTCTGCGCGTCGAAAAAGCTGAGGAACGTTTTGTCGCACGCCGGCCCGAGATAGCTGCCGAAGCCGCCACCGATGACGACGGTAGCCGCATCCTGCCGCAGGCCAGCGGCGATCACCTCGAGCACGTGCGGGGGAAGCTTCTGCAACCAGAGCAAATGCGCGTAGGCGGCGGGCGTGCGATCGACAACTCGTACTCGGCCAGCGAGTCGTTCCTGCAGCCGCGCGACCTGCTCGTCGAAGTCCTCCGGAACGACCGCGTCGGCGTTTTCGCGCAGGTACGTGATCGTGGTCGCCAACTCGGTGAACGCCGTGTCCCACGCCGCGCCGCGCAGCCTGGCGACGACCGGCGTTTGCCAGGCGTCCGTGGCCATCGCGGTCAGCAATTGGTGCAGCTCGTCGCCGGTCATGCCCCGCGCCGAGAGCAGCGATCGGTACCAGGCCAGGTAGGTCGCCATGCTGTCCGGTATCAGCGCGCCCGACTCGTCGACCAGTATCCGCAGATCCGCGGCCAGTTGGCCGAGTGGCGCGATGCGGGTCAGCAGCTCGGCCGCGGCGACCGCGTCGGCCGGGCCGGCCATGTCACGTACCGCCGCCCGGTACTGCTCAAGTAGGTCGGCGGCGTGATCGCGGAGCGACTCGGGAGCGGAGCCGTTGTGAGTGTCCGGGAGGTCGTCGAGGCGCGCGGCCAGGAAGTCGGCCATCGTGCCCAACGGCACCGGCCCACTGGCCGTCAGCTTCAGGCCGTACTGCGCCGCCAGCTGGCCCAGCTTCCGTACCAGGCTGGCGGCGAACTCCCGCGCGGCCGGGCCGGCGTCAGTGGTGACGGTCACCCGGATGTGATCATCGGACCGGCCAAGCGCCAAGTGCTCGGCCAACGTCGTCGGGTCACCGGACGCGCCGTCGGCCACCACCACCAGCCGCTCATCGGCCTGGGCGAACGCGTCGTAGTCGATGCGCAACTGCCCGGCGGCCGTATCGAGGGTGTCCTCGGCAGCCTGCGCATGAGGCGCGACGACCCACAGGTCTCGCTGTGGCTGCCAGAACAACTCCCCATGGCGATGGGTGGGGCCGACGATGCGGGCCAGCGCGACCGTGAGGTCCTCAAGACGTGACGCGGCGTCCTGGGCCCGCCCGGCATCACCCGCAGCGAACGCCCGCACCACCTCGGACAACCGCTCGGCGGCGTCGGCCACAAAGTTGTCCGGCAGCTCCGCGAGCAGTTCCGTCGCGGCCGTGGCGTCGGCCTGTTCCACCTGATCGATCGCCTGACCGAGCCAGTGCAGCGTCATGCCCATCGTCCGCGCGGCGTTGGTGAATTTGGGGTCGCCGATAATCGGCCGCCACTCCTGGGCATGTGCATCGTGCAGCGACCGCAGTTGCTGGCCTAGCTCGTGGCTGGCGGTGCCCGCCGCAAGCCCGTCCGGTGCGGTCGCGGGTGGGGTCGGTCCCTCATCGGCGGGTCCGTCACCGGGGTAGTGGGTCGCGGCCTCGGCGACGGTCATCCCATCGAATGGCGTGCCGTTGGGCAGGACGCCGCGCAGTACGTCGTCTAGCCACCGGTCGGCGCCCGGACCGAGCCGGTCGATCAGCCGGGCCGCGAGCAGCAGCTTGCCGAACTCGGCTTCGCTTTCCGTACCGCCAAGAGCGACGAGATCCGCGAACCGGGTCGGCTCGGCCAGCATGGACCAGACTTGCGACGTCAGCGCCCGTTCGCGGGCCAGCCAGGCGCGGCCGCGTACTCCGGGCAGGTCGCGCCATTGCTGGACCAACTCGAGAGTGGACGCCAGCGTCGTGTCCCGGAATCGCACCATCTCGGTTGCCACACGGCGCAGTTCGGCGACATCCGTCCACACATGCGGCGCGCTTCGCGGAAGTTCGGTCTGCTCAGCCGCACCGAGAATCTGGCTGGCGATTGTCCCGCCGGCATCGCTGCTCGGGGCCGGCCAGAGCTGCTCGAGCATCGAGGCCCATCGCTCCCACCGGTCGACCGCGGCCCGTATCACCGCCATGCGTGGCACCAGATCGGCGTAGATTTCCGCGCCGGTCCCTATCTGGTCCAGGAGCACCTCCAGCGGGTTCCCGGTCTGCTGTTGGAGGTACGCCCACACCGCGGGATCCGCCGGCGCCGGGTGCGGCTGCCGCTCGATGTTGTCGTTGTAGAAATCGCGAATCTGGGCGATCACGTCTTCGGCGGCCGGATCGGCGTCGGCCCCGAGTTCGATGTAGAGCCGATGACCGTCGGGGTCGGCGGCGTCCAGCGCGGCCAGCGTGCACAGCTGCGCGAACGATTCGAGCGGCGAATCCATCCAGTGCTTGGCCAGATGATGGCCTTGCAGTCGTTGGATGGCCTCGTGGATCGCCAGCCAGTCGGGCCAGAGGTGCAGCGGTCCGTGGATCGCCGCGGCCAAATGGTCGTAACCGTGCAAGAGCTCGTGGATACCGATGAATCGACTGGGCTCCGGGATGACCACATCCGTGAGCGGGTGGTTGCTCGGCTCGTCCTCGACGTCGCGTAGATCGGCGGACGTGAAACCGCCTAGCAAGTAGTCGCCTTGCCGGGTGTCCGCCTGCCCGACCGACCAGCGGGTTCGGCCGGGCTTTGCCTCCACGAGCCCGAGGAACGGCCGGTCGCACTCGGCCCCAAGGTAGGCGGTGAAGCCGCCACCGATGACGACATTTGCGCTGTCCCGTTGCAGCCCGGCGGCGACCACGTCAAGGACGTGCGCGGGTGCCTTCCGTAGCCAGACCAGGTGTCCGTACGCGGCCGGCGTCCGATCGACAATCGCTACCCGACCACCAAGCCGTTCCCGCAGCCAGGCGACATGATCGTCGAAGTCGTCCGGGACCGCGCCGTCGGTCTCCCGTACGTACTTCATCGTGTGCGCCAGTGACGGGAACGCCGTGTCCCAGGCCATGCCGCGCAGCCGGGGGACGACCGGCGACTGCCAGGCCGCGGTGGCCATCGCGGCCACCAACTGGTCCAACTCGTCGCCGCTCACGCCACGCAGCGAGAGCGCCGACCGGTACCAGGCCAGATATGTCGCCATGCTGTCCGGCGTCAGCGCGCCCGAGCCATCGACCAGAATCCGCAGATCCGCCGCCAGTTGGCCGAGCGGCGCGATGCGGGTCAGCAACTCGGCCGCGGCGACCGCGTCGGCGGGGGAGGCCATGTTGTGTACCGCTGCCTCGTATTCGGCCAGCAGCTCGGTGGCATTCGGCGGCGCGTCGTCGATCTCGTCGAGGTGGGTGGCCAGGAAGTCGGCCGTCGTGCCCAGCGGCACCGGCCCGCTGGCTGTCACCTCCCGGTCGGAGCGTCCAGCCAGCTCGGCCAGCTTGCGCACCAGCGCGTCGGCGAACTCGTTCGTGGCACCAACGGTGATGACCCGGATATGGTGCTTCGGCTGGCTCAGGATCAGATGCTCGGCCAGGGCGGTTGGGTCACCCGACGCGCCCTCGGCCACGACCACGACGCATTCATCGGACCCCTTCACCGCGTCGCTGTCGATGTGCAGCAACCCGTCCACGGCGCGGGCGGCATCTTCGATGGCCTGCGTCTCGGGCACGACGACCCAGCGCGCTCCGCGCCTTTGCCAGGCCACCTCCCCAGCCCGATTGCTCCGTCCGGCGACCAGCACCAGGTTGGCCAGCAGCTTGGTGAAATTCTGGCCGGTGTCTACGTCTCGCTGGCCGTCGTGCTCGGCGAATGCCTGGGTTGCGGCAGACAACCACTCGGTGAGCTTGGTGACCAGGTCGTCCGGCAGCTCGTTGGCAGCTGCGTCAGCGTGTTCCAACCGGTCGATCGCCTGACCGAGCCAGTGCACCGCGAGCCCGACGTTCCGGCCGAGCTCGGCGAATTCGGGGTCGGCCAGCATCTGCTGCCAGGCCTGCGCGTGAGCATCGTGCAGCGACCGCAGCTGCTGGCCTAGCTCGTGGCTGGCGGTGTCCGCCGCAAGCCCGGTCGGTGGGGTCGGTCCCTCCTCGCCGGGTCCGTTGTCCCGGTAGTGGGTTGCGGCCTCGGCCACGGTCATCCCGTCGAATGACGTGCCGTCGGGCAGGACGCCGCGCAGTACGGCATCCAGCCACCGGTCGGCACCCGCACCGAGCTGGTCGATCAGCCGGGCGACCAGCAGCAGCTTGCCGAATTCGGCTTCGCCTTCGGTGCCGCCGAGCGCAATCCGATCGGCCAGCCGGGTCGGATCGGCGACCGCGACCAGGGTGGACCAGTGCGAGTGGTCCATCGTCTCCTGCAGGGCGTGCCAGGCCGAATCCTTCAGCCCTGGCTGCGTATCCAGCTTGCTGCGCCAGTACTGCATGAACTCGATCGCTCGCTGCAGCGCCTCAACGCGGAACCGCACCATTGCTGCCGCGGCCTCGCGCAGCTCGTCGACGCCGGCCCACGTATGCACTGCGTCGTTCGGAGCGGACGCCTCCGGATCCCGGCCGAGGAAGATGGCCTGTGCGGCCGTCCTGTCTTCCTCGGTCACAGCTGGCCAGAAGCGATTGAGCGTGGCGTGCCAATCGCTCCAGCCCGCGATCACCCCGTGGATAGCCTGCGAGTGCGCATCCAGTTCGGCCCCCGCTGCGGTCTCCCGCGGCGTGTTGGCCAGCAACATGTCCAGCGGGTTTTTGCTCTGCAGGAAGTACGCCCACGACGTTGGGTTGACGGGAGTTGGCTGCGGCGCCCGGGCGACATGATTGCGATAGAAGTCGGCGACCTGCTCCGCGACGGCTTCGGCGGCCGGGTCTTCGTCGGCGCCGAGCTCGACGTACAAGCGGTTGCCGCCATCGGCCGCATCGAGCGCCGCCAGCGCGTTCAGTTGCGCGAACGACTCGTGAGGTGTGGCCGCCCAGTGCGGGGTCAGATGATGATCCCGGAGCCGCGTGAGTGCTTCATGGATCGCGAGCCACTCAGGCCAGTGATGCAACGGCCCGCGCAATCCCCCCGCCCAGAAGGCGTAACCATGCAGCAACTCGTGCAGTCCGGCGACCGAGCTGGTGGGGTCCGGGATGACCACACCGTCCCAGACGACGTGGCTCGGTTCGGCCTGCAGGTCGTCCAGGTCGGCGGCGGTGAAGCCGCCGAGCCGATAGTTGCCGGTGGCGACGTCGGCGTCGGCAATGGAGTCGTCCACGGGAACGGTCGAGTCGAACAGCCATCGGAACGCAACGTTGTAGGAGGGTGGGAGATAGTCGGCGTAGCCGCCGCCGATGGTCACCATCGCCCCATCGCGGGCTAGTCCGTCGGCAATGACGTCGAGCACGTGCGGCGGCGCCTTGCGCGCCCAGAGCAGGTGCGCGTACGCGGCGGGAGTGCGGTCGACGACGCGCAGCCGCCCGCCCAGCCTGGCTTGGAGCCAGGCGGCGTGTTCGTCGAAGTCCTCTGGCGCTGTGAAGTTCGCGTTCTGGCGGACGTAGCTGATGGTCTGGGCCAGTCCGGGCAGCGCCGTATCCCACGGCCTGCGGGCCAACCCGTCAGAGACGGGTGCCCGCCACGCCGCCCGGGCCATCGTCACCGTCAGCTGGTGCAATTCATCGCCGGAGATGCCGCGGGCCGCGAACAGCGATCGGAACCAGGCCAGGCAGGTTGCCAGGCTGTCCGGCGCCAGTGCGCCGGACTCGTCGACGAGTATCCGCAGATCCGCTGCCATGGCACCGACCGGTGAGAGCACCGTATGGCGCGGAAGTAGCGGAGCGAGGTCGGCCCGAATCTGGGCCACGGCGTCGTTGTGGTTGTCGATGGTGCCGGCGATCCGGGTGAGTAGGTCTGCGGCCGCGACAGCGTCCTCGGGTGTGGCCATACGCCGTACCGCATCGCGATATTGCTCGAGCAGATCGCTGATGGCTCCCAGCCGCTCCAGCGCATCGGCCGCGATGGGCGCCACCTCAGCGTTCTCCGCCGCGCGTTCCCATGCTGAAATCGCGTCATCGATGGTGGCGGCTAGGAAATCCGCCGTTGTGCCCAGCGGCGCCGGCCCGCTTGCCGTCACGAAGTTCAGGCTCTCGTGTTCGGCGGCCAGCTCTGCGAGCTTGTTCACCAGCGCATCGGCGAATTCGCGCGTCTCCGGCCGTACATTGCCGAGCGTCATCACCGCCACATGGCCGTCCGGCGAATGCTGGGCCCGGCCCACCTGCTGCGCCAGCTCGGTCGGATCACCGGACACGCCGTCGGCGATCACAACCATGGCCGGGAAGACGACATCCGATTCTTCGTTGACCTGCAGCACGTCGTTCGCCTCGGCAACGGCATCCTCGAGCGCTTGGTGGTCCGGCGCGACGATCCAGCGGCCCAGAGTCGTCCGCCACGCCGCTCCAGGCGACCGTTGGAGGAGGCTCTCCACGTCGCTCCGCAGCGCGCGCAATCGCTCAACGGCCCGGCTCGCCCCTTCGACGTCCTGTTCGTCGAAGACCTGCACAGCGTCCGCCAACCCATTGGTGACCGAATCGACGATGTCGGCCAGCCCTTGGGCCACGGGCTGCTGTGCTGCCACACCCTGCAAGCGATCGATCGCCTGCACCAGCCCGTGCAGCACGAGCCCGAGCTCGACGAATTCGGGATCGGCCATCATCGAGTGCCACACCTGCGAATGCGTGTCCCGCAGCGACCGCAGCTGCTCTGACAGCCCGTTCAGCATGCCCCGGGCGTGAGGACGTTCGGCGGCGATGTTGATCTCTTCCAGGCCCAGGACTTTTACGCCGTGCAGCGCGCCCTGCGCATCAGGCCGGACGCCGTAGAGGTCGACCGCGACGACGCCGTCCAGGCCCGGTCCCCAACCCGGTTCGTACAGCCAGTCGCGGGATGCGGCCCGGGTCGCCGGGTGCGGGTCGAGGTAGTAAATCTCGTCGTTCTCGCCGCGACGGGCCAGCCAGACGTGCGAGCTGAACGAGTCGGTGGACGGGTCGTAAATGGTGGTGTGGATGACCATCGACGCGTCATGGTTCGCCTCGTCGGTGAAGAACGTGCCGATCGCGCTCTTAGCGGTGGCGACTGCCTTCTGGCCGGCGACTTTGAGGTCCTTCATGCCCAGTTCGCCGATCCCGCCACGCAGATGCAGATCGCCCGGGGTGGTCTTGTAGAAGGTGCCGCCGTAGCGGGCGGTCAGCCGCTGCCCGCCGACGGGGAAGCGTTCCCGGACGTGGCCTTCCCGGGCCGCGCGGGCCTCGGCCTCGTCGAGCAACGTCTGGTCGTCCGCACCGGCGGACTTTTCCAGGGCGGCCTGGACGGCGTCGACGCAGTTGGCATCGGCCGGCAAGAACGCGGCCGGCGTCACCTTCGCCAACTCCGCGGCGGCATCGTCGTCGATCCGGGCCCGCTCCCTGATCGGGGCATCGGGCTCGGTAATCACGGCCGCCGCCGGCGCTTCGGCCTCGGCCGGCCGGTCGATCAGGCCGGTGCCCTCATCGTTCAGGCCGTACGTGATCTGGTTGGAGAACGTGCCGCCCTCGAACACGTCGACGCCGGTCTTGACCGGGTTGGACAGCTCGGTCTGCCCGTCCACGGCGAGGGTCTGGCCGCCGCGCGCGATGGTGTAGCGCACCTCGGTGGCGTCCTCGGTGAGCGGGATGTCCCAGTAGAGGCCGCGGTTGTCCTTCCCGTCGGGCGCACGGTCGGCCAGCGGACCGTGCGCGCCGGAGCCCTCAGTGAGCGTCCAGCCCGTCTCGTCAGCGCTCTGCAGGTAGACCCGGTGCTGGTTGAAGACGTTGTCGTTGCGGGCGATGACCGACGCTGTCGGCGGATCGTTGAGGTCGTCGGCGCTGGCCGTGGCCGCGGTGCGGTAGACCGCGTCCTTGGCGCCGACGATGTTGGTCCAGGAGTAGAAGGGGTTCTGCGCCTTGTCCTGGGCCTGCTTGGCCATGGCCGCGGCCTTCTCCGGGAAGCGCAGGACTCGCCGGATCGCCCGGGCCAGGGCCTGTGGGTTCTTTGTCGGTACGGTCAGGCCGGTGCGGCCGTCCTCGATGAAGGTGAACCAGGGCGTACCGATGATGGGCGTACCGGCCGCCGCGGCCTCGTTCACCACGACACCAAACGGCTCCCAACGACTCGGGAACACGACCACGGCGGCGGACGCGACCAGGAACCGCAGCACCTGCCCGCGGTCGAGGAAGCCGAGGGTCTGCACGTCATCGTCGGTGAGCGCGCCCACCTCGAGGAGCGGACCCAGCCATGCGTCAGCCTGCTCGGGCTTGTATCCGGCGGTGACAAGTTTGTAGTCGCCGAACCGGGACTTGACGTCGGGCATCGCCTCCAGCGCATCGCGTACGCCCTTGACCTCGATGCCGCGGCCGAAGTAGAGGACGAACTTGCGGTCCTGCAGACCGTGGTCGGCGAGCACCTGCTCGCGGCGCTGGTGGTCGCGCGCCTCCAACCACATCCTCAGATCGGTGCCGTTCGGGACGACGGTGATCCGGCTGGCCGGAATGCCGTACAGCCGTTGCACCGCGGCCTTCATGTGCGGGGAGTTGACGAACACGAAGTCGGCGTCGCGGTACCGCTTCAGCTCCTCCTCGTACTTACGGGAGAGCTGCGGGTCGGTCAGCTTGCCGTTCTCCTTGTCCGGCTCGATCGCGTGGATGTGCACGCCGTACGGAATGCCGAACGCTTCCTTCAGCGTGTGCGCGGCCTGGGTGGCGACCCAGTCGTGGGCCACGATCCTGGATGGCCGGCGGGTGCTGGCGACCATGTAGTCGTACGCCGCGTTGATCATCGCGTCGCCGGTGCCGTCGACCCAGGTCTTGTCGTCCCGTTCCTTGTCCGCCTCGTGAGCGAGCGTCTCGTCCAGGCCGGCCACCAGCGGGACGACGTTGTCCCGCATCGCCTTGACGTCGTCCGGCCGGGCTTTGGCCAGCTTGGCCAGCTCCTCCGGCTCCCACTTCCAGCGAGTCTTGACGCCGGCCTTGGCGTTGGGGTCCTTGCCGAGGACCTGCCGGGACAGGGCCACCACGCGGTGCCCGAGCTTGGCCAGCTCGCCGACCGTCGTATCGAAGACGCTGCCCAGCCCGCCGGCCTGCACGCCGACCGATGGGAACTCGAACGCGAGCTCCCAGGTGTCCCGCGTTTCGGGCGTGCCGTTGCCGAGGGCCCGGAAGTACGGCGCCGTCATCGGCGCGGTGCTGAACGTGCCACGCGCGCGACCGGCGAACGGCACCGGCTCGCCGGCGTGGTCGACCACGAACGCGTCCATCGCCACGATCTCGCCGGTTGCCCCGCCGAAGCCGAAGATCGGTTCGCGGGCCCAGGTGGCCGACATCGGATCGTGGAACCACAGCCCGCGCTTGTGCTCCGGGACGCTCTGGTCGGCCGGGTCGTAGAACTTCGCCGTGGTGACGTGGGTCTTGCCGTTCGGCCACTGGATCGCGATCTGGGCCAACGATCCGTGGCCCGCGCGCGTCAGCGCCTCGCCGATCGCCTGGTACGCCTGCCCGACCGGCAGGCTCTCTTTGTACCCAGGAGCGATCAGCTTCTGGAATCGCCCACCGCCCTTGCCGACTTGTCGCTCGAGCGTCGCGATGGGCAGCCCGCCGACCGGCTTGGTCAGGTCGCCATCGACGAAGCCGTCCAGCGGCGGCGCTTCGGCTATGTCCGTCTTTCCGTACAGCCAGGTGTTCGCGTCCGCCGCGTTGGACGGCACGCAGCCCACGGCCCGGGTCGGCTCGGCCGCGACGTAATCGACGTTGGTGCCGGTGCTCCAGTTGGTGTCGCCGGGGTCGGGTGGCTGCGGCGCCGAGCCGTCCGCGTCGGCCGGTACGCCGCGCAGCAGGTTGGCCAGGCGGGTGGCTCCGACGGTTGCGGTGCGGGCGATCTGCGCCGGGAGGTTGTACATCCGCCACACGCCCGGGTGCGCCTTCAGGTTGCGCTGGATCTCCCGTACTTCCGCCAGCTCGGTCGCGACCTCTTCGTGCAGCCGCCGCATCTGGTCGAGTTCGGCCGCAGCGTCCTGCCACATCTCGTTGAGCGTCGTGTCGTCGGCGCCCTCAAGGAGGATCTGGGCTACGTCGATACGGCGCGCCACGGCGTCGATGACCCGCTCGCGCCAGGCCGCGTGCTCCTCGAGCGTTTCGCCCGGCCCTTCCCAGCCGGCGGGACGGTGGTCATCGTCGAGGATGACGCCGATCCGGTCCCGGACCGCCAGCAGCGCCTCGTTCGCGAACTTCGAGAGGAGCTCGACCCGTCCGTTCTGCCGCTCCAGGGTGTCGGCCCGGTCGCTGGCTGCTCTCCTGGCGAGCGCGGCGTGCCGAGCCGTCATCTTCGCGTAGGCGTCGAAGACCGGCGCCCATGGCCGGGGGAGCTGCTCCAGCAGCCGACTGCCCTCCGGCAGCTCTCCGGCCAGCGCATCACCGGCGGGGCGGAATTCGGTGTCGAACTCCGGCGCGCGGGTGCGGCTTTCCCATTCCTCGAACTGCTCCGGCGTGAGTACGTGCCGATACGCCTCGGTCGGCGCCAGCCGACTCCCGATGCCGCGGCGGCGGTTCGCGAACGGCCGCACCTTCTCGTCGCTGTCGATGACGAACGACGACATCGCTTGTATGCCGGAGGTTTCGAACGGTACGTTGCTCGGCTCGTCGTGCTCGGAGTCGACGAAGTGCACGGCTCGCTCGTCTTCGGGCACCTCGGGTCCGTCGTAGAACACCTGGGTGATGTGCGCGGTCCCATCGGCCCGATGGAAGGCGACGAAGGCGAACGAGCCCGGGCCGGCCTTCTTGAGTTGGTCGGTGATCTCGGTCCAGCCGTCGACCTGTTGGAACCGGCCTCCCCACTGGCTTTCGAGGTACGCCGCACCGTCGCGTTGCCCGACGGGGAGCGGCCGCAGCACGTCGTTGTGCTGGAAACGATCAGCCGTCCTGGCCTTCTTGGCGGTCGGCCGGCCCCGCCACGTCTCGGCCGCGGCGTCAGCGAACGGGACGCAGTCGCCCGTGTGGCCCGGCTCAAGGTCGGACATCATGTTCTTGACCGCGCGGACCTGCATGAGGCTGTGCACGGAGTACGGCGTGAACGCACCGTTCTCGTCGGTGTCCACCAGTCGTTCGAGGAGCCGCTGCTGGAAGGCCGGGGTGTCCTCGACGACCGTTCCGGGAGCCGACGCGGTGGCCGGGTTGAACATGTGCCATTCGGCCGGGTGCGCCTCAAGGTCGGCCAGAACGGCGCCGAGCCGCTCCCGTTCGGCGGCCTCCTCGACGCGGAACCGGGTCAGCTCGGCGGTGAGTTCATTCACGTCGGCGCGGCCCCGCGTGGGGCGAGCGTCCGCCCGGAGCCGGCGCAGCTCGGCCTGGCAGCTCGCGACATCTTCGCGGGCAAATCGCAGCATGACGTGGGCGTGGACCAGTGCGGGGCCGCCGCGGCGCTGAAGCCGCGTGACGCGGCGCTGGGCGTATTGCAGGGTGTCCTCAGCGAACGCGAGGTCTTCCGTGGCCCGCCGCATCGCCTGGCGCCGGATGCGCGACCGGGGTCGCGGGCGACCGGCAAGGGTCTCGTTCAGCTGCAGTTGGACGGCGTCCCGCTCCCGCCACAGCCGCCAGAGTTTGGCGTGCAGCAGCCGATGAGCCTCCGACCGGATCTCACGCTCGGCCACGATCTGCTCGGCCTGCTCGCGCAGCTGCGCCATCGTGTCGTCGTCGATCGGGCCGTCGACCATGGCCTTGTACTGCTCGACTAGCCGCCACGCGGTGGCCTCGACCGATCCGCGCCACAGCCGCGTGACCGGGCGATCGGCCGCCGGTCCGGCAAACCGGGTTGGCCCGGACTCGCCGGTGTGGCCCGATTCCGATTCGGGTGCTGGAACTGCCGGGCTGTGCTCCAGAGCGTCCAGCTCGGGCAGCGGGTAGTTGGCAGCCAGGAACCACGGGCCCTCGCTCAGGACCGTGGCGCGCTGCATCCGCTGGACCTGGTCGGTGACGGCCCGGGCCAGGTCGTGGACCGAGGGGTCTGACTCGGACGCGGTGGACAGTTCGTCGGCCAGGTCGACGCACGCCGCCAGATACGCCCTCTCCGCCTCGATCACCTCGGCGGCGGCCTCTTCCACCATCCCCTGTGCGGCGTCGACGCGGTCTTCGGCCTGGGCGAGTTGGTGCTCCGCGTCTGTGACCTCGTGTGCTGCGAGCTCCACTATCTCGGTGTCATGCGATTCCAACGCGTCCAGCCGGGCGTTGCGCAGCTGCCTCTGCGCTTCGTCGGCGCGCTGCTCGTAAATCCGCCGGGCCCGCTCTTCGCTGCCGGCATCGCGGATCGCGTTGTCGTACGCGGTCGCCGCGGTCTCCGCGTTTGTCGCGGCAGTGATCGCCCGGGCTCGTGCGCCCGGCTGATCGGAGTGCTGGGCGACCACCACGGGTCCGACGTGCTCGGTGATCTGGGCCAGGTCGTCGAGCGACCAGTTCGAGTCGTACTGGCCGTCCGGCTCGCTGACGTTCCGCGGCGCCACCGGGACACGGCTACGTCCGATCGCAGCATGGAACTGCTCGGAGGCCTCGGCGGTGCCGACAACAGGGTTGCCGTGCTCGAAGGCGTACTGGATCAGGGCGTACTCGGCCGCGACAGCCGCGCCAGGGACGCCGCCCCGGTGCGCGCTGCCGAGATTGTCGACCAGGATCCAGTCGGTGCCCTCATCCGGCAGGAAACCGAAGCTGACCGCGGCGTGCAGCTGGCCGTCCTTGTGCGCAACGGCCACCCACTCGCCGTCAGCGAAGGCCATCGCCAGGTAGTACCGACCCCAGCTGGCCCGGCTGTCGTCGGTCGGCCGCGTGCGGCTGAACGCGGAGGCCTGGTCGGCGAATTCGGCAAACCGTTGACTACCGGCGCGCACGAGCTCCAGTTGTCCACCGCCAGCGCGGAACTCCTTGACGTAGTGGTCGATGAATTCCAGCGATTCGGTGGGAACCGCCGCTCCGATCGATGTCCGAGCCGGCACCCTGTCCGCCCTCGCTCGAGGGGATTCACTCCGGTGCGGCAATTCCTCGGTCGGCGCAGCGTCAGAGCGGTTGTCCGCACCAGGGGCCGTACTGTCCGGCAGCTGCCAGCTTCCGTGCTCGGTCAGGCAGGTGCCCCACTGGGGCTGGTGGCCCATGCCGTAGATCTTGATCGTGCCGAGGGTGGCCGAGTACGTCTGCGCGGCATCGAGGCCATCGAATGGC
>JBEDUI010000175.1:0-38497 GCA_040414495.1 Mycobacteriales bacterium
CGGGCTATTCGGTGGCGCTCCCACCGACCGTCACTGCAACGACCGTGACACACGGGCTATTCGGTGGCCCGACCACCGACCGTCACTGCAACGACCGTGACACACAGGCTGTTCGGTGGCGCTCCCACCGACCGTAAACGCAACGACCGTGACACACGGGCTATTCGGTGGCCCGACCACCGACCGTCACTGCAGCGACCGTGACACACGGGCTGTTCGGTGGCCCGACCAACAGCCGTCACTGCAGCGAGCGTGACGTGAGGGCGGATTTTGAGCTCCGTAATCGCTCTGGTGCCACGTTCGCTGCAATGGTGCGCGACGACGAGTTGCTCTGTTGGCGCCACAGCCGGCAGCCCGGGGAGTGTCACGCTGGCGCGGTTCGCGGCTGAGCGAGTACCGGTGGCGGCCGGCCCCGGATCTGTCTCGTGCCCTGCCCGACCGGCTGGCCCGCCGGGTGGCCGCTGCCCTGCAGGCCCGGGCCGCCGGCCTACCGCTCTATCTCGAACACGCCTACCGCTTTATCTCGAACACGGCCGACCGATCAGCTGACCTCGTTCAATCAATGTGCGGATAGTTGCCCGTCAAGTAATGATTTATCTGGGGCCGACGCACAGTCTTATGTGGACACCATCGGTCGCTGTGCGCCGGTGCCGAGATAGCGTGTTCGGAATGTCGGCCCCAGCAAGCACGGGCGAGCGTCAGGACATCGCCAGAACGACCTTGAGCCGATCTGACGCCGGAACAATCGCCTTGTCGAATGCTTCCTGCGCCCGCTCGGCGGAATAGATGCCGCTAATCAGGTCGGAACACAATTCCGGGTACTTCGCGATATATGTGCCCGCCTGCGCCAGCATCTCCCGCCGCTCCAGGGTGATTCCCCCGCTGAGCGTGAGGTTCTTACGCATTATCGCTTCCAAATCCAACGGGTAGATATCGTCGTCGGGAATACCGAAATAAAGAATCCGCCCCCGCGGCGCCGCCGCATCGATCGCATGCTGCAATGTCGACACCTGATGTCCGACTGCCTCGATCACAATGTTGGGACGTCGCGCATCGGTCAGGCTGGCCGTCCAGGCGCCGCTGGTCGTACGGAGTGCCGCGTCGATACCGAATGCAGCCGCGACCGCCGAACGGTCAATGGGATCGACACCCACCACCCGGGCGGCACCAGCCGATTTCAGCACGTGCGCAAAAAGCAGACCGATCGGCCCCAGTCCCAGCACGGCCACATTGGCGTCCTGCACCGGAAGCTGCCCGACTGCGTACAAAACACAAGCCAACGGCTGCATCACGACCGCGGTTTCCGGTGCCAACGCCGGATCGTATTCGTAAATTTCAGCGCCGGCGGTCACGACGAATTCAGCCAGCGCATTAGCGCGGGTGGCCCAGCCAACCACACGTGAACCGACTGCTACCTCAGCGTGCCGGGAGGCGACCACCTCTCCGACCACCTCATGTAACGGATAGCCAATCGGCCACGGCACAGCGATGCCGTCGGCATCAACCCGGGCACCCTTGCGACCGGTAAATCGTGGCGTATCGCTGCCGCAGATACCCCCAGCCAGGGTGCGCAGCAATACCTCGCCCGCCCGTAACTGCTCCGGTCTCGGGGCGTCGACCTGAACATATTCGAATACACCTGGGGCAGCCAACCGCTGCGCCCACATCACACCCACACCACGCAAAAATCACGACCGGACACATTCACATTGTGCCCGGATCCGCCTGGGGCAAGGAAGTAATAACAACGAAATTGCCGTATGAGGCCACGCGATTAGGGCGTGTGTCTTGAATCCTGGCCGTCGCGAGCGGTGATCGCTGTAAGTACTGCGGCGGTCCGACAAGGCAGCCCGGGTGCGGGTGTCCCGCAAGACACAGGGAGCCGAGACCGGTGTTGTGTCGGCGACGACAGGCAACGCTAGGCCGCGGGGGTGGTGGGTGGGAGCGTGTCAGTCGTCTGGGCGCCGCGCAGCAGGCCGAGGATTTAAGAGACACGCCCTAACCCGGGAAGCGCACCTGAACCAACAGCCCGCCCTCGGGCCGGCTGGTCGCGGTCACGCTGGCATCGTGGGCGGACACAATCGACCGAACGATCGTCAGCCCCAAACCGCTGCCACCACTGTGATTGACGCGTTCGCCGGATAGTCGCCGGAACGGCTCGAACAGGCTCGGCAGCACTTCCCGCGGCACCGGATCGCCGGAATTTTCCACCTGCAGCACGGATCCGGGTCCGACCCGCACCACGACCTGCCCCTGGGGGACGTTGTATTTGATCCCGTTGTGCACCAGGTTGGCCACCAGCCGTTCCAGCAGCACGCCCTCGCCCTGCACGGTGACCGGAACCAGCGTCTCCGTCATCCGCACTCCGTCAGCTGAAGCCAGCTGCTGGTAGTTCGCGATCACCTGCCCGGCGATGAGATCCAGCCGCTGCGGTGTGCTGGAGGACAGGCCGCGGTCGCTCTCGGCCAGGGCCAGCAGTCCCTCGATCAGCTCCTCGTTCCGTTTGTTGGCCGCCAGCAGCTGCCGGGTCAGCAGGTCCAGCTGCTCGCGCGTCGGAGCGCCGGCCATGCTCACCTCGATCAGCGCGCGTTGCAATGCCAACGGGGTACGCAGTTCGTGCGAGGCGTTGGCGGCGAACCGGCGTTGGCCTTCGTAGCTCTCGGCCAGCCGGTCCAGCATCGAATTCACCGCACTGGCCAACTGGCCCAACTCGTCCCGGGACGTAGCGTTCATCCGCTGACCCAGGTTCTGCGGGCCAAGACGACCAACGACCTCGGACATTCGTCTCGCCGGCTGCAGCACCAACCAGGCCACGCCAATACAGATCGCGAGCACGACCAACCCGACCACAATTAGCAGCACGATCGCCCACGCCACACTGAACGTGGTCCTGCCACAGGGATAGCCGAACGTTTCCCAGGACATCAACCCACAGTCCACATAGGAACCGCCGCGGTAATACCAAATCAGGTTGACACCCAGCCGGACCGACCAGCTGATCCAGAAATAGCCCAGTAGAAGACAAAAAATCAATCCGGCCAGAACCCGCAGCCGCATTCCGACTCTCACGCCAACGACTCACCCATCCGGTACCCGACCTTGGGGACGGTGTGCACGACCGGCGGATCGCCGAGCTTGCGCCGCAACGTCATCACCGCGACCCGGACCGCGTTCGTAAACGGGTCGGCGTTCTCGTCCCAGGCCTTCTCCAGCAGGGTTTCCGCGCTCACCACCGTGCCCTGCGCGTGCATCAGCACGGACAGTACGGCGAATTCCTTCGGCGTCAGATCCAGCACCCGGCCCTCCCGCATCGCCACGTGCCGCGGCTCGTCCAGCACCACACCGGCAACCTCCAATACCGGCGGCGCGGCCTCTCGAGCCCGCCGGGCCAGCGCCTGCACCCGGGCCACCAGTTCGGCGAACGCGAACGGCTTGGTCAGATAGTCATCGGCGCCGAGGGACAACCCGTCGACCCGGTCGCGGATACCGCCGGCCGCGGTCAACATCAGCACCCGGGCCGAGTACCCCGACGCGCTGATCCACCGGCACACCTCGTCCCCGGTACGCCCGGGCATGTCGCGATCAAGCACCGCCACGTCATAGCCGTGTACGGTGATCCGCTCCATCGCCTCGTCGCCGTCGTATGCGACATCGACCGCAATCGACAGCCGCCGCAGGCCCTCGGCCACGGTGTCAGCCAATAGCCGCTCGTCGTCGGCGACCAGAACTCGCACGTTGTTCCTCCTGCACCCCGCGATTCGGTCAAGTGTCGCTCAAGCCGTATAAGGCGACCATAAGCGACTCGCAAACATTGGCAATAACCCCCGATCGGCACGGTGAGGACCGTCGGGCGCAACCAGGCGCCCGATCCCGTTCCGCCCGGCGCCACCGCGCCCGGACGCCGTCCCGAAAGGTCCAGCGCCCATGACCAGCGCACCTCCCCGCCCGCCCGCCACTCGATCGCTGTACGGTCCCGTTGCCCTGAACGGACGTCGTTTCCGGCCGGTACGGGTCCTGTTGCTGATGCTGATCGTGGCCGCGCTGGTCGCCGGGCTCGCCGTGGTGGCGAAGCGGATCGCCGACTGGCGGTCGGATCAGGCGGCCCGGGCGGCGTTGCCGGGACAGGTATGGCCGGCGCACGGTCAGGCCGCATACAGCACCGAGAGCGGCGGCCTGCGGACCGGACCGAACCAGCACCCGGCGCCGATCGCCAGCGTGGCCAAGGTGATGACCGCGTACCTCGTCCTGCGGCATCATCCGTTGCACGCGGACCAGGCCGGCCCAAGCCTCACCCTCTCGGCGCAAGATGTGGCCGACACCGCCCGCCGGCGCGAGCGGCAGGAATCGGTCGTTGACGTGTCGGCCGGCGAGACGTTGACCGAGAAGCAGGCCCTGCAGGCGCTGTTGCTCCCCTCGGCCAACAACATCGCGGCCGTGCTGGCGCGCTGGGTCGCCGGCAGCCAGCAGGCGTTCGTGGCCGAGATGAACGAGGTGGCCCGGAGTCTGGGAATGCGGCACACGCGCTACACCGACCCCAGCGGTTTCGACGCCGACACCGTCTCCACGGCCGGCGATCAGGTCCGGGTGGTCCGGGCCGCGATGGCCTTGCCGGTATTCGCGCGGATCGTCGCGACGCGGGCCGCGGTGCTACCGGTCGCGGGCGTGGTGCACAACACCGACTCGATGCTCGGGAGCGATGGATTTGTCGGTGTCAAAACCGGTTCGGACGACGCGGCCGGCGGATGCTTCGCCTTCCGGTCTATCCGCTCGATAAACGGCCGCCGCACAGTCATCACTGGGGTGGTTCTGGGGCAACCCGGGCACAACGAACTGAGCGCCGGGCAAAGCGCGGCCGATGCGATGGTCGATCGCATCGCGGCCGGAAGGTAAGACAGCAACGCCCCGCGGTCAATGACCGCGGGGCGCTCCTATTTCATGCCGTACGAGACTTTTTCACCTCGTACGGAATCGCGCGGTGTTAGAGCGGACGAACCTGCTCCGCCTGCGGGCCCTTCTGGCCCTGAGTTACCTCGAACTCCACGCGCTGGTCCTCATCGAGGCTGCGGTAGCCATCCGACTGGATCGCCGAATAGTGCACGAACACGTCGGCGCCGCCGCCGTCCTGTGCGATGAAACCGAAACCCTTTTCGGCGTTGAACCATTTGACGGTGCCCTGAGCCATGCTGGTACTTCTCCTTCGTGGACAACACTTCGTCGAGACCGTGCAACGTGCACTGTCCCGGGTTGCTCCGCGACGCTTACCAACGAACTTGGGGGCCCGAGGGAAACGTAAAACGCACGCGGTCTGACTTCCGCGTGCGTTGGCAAAACGTTCGAGGAAATACAACAGCAACCAGCGAAGAGACTAAGGACTCCTCACGATAACCGCAACTACTTGCCGCAATTACACCTCATCGATTGCGTAACACCAGAACCGCGCCGGCCACCAGCAGCGCCAGTCCGGGTAGGACACTCAGCGCCGGGACCTGATGCAACCACAGCGCGGCGATCAGCGCGGCCCCGGGCACCTCCAGCAGCATCACCAGGCTCACCACGGTCGCGCTGGTCGAGCGCAATGCGACGTTCACCAGGGAATGTCCGAGCAGCTGGGCGCCCGCGGTCAACGCCAGCAGCTTCAACCAGGTCTGACTGTCCCACCCGGCCAGTCGCTGTCCGGATACCAGATTCACCGCCAGCAGCACCAACGCGCAGATCGAGTAACAGATGGCGGTGTAGGAGACCGTGCTCACCCGGGCCCGGACCGTCGATCCGACCGTGACGTACCCGGCGGCGGCCACCGCGCCGACCAATGCCAGCAGGTCGCCGGCCAACGCCCGGGTCGAGACCTGCAGGTCGATTCCGGCCACCAACGCCGCCCCGAGGACGGACAATCCGGTGCCCAGCCACGCCCCGCGGGCGACCCGATGCCCCCGTGCCCGCGCGATCACGGCCGCCCACACCGGTTGGGTCGCCACCAAAGCCGTCGACGAGGCGACCGAGGTCATCCCGAGGCTCGGCACCCACGTACCAAAGTGGACCGCCAACAGCACCCCGGAGCTGGCCGACAGGCGCCAACTCCGTACCGGCAACGCCCGCAGCTCCGGGCGCCGGGACGCGGCCGCCCACGGCACCAGGACCGCACCGCCGAAGGCGTTGCGCCAGAACGCGATGGCCAACGTGGGAGCCGCGGTGGCGGCGATCAACGGGGCCGCGCTGGAGGTGGCCAGGACGGCGATGCCCAGCAGCACCACGTCGATGGCAGCGGGCAACGCCACCAGGCCGGCCCGCGGCTGCACCCGTTCCTGCACCAGATCATCGTGCCAGCCGCGGCAGCTCCGGGATGACCGCGAGTGAGATAGCTCAAGCGGGCTCGACGCAGTCGCCGAACACGATCAGGACCCCGGCGTCGCTGTAACCTCAGGTCGTGCCGGCGACCACCAAGGTCTATATCACGCGTCTCGCCAACCTCCCCATTCTGGATCCCAACGGCGACCAGATGGGGCGGATGCGGGACGTCATCGTGATGCAACGCCCGGGCCATCAACCGCCCCGGGTTCTCGGCCTGCTCGTCGAGCTGCAGCACCGGCGTCGGATCTTCGTCCCGATCGGCCGGGTCACCGGGTTCGACTCGGGGGCCATCATGCTCGGCACCGGACGGGTCAGCCTGCGCCGCTTCGAACAACGCCCGGCCGAACAGCTGGTCCTCGGCGAGCTGCTCGACCGCCGGGTCACGATCAAGGAGACCGGCCGGATGGCCACGGTCGTAGACGCCGCGATCGAGCCGGACCGGACCCACGAATGGTCGCTGACCCGGGTCGCGGTACGGGAGAGCGGCGCCGCGCTGGGGCGCCTGGGCCGACGCCGCGGCCAGCTGCGCCAACTGGCCTGGGACGAGGTCAACGGGCTGGCGCTGGCCAGCGACTCGCAGGGCACCGACAGCCTGCTGGCGGTACTGGCCACGATGCGCCCGGCCGACGTGGCCAGCTCCTTACGCGACATGCCCGGCAAACGCCGCGTCGAAGTGGCCCGGGCCCTGGACGATGACCGGCTGGCCGACGTGATCGAGGAACTGCCGTCCACCGACCAGATCGACCTGCTCAGTGTGCTGGCCGACGAGCGCGCCGCCGACGTACTGGAAGCGATGGACCCCGACGACGCGGCCGACCTGCTGGCCGACCTGCCTGAGGTCGACAAGGAGCGGCTGCTGGAGCTGATGGAGCCGGATGAGGCGGCACCGGTCCGGCGCCTGATGACGTACCCGGACGACACCGCCGGCGGCCTGATGACCAGCGACCCGATCGTGCTCTCGCCGGACGCCACGATCGCCGAGGCGCTGGCCCGGGTGCGCAACCCGGACCTGAGTCCCGCGTTGGCCAGCCAGGTCTACGTCTGCCGGCCGCCGACCGCGACCCCGACCGGTCGCTTTCTCGGCGTTGCCCACATCCAGCGCCTGCTGCGCGAGCCGCCCTCGGCACTGGTCAGCGCGGTGCTGGACAAGGACCTCTCCCCGCTTCGACCGGAGTCTTCGCTCAGCGACGTGACCCAGGTGATGGCGACGTACAACATGGTCGCCTTGCCGGTGGTCGACGATGGCGACCGACTGGTCGGCGCAGTGACCGTCGATGACATTCTCGACGCGCTGTTGCCACAAGACTGGAGAGAGAGGGCCACCGATGGCGCAGCGTTCTAGAGCAGCCCGCCTCGACCAGCCAAAGGGTGTCGGGCGCAGGATCAACGTCCCAGTCACCGAGGAGATGTTCGGCCAGTATTCCGAACGCATCGCCCGCTATTTCGGCACCGCCCGCTATCTGCTGATCCAGACCGTCATCGTGCTGATCTGGATCGGAGCGAACGCCTACCTGGGCAGCCGGAACGCGTTCGACCCGTACCCGTTCATCCTGCTGAACCTCGCGTTCTCCACCCAGGCCGCGTACGCCGCGCCGCTGATCCTGCTGGCGCAGAACCGCCAGGCCGACCGCGACCGGGTCTCATTGGAGGAGGACCGGGCCACGAACGCCCGGTCGATCGCCGACACCGAGTACCTGGCCCGGGAGATCGCCGCCATCCGGTTGGCGCTGGGCGACGTGGCGACCCGGGACTTCGTCCGGGCCGAGCTGACCCGGTTGACCGAGGGCAGCAAGGACGACGAACGCCAGGAGGCCTGAGTGCTGAGGTTGGGGCTGCGACAGGGCGAGCGCGTACCGGTCGACGACGACGCGGAGGCGCTGCGGTTGGCGCAGGAACGGTACGCCGACAGCGACGAGCAGGTGGTCGTGGTCGCTGACTCAGGGGCGGTGCGGTACGCCCGGCGGGATCCGGAGGGGCGGTTCATCGGGTTCGATGCCCGCGGCGCGACGGCCGAGGCGTTGGACCTGCTGCCGCACCCGGAGGGCGGTTGGTACCGGCAGACGTGGGTGGCCGCGACCCCGGTCAGCCCGCCCGGGTACGGCGGCGAGCGCCCGACCGGCACGGCGATCTACTTCCTGCTGCAGCCTGGCGAGTCCTCGCGCTGGCACCGGGTGCGGTCGGACGAGCTGTACCTGTGGCATCACGGCGGGCCGCTCGCGCTGACCCTGGGCGGGCAGGCGCGCATCCCGGCCGCGCCGACGACGATGCTGCTCGGCCCCGACCTGGCCGCCGATCAACGCCCGCAGCGGCTGATCCCGGGCGGGACGTGGCAGACCGCGGTTCCGGCCGGTACGGACGAGGTGCTGATCAGCTGCATCGTTTCGCCCGGCTTCGACTTCGCCGACTTCTCGGTGTTGTAGAACCGCTCACCAACTGGTGGCCAGCGGCATCCCCTCGGCGTAACCAGAGGCGCTCTGCACGCCCACGGTCGCCCGCTCGTGGAACTCGGCCAATGTGCCGGCGCCGGCGTACGTGCAGGCGCTGCGGACCCCGGCCACGATCGTGTCGAGCAGGTCCTCCACGCCGGGCCGGTCCGGGTCCAGGTACATCCGCGAACTGGATACGCCCTCTTCGAAGAGCCCCTTGCGGGCGCGTTCGAACGCGTCCTCGCCCGGTGTGCGCTGACGTACGGCACGGGCCGAGGCCATGCCGAAGCTCTCCTTGTACGGACGGCCGTCGGGATCGCGGTGCAGGTCGCCCGGAGATTCGTACGTGCCGGCGAACCAGGAGCCAATCATCACGTTCGAGGCGCCGGCGGCCAGCGCCAACGCCACGTCGCGCGGGTGTCGTACCCCGCCGTCGGCCCAGACGTACCGACCCCGCTCGGCCGCGGCGGCGGAGCATTCGAGTACGGCCGAGAACTGCGGCCGCCCGACCCCGGTCATCATCCGCGTGGTGCACATCGCGCCCGGGCCCACGCCGACCTTCACGATGTCGGCGCCGGCGTCGATGAGGTCGTACACGCCGTCGGCGGTGACCACGTTGCCGGCGACGACCGGCACGGCCGGGTCGAGTCCGCGGACCGCCTGCAACGCGGCGATCATCTTCTCCTGGTGACCGTGCGCGGTGTCGATGACCAGCACGTCGACCCCGGCATCCAGCAGCGTCTTGACCTTGCCCTCCACGTTGCCGTTGATGCCGACGGCCGCGCCGATCCGCAGGGCGCCGTGGGCATCGACGGCCGGCCGGTACAGCTCGGCCCGCAACGCACCGGTCCGGGTCAGGATGCCGACCAGCGCGCCGGTCTGGTCGACCACCGGGGCGAGGCGGTGCCGGCCCTCGTGCAGCCGGTTGAACGCCGTCCGCGCATCGGCTGTGTCCGGCAGCGTCAGTACCTCGCGGGACATCACAGAGGCGACCGGCGCGAACCGGTCCTCCCCCGCGCAGTCGCCCTCGGTCACCACACCGATCGGCCGGCCCTCCTCGACCACGATTACGGCGTTGTGCGCCCGCTTGGGCAGCAGCGCCAACGCCTCCCCGACGGTCGCGGCCGGGCCCAGCGTCAGCGGCGTGTCGTAGACGAGGTGGCGGCGCTTCACCCAGGCGATCACGTCGGTGACGATCTCGAGCGGAATGTCCTGCGGGATGACCGCGAGGCCGCCGCGGCGGGCCAGCGTCTCGGCCATCCGTCTCCCGGCGATCGCGGTCATGTTGGCGCACACAACCGGAATCGTGGTGCCGCTGCCGTCCACTGTGGACAGATCGACGTCCAGCCGGGAGCCGACGGCCGAACGGCGCGGCACCATGAAGACGTCCGAATAGGTCAGGTCATTGCCCGGGATTGACCCGGTGAGAAACTGCACGGCACCTCCAGCGGCCAGGCAAACACTCACGAGCCTACTGCGCGGTAGCCGTTCCTACGATCGCTCAAATTGCCAGCCGCAGCAGCGCTGTAGTCGCCGCCGCGGCCACCACGATCACCACGAACGGCGCCTTCAACAGCACCCCGACCACCGCCGCCGCCAGCCCCGCCGCCCGGGGATCCACCTGCAACGTATGACCCGTACTGAACGTCTGTACCGCGATCAACGCCGACAGCAGCGCCACCGGCACCAACTCGGCGAACCGCCGTACCGCCGGCAAATCCAGAAACCGGCGCGGCGCACACAGTCCGGCGAGCTTCCAGCCGTAACACCCCAGCGACCCGACCAGGACCGCAACCCAGACCATCATCGCCGCCACCCCAAAGCCACCGCCGCGACGGCGCACAGGATCGGTACCCCGACCGGGAGGAACGGCGTCGTAGCCACCGCCAGCGCCCCGCCGACCAGCGCCACCGGCGCGCCCCCGGTCCGCAACCGCGGAGCCAGCAGGGCCAGAAACGCCGCCGGGCCGGCGATATCGAGCCCGTACCGGCTCGGGTCGCCCAATGCCCGCGCCCCGAACGCGCCGACCAACGTGCCCACGTTCCAGCAGACGTACAGCAACCCGAACGTCACCGCGAACGCATACCGGGACGACGGCTGGTCCGGCTGACCGATCGCCATCGCCGTGCTCTCATCGATCACGCCCTGCGCCGCCACCAACCGCCGCGGTCCGCGCAGCCCCAGCAGACCGGACAACCGCAACCCGTACAGCCCATTGCGGGCACCCAACAGCAGCGCCCCGGCCAGCGCCGCGGCCACCCCGCCGCCCGCGCCCAACACCCCGACCAGGGCGAACTGCGACGCCCCGGAGAACATCACCAGCGACAGCACGCTGGTCCGCAGTACGCCCAGCCCGGCGGCCACGCCGGCGGCGCCGAACGCGATCGCGTACACCCCGGTCGACACGGCGATCGCGGCCGCGTTGCGGGTCACCTCATTTCGTACCGAATTACTCACATCGCGAGATTAGGAACGCCGGCCGGTCCCGATCTTGTACGTTCTTGCGGCCCGCTCGCGCCGGTACGCGCCCGGCGGCACCCCGTACATCCGCTTGAAATGCCGGGACAGGTGGGCCTGATCGACGAACCCGACCAGCTGCGCCACATCGGCCGGCGGTTCACCGGTATCCAGCAGCGCCTTGGCCTGGCGCACCCGCCACTGGTTGAGGTACGCGTGCGGCGGTAGACCCAGTTCGGCCCGGAACGCCCGGGCCAGTGCGAACGGGCTGAGTCCGACCGCCGCGGCCAGGTCCGGCAACGTCGGCGGGTCGGTGACGCGGGCGTGCAGCAGGTCGCGGGCGACGGCGACGGCTTTCGGCCCGCCGACCGCGGCTGGCACGTCGACCGAACGCGGCCGGGCGTGCCTTTGCACCGTGCGGGCGTAGGCAGCCCGGACCAGGCTCGAGGTGGTCAACGCATCGGCGGTCTCGGCGGCCCGGTGCGCGGCGACGAACGCGGCCGCGGTGTCCGGATCGTGTACCACCGGCTCGGGGAAGGTGATTGTGCCAGCCAGGCCAAGCTCCTTGGCGACTGAGGACACCACGTCGATCGACGGGTAGCTGGTGCGGTACGACCAGCCCTCCGGTATCCCGGCGAACCCGTCGTGTACCTCGCCCGGGTCGACCAGCACGATCGAGCCGGCCGGCGCGTGATGCAGGTCGCCCCGGTAACCGAAGGACTCGACGCCCCGTTCGATCACGCCGATGACGTACCCCTCGTGCGTGTGCCGGGAGTACACATGGTCGACGAACCGCGCGCGCAGCATGTCGACCGCGATCCCGTCCGGCCGCCAGTGCCGGGCGCGTTCGATCCGACCGCCCATCGCCTCATCATCCCCGACCGACGTCCGCCGCCTACGCCGCTGACCTCTTGTGCACCGACCGTGACGCTATGGCGGCCGTCGAAGTCACCAACCCACCACCCCCGCACCGACCCCGTGACACCACGGCGCCTGCCGGCACCCTTCAAGCACCCTGTTGTCACGCTCGCTGCAGTTACGCACAGCGCAGAGACCACACAGACCGCAAAGACAACATCCGGCAGTACCGAGGATCGGGCGACCGGGTGCGAGCCAGCCAAGCGGGACGCGGCGTTTTAGCATGGAGGGCGCAGCAACCCCATCGCCGAGCACAGGATCCTGATGCGTATCTCCTCCCGTAAGACCGTAGATCTCGACCTTGTCCGCAAGGCGCTGGACTCGGTGCAGGACCCGGAGATCCACCGGCCCATCACCGACCTGGGAATGCTCAAGGACGTCAGCGCCGACCGGGACGGCGTGGTGACCGTCCAGGTCTGGCTCACCGTCGCTGGTTGCCCGCTGCGCGAGACGATCACTCGCGATGTCACCGCGGCTGTCGGCGCGGTCGAGGGCGTCAGCGCGGTCCGGGTCGAGCTGGACGTGATGAGCGAGACCCAACGCAAGGAGCTGCAGACGCGGCTACGCGGCGGTGCGGCCGAGCCGGAGATCCCGTTCGCCAAGCCGGACTCGTTGACCCGGGTATTCGCGGTCGCCTCCGGGAAGGGCGGCGTCGGCAAGTCCAGCGTCACGGTCAACCTGGCGGCGGCGCTGCGCCGGCGCGGGCTGTCGGTCGGTGTGCTCGATGCGGATATCTACGGGCACAGCGTGCCGCGCATGCTCGGCGCGAACGGCAAGCCGACCCAGGTCGAGCAGATGATCATGCCGCCGGAGGCCGAGGGCATCAAGGTCATCTCGATCGGGATGTTCACCCAGGGCAATACGGCCGTGGTCTGGCGTGGCCCGATGCTGCACCGGGCGTTGCAGCAGTTCCTGGCCGACGTGTTCTGGGGCGACCTGGACGTGCTGCTGCTGGACCTGCCGCCCGGCACCGGCGACATCGCGATCTCGGTGGCCCAGCTGCTGCCGACGGCCGAGATCCTCATCGTCACCACGCCGCAGCTGGCCGCCCGCGAGGTCGCCGAACGGGCCGGCTCGATCGCCCTGCAGACGCACCAGCGGATCGCCGGCGTCATCGAGAACATGTCCTGGTTAACGTTGCCGGACGGCACCCGGATGGAGCCGTTCGGTTCCGGTGGCGGTACCGCGGTGGCCGAGTCGCTGTCCAAGTTGACCGGTACGACCGTTCCACTGCTGGGCTCGGTGCCGCTGGACGTGGCGCTGCGCGAGGGTGGCGATCAGGGCCGGCCGCTGGTGCTCTCCGATCCCGACTCGCCGGCCGCCGCCGCGTTGATCGAGATCGCCGAAGGCATCGCGGTACGGGAACGGGGCCTGGCCGGTCGCTCGCTCGGACTTACGCCGGTTCGTCGCTGATCGGATACGAAACAGCGCCGCACGCTGAGCGTGCGGCGCTTTTTCTTGGGCGGCTCAGGTGGCGTCGACGTCGTACGGCGCCGCCTCGCCCTGGGCCAGCGGCTTCTGCGTGATCACCGGACGGGACGGCTCGCTGCTGGTCGAGTCCTCGGCGAACGGGTCGTCGTCGATGCCCTCGAGCAGGTGCTTGCGGACGAACGTACGCGGGTTGAGCGACTCCAGATCGACGTCGGCGAACTCCGGCCCCAGCTCGCTCTTGAGCTGGTTACGCGCGCCCTGGGCGGTCTCCCGCAGCTGCTTCAACGCCTTGGCCGCATCCTTGGCCAGGCCGGGCAGCCGTTCCGGGCCGAAGATGATCAGGGCAAGCATGCCCAACACAAAGATCTCGCCCCAGCCAAGGGAACTGAACACCGCGGGCCTCCCCATATGCACACCGGCACGGTCACGGCCGACACCCACAGACTAACCCGGCAACCCTCGGCTGTGACCAGTCACCGAGCGGTTTGCTCAGTCGTTGCAAACCGCTCGTTCACAGGCGCGGTGCCGAGCCACCTTGCCAGCGGGCCGGGCCGCGCGTAGCGTCCCGCGCCTACGGGGCAGCCGGCGGCGTCGCGCACCGTGATTGTGCCGTAGCAAGATCCGCATTCTCCGACCGCGCGGAGCTGCGATGAACAGTACGGCTGAGCAATGGCAGCGCTTCATCGCCGGCGAGCCGGTCGGGCCGATCCGCCCCGAGATCCTGGCCTCGTGGTACCGCAGCCGGGACTTCGGGGTCGACCCGAACACCCGCCTTGCACCGGCCGCCGCCGACGACCGGCCCGGCCGGCGCCTCGACGAGGACCTCGTGGTGGCCGAACTGGCCGCGTTGGCCCGCGGTCTGGAGCCGGAAGCGGTCGCGATCGAGGCGATCAGCGCGGTCTGCGATGCCGGCGGCCGCATTCTGTACGCCGGCGGGAGTCCGAGCACGCTGCGGTGCGGCCGCGCGAACGCGTTGGCGCCGGCCTTCGGCTGGGCCGAGCAGGACATCGGGACCAACGGTCTCGGGCTGGCGCTGCGCAGCGCCGAGCCGATCGTCGTCGAGGAAGCCGAGCACTGGCGCGCGGCCTTGCACGCCTGGAGTGGCGCGGCGGTGGCGATCCGCGACCCGGTGACTGAAGAGCCGCTGGGTGTGCTCGGGTTCTGCCGGCACGGCGCGGCGCTGCCGGCCAGGGTGCCGACCGTACTGCGGCGCGCGACCCGGGACGTCCAGGCCGCGGTCCAGGCCCGGGCTGACGCCATCCTGGACGAACTGCGATCGGTGTTCGCCGAGCAGGAACCGGCGCACACCGGCGCACTGGCCCTGGCCGACCGGGCCGGGCGGCTGGTCGCCTGCAAGAACGAGCTGTTCGGCGCTCCCGATTCGGCGCTGCTGGGCCGCGGGCGGGAGCCGCCGTGCGCCCCAGCGGTACCGGCGTTGCGTGGTCTGCTGAGTGAGGCGGTCCGCCGCGGCCGGGCCGATCCGTTCTGGGTCGGGTCAGCCACCGTTTACGTTCCCGCATTGCGCGCCGAATTGTTGGTGACCGTTCAGCCGATCCGAATTCGCTCCGCCGTCGCCGGGATTCTGCTCACCACCGACGGCGCGAGCGGCGAACGATTCGGTTCGACAACCGAATCGCCACGTGAACGCATTTTAGGTGTGCACGACAATTGGGTCGTAGTGCTCAGTCCGCAGGAGATTCGGTTCGCCGAGGCCGATGGCAATACGGTCTGGCTGGACACCGACCGCGGGCGGTTGCCGGCTTGTGAGCGCGGGTTGTCCGCGCTGCAACGGCGGCTGGAAGAACACGGATTCGCCCGGGTGCACCGCAATTTCCTGGTGAATCTGGAACGGGTGCAGGAAATAGCGCCGAATTATCACGGTCGTTTTTGGTTACGGGTCGATTCGCAGCGCCTTGGCCTGGTTCCGGTGGCCCGCCGGCATGTGCCGCAGATACGGGCTTTGCTGGGTTTGTGAATGGCGTCAGGTTAGGAATTCTCGGCCTGCTGCGCGGCGCCCAGGATTCACGAAGCACGCTCTAGCCGCTCGTCACCGAATTCGGGCCGCCGACACGGCAATTACGACCGCTCGGTACGCACCACTCGCTGGGCGGGTCCATAGGGGACAGACTGGGCTGGCGCGCCGGAGGAATCACAGGCGTCGTCTCTCGCTCCCGTCGGCGTCTGTGTCATCCGTATTTCATCCGCGCCACGACCCGATGCGGGGAGGCAAATGTCATGGCCATCGATTTCACGCTCAGCGACGAGCAGCGCGAAGTACAGGCCTCCGCCCGGACTTTCGCCCAGGACGTACTCAAACCGGTTGTTCGCGAGGCAGACGCCGAACCCGACCCGCTGCGCGCATTCCAGCGCACCAAAGACGCCTACATACAGGCGTATAAAGGCGGAATCGCATTCTGCATGCTGCCAAAGGAGTACGGAGGCGGCGGACTGTCCAATGTCGACGTAATTCTTGCCGCGGAGGAAATCTGCGCGGTGGACCCGGGTTTCGCCTGCACGATCCTGGTCAACGGGCTGGGTTTGCTGCCGGTTTGGTACTGGGGCACCGACGAGCAGAAGGAACGGTTCCTGCGCCCGGCCACCTCAGACCCGACCGGCGAGTACATCGTCGGCTACGCGGTGAGCGAGCCGGCCGGATCGCCCGGCGGCACCGCGAACTTCGACGCGGCCGAGCCAGCGCCGGTCGGTATCAACGTGACCGCGACGCTCGATGGGGACGAGTACATACTCAACGGCCGCAAGTACTGGCCGTGCAATGTCGCCGGTTGGGACGGCAAGGGCGCCAACGTGAACATCGTGGTGGTCCGTACCGACCCGGGCCGGGGCGGCACCGAGGGCCTGTCGGCGATCATGGTCGAACGCGGCACGCCCGGGGTCACCTACAACATGATCAGCAAGATGGGGCACCGGTTGACTCCGAACTCCGAGATCATCTTCAACGATGCCCGCGTTCCGGCGAACAACCTGATCGAGGGCACCCGCGGCAACGGTGACCTGCTGATCAACCGCAACTTCGCATGGTCCGGCCCGGTGGCGGGTATCGCGGCGGTCGGTGTCGCCCGGACCGCCTACGAGGAGGCGCTGGAGTGGGCCCGGACGTACACCGCCGGCGGCCCCAGCCCGATCATCAACCACCAGTACGTCGGCTACGTGCTCGGCGACGTCGCCGCCCGGATCGAGGCGTGCCGCTACTTCTGCTGGAAGACCGCGCACTTCCTCGACCGGCACAGCTACCACGGCGAGCTCATCGGCGCGATGTGCAAGATCCACTGCACCGAGTTGATGTTCGACTCGGTTTACAAGTGCATGCAGGTCGTGGGCGTCAACAGCATGGACAAGCAGCACGACTTCGAGAAACTGCTGCGTGAGGCGGCGGTCTTCCCGGTGTACGACGCCGGCAACTTCGGGATGCAGCGGCGCCGCGTGCACGGCGTGCTGGCCAACCCGGACTACAACCCGCGGGCGTTGATGGACGACGAGTTCGTACCGTTCACCAAGCTCATGGAGCAGCTGGACACCGCGCCCGGCTACGAGGAGACACATCTGCAGCCAGCCTGATCAAGCAGCGGGCCGGTTTCGTCACCGGACCGGCCCGCGGTTAACAGCGCGTTGAAAGAGCTCAGTCAGCTTGCAGCCGGGCCTTGACCGTACGGTCCTTGCCCTGACGTACGAGGGTGAGCGAGATCGTGTCCCCGACCTTCCGCTTGCCGACCAGCACGGTCAGCTGCTCGGACGAGTCGACCGGCTTGCCGTTGACGGAGACGATGACGTCGCCTTCCTTGATGCCGGCCTTGTCGCCGGCGCCGCCGGGGTTGACCGCCTCGACCTGGGCACCGTCGCCGCCGTGCGTGCCCAGGTCGGTGACCGACCGGGCGCTGACGCCGAGCGTCGGGTGGACAACGTGGCCGGACCGGATGAGCTGCTGGGCCACGCCGACGGCCGAATCCGTCGGGATCGCGAACCCGATGCCGATGTTGCCGCCCTCGCTCTGGCCGTCGCTGGAGCTGGCCGGCTTGATCGCCGTGTTGACGCCGATGACCTCGCCCGTACCGTCGACCAACGCACCACCGGAGTTACCCGGGTTGATCGCCGCGTCGGTCTGGATCGCGTCGATGACCGCGTTGGTGTCGCTGCCCTCACCAGAGAGCCGGACCGGGCGGTCCAACGTGCTGACGATGCCGGCGGTCACCGTGCGGGCCAGCCCGAACGGCGATCCGATCGCGATGACCGGGTCGCCGACCTGCACCTTGGAGGAGTCGCCGAGCCGGGCGACCACGAGGCCGGGTTTGTCGACCTTGATCACGGCCAGGTCGGTCTTCGGGTCGCGGCCCACGATGCGCGCGGTGGTCGTGGACTCGTCGTTGTACATCACGCGCAGCTTGCCGTTGTCGGTCGCGGCGAGCGAGACGACGTGGTTGTTGGTCAGGATGTAGCCGTCCTTGCTGATCACGATGCCCGAGCCGGCGTCGATCTCGTCGGCGGTCTGCACCCGGATTGACACCACGCTCGGCAGCAACCGGGCAGCGATGCCGGCGACCGAGTTGGGTTTGCGTTCGATCGTCGGTGAGACGGTGGAGAGCTTCGCGTCAGCGTCGTGCAGCGGGCTTGGCCCGACCTCGCGGGTCAGCAGGAAACCGACGGCACCGCCGACACCGCCGATCAGCAGGAGGACCAGGACGATCACGCCCAGACCGAGCGCGTTCGGCTTGCTCAGTGGCGGCAGCCGCCAGCGTCGGCGGGCCCGGTCGGCCGCGGCTTCCGGCTCGGGTTCGTCCTCGGGCTGCGGTTCGTCCAGTACGGGCGGCGAACCCAGGTACGAGTCGGAGCCCGGATCGCGCCACGGGTCGCGGGAGGCGTTGGGCGCCCACCACGGCGACTCGGGCTCGGGTCCGGTCGCGAGCCGGGAGCCTGGCGGCGGATCAAACGCGCCTGCGCCGGTCCGGCCAAATGCCCGGCTGACCTCGGGTGGTGGGGACGGCTGGTGAGCCGGCCTGGGCGCGGTTGCGGGCGAATGCGGGGCAAAGGAGTCATCAACGCCGTGCGGGCGACCAAATGCGCGGGCCGCCTCGGGCGGAACCGGCGCCGGCGGGGGCGGCATCGGCAGGGTACGACGCGGAACGTCCTCGTCCGACCAGTCCGCGGGTCGCCGGAATGCGTCGTCACCAGACTGGTCGGTCATCCGGTCCGTCCTCCCGTCCGCGCGACGCCACCCGTACCCCTCGAGGCTGCATACCGCGAGCCTGCCGTACTGCGGGTTGCCGGAAGACAGGGGGCCATCCCCACCGGCGCGTTACCGGCCGGGGTATGCGCCGACCGGAACCGCCCGCGCCGGCCGGTGAATGAACAGGCGCGAGCTCTCGACAAGCTGGGTACCACCGGGGAACGACGTCGAACCAAGGCCTGTCGTTCCGGTCTGCTGGGATGCCGGGGTGAGCGGGGGAAGTGGGGTCCGTACGTTTCCGCCGGACGAGGCGCCGCCGGTGGATGCGGTGGTGGCGCCGACCGCGAGCATGCCGACCACGGCCGCGGCGGCGACTCCGGCGAAACCGACCGAAATCCGGTGAGCGCCCCGTCGCGAGGCCGGTCGGGGCGTGCCGCTGGGCCGGTCCTGCCGTTTGGTTCTGACACTCTGCTCGGCCTTGCGCTCCCGCTTCCGGGCGGCGCGCTTGGCCCGGCCGCGCGGGCCGATGCTGGTCTCGGTCCCCCACACGAGTTCGTCGTTCTCGATGGCCAGCACGATGCCCGGCTCGACCAGGCCGGTGGTCATCGGTATGTCGCGCAGCCGCTCCAAGAGGTCGGAGGACGGCTTGGGGCCGGGCGCCACGGTCAACGCGGCCTTGGCCCGGCGCTGCTCGGCCACTGCCGCACGACACTCGGCGCAGTGAGCCAGATGCGCATTCGCCCGGTCACGAGGCACCGGTGCGAGCTCGCCGTCGACATGGGCGACGATCGCCTCGGCGGCGAGGTGAACCTCGGGCAGGGTGGTCATGAGGTCGCAGCCTCCGGGTCCGGCGCGGGCCGGCGACCCGGCGCTCGGTGGCTCAACGCCTCCCGCAGCGCCAGCCGGCCGCGGTGGATACGGCTGCGGACGGTGCCGAGCTTGATGCCCAGCGTCGCCGCGATCTCTTCGTAGGTCAGGCCCTCCATGTCACACAGAACGACCGCGACCCGGAAGTCGGGCGGCAGGGCGTCCAGCGCGCGTTGCACGTCGGGAGCCAGGTGGGTGTCGGTGTAGGCCTGCTCGGGGCTGGGCTCGCGGCCGGGCAGGCGGGCGTTGTCCTCGGGCAGCGCGTCGAACCGGATCCGCTGCCGGCGGCGCACCAGGTCCAGGAACAGGTTCGTGGTGATCCGGTGCAGCCAGCCCTCGAACGTGCCGGGCGTGTAGCTCGCGAGCGAGCGGAAGACCCGTACGAACGTCTCCTGCGTGAGGTCCTCGGCGTCCTGGCGGTTGCCGGAGAGCCGATATGCCAGCCGGTACACGCGCGCGGAGTGCTCACGCACGATGTCGTCCCAGCTGGGCGGAACCCACTGGTTGTTCATGTCCGCATGCGTCACTTCGGCATGCTGTGTCGTCGCGGTCTCGTCGGCCACGGCGGCTCCCCCTCGCAGATGACGTATCTCGTCCATCGTGCCTTGCCCGCCCCGCGGCTGCCAGCCCGTTACCGGCAATGATCCGTAGAGCTTGTGGTTTAAACGTCATCGAGACGCTCGTACGTTCCCGGAATGACGCGCCGTGAACGTACTGTCCGCCACATCTGCGCAGTCCGACCGGCATCGGCCACCGTGTGTGGCCAGTGGATTAGGCTTACGGCGCTCTTCCGACACGCGTATGGAGGTTGACATGGCCGCTGCGGCCGGCATGGTGGCCACCCGCGACTACGTCGAAGCATTTCTGGACGAGGACGCACCGCTGCAATCCGCCCGCACTCGTGCGGAGGAGTTGGGCTCGAGTTCGGTCAGCCCGGCCGGCGGCGCGTTGCTGCGATTCCTGGCCAAGCTCGTCGGTGCGAAGGCAGTCGTGGAGATCGGCACCGGTACGGGGGTGTCCGGGTTGTGGCTGCTACGTGGCATGCGTCCCGATGGCGTGCTCACCAGCGTCGACCCCGAGGTGGAGCATCACCGGGCGGCCAAGCGGGCCTTCGCCGAGGCCGGGATCCCGTCCTCGCGGACCCGGTTGATTTCCGGGACGGCTCTGGAGGTGCTGCCCCGGCTGACCGACAACGCCTACGACCTGGTCTTCTGTGACGGCGCGCCGACCGAGTACGCCGACTACCTCACCGAGGCGTTGCGGCTGCTGCGGCCCGGCGGCGTGGTGGCCTTCGACAACATGCTGTGGCACGACCGGGTCGCCGACGCATCGGCCCGCGACCCGGAGACGGTCGCGATCCGGGACGTCGGCCGCACGATCCGGGACCACGACGACCTGGTGCCGATGTTGGTCGGCGTCAGCGGCGGCCTGCTGGCCGCGACGTACCAGCCGGCCGACTAGGCCCCGCTACATGATGCAGAATTCGTTGCCCTCGGGGTCGGTCAGCACCGCGAAGTAGTCCATGCCGTCGTCCTCGGTGCGCAGGTGCGTCGCGCCGATCCGATCCACCGCTATCTGAACACGTCGGCCCGCCTCAGAGCACTTTGGACAGAAATGCTTTTGTACGTTCGTGTTGTGGGTCGCGGATCATTTCCCGGGGCTGACCGCGTTCCACGATGACGCCGCCGTCCATGAAAACCAGTGAGTCGCCGGCTTCCCGTGCGAATCCCATTTCATGGGTCACCACGACCATGGTCATTCCCTCGCGGGCCAATTTGCGCATCACGTCCAGCACATCGCCGACCAGTTCGGGGTCCAGGGCGCTGGTCGGCTCGTCGAAGAGCATCAGTTTGGGTCGCATCGCCAGCGCGCGGGCGATCGCCACCCGCTGCTGCTGGCCGCCGGAAATCTGCCGTGGGTAGGAGTCGCCCTTGTCGGCCAGCCCCACCAGTTCCAGCAGGTCCCGGGCCCGCACCACCGCATCGGACCGCGACTCGCGTTTCACCTTCAATGGCGCCTCGATGATGTTCTGCAGCACCGTCATATGCGGAAACAGGTTGAATTGCTGGAACACCATGCCGATTTCGGCCCGCTTGGCCGCGACCTCGCGTTCCCGCAATTCGTAGAGTTTGTCGCCATCCTGGCGGTAGCCAACGAGTTCGCCGTCGACTGAGAGCCGTCCGGCGTCGATTTTCTCCAGGTGGTTGATGCACCGCAGAAAGGTTGATTTACCGGAACCGGACGGACCGATGATGCACATCACCTCGCCCGGATCGACCTGCAACGAAACGCCTTTGAGCACCTCGAGTCGGCCGAAGCGTTTGTGTACGGCCTCGGCCTTGACCATCGGCGTCACCGGCTCGGTCGCGGTCATCGCAGCTCCCCGCAATACAGCGCCGTCATAACGCCGCCCCGGTCGAACGTCGCCGCCGGGACCAGACCGCCCGCAGCCGTTGAAACGGCGTCGGCGGCAGGGCCCGGGCCGAACCGCGAGCGTAATGCCGCTCGATGTAATACTGCGCGACCGACAATACCGAGGTCATGATCAGGTACCAGATGCTCGCCACCAGCAGCAGCGGAATGTATTTGTAATTGCTGCCGTAAATGTTCTGCACCGCTTTGAGTAGGTCGACCACGGCGATGATCGACACCAACGACGTGGTCTTGAGCATCGAAATCGTCTCGTTGCCGGTCGGTGGCACGATCACCCGCATCGCCTGCGGCAACACGATTCGGCGCAATACCAGCAACCGCCGCATTCCCAACGCCTGCGCCGCTTCGCTCTGCCCCTGATCGACCGAGAGAATACCGGCCCGGACGATCTCCGACATGTACGCCGCCTCGTTCAGCCCCAGTCCCAGCAAGGCGCCGACGAACAACGGGATGAGCTTGTTGGCGTCGAACGTGACCCATTCCGGACCGAACGGAATCCCCAACGAGGGAAACGGATACAGCGCGGCGAGAAATGACCAGAAAATGATCTGCACCAAAACCGGCGTACCGCGGAAGAACCAGACGTACGTCCACGCGGCGCCGGAGACCACCGGATTCGGTGAGAGCCGCATGATGGCCAATATCGCGCCGAGCGCTACGCCGATCAGCATGGACAACGCGGTCAATTCCAGCGTGACCCAGATGCCGTGAATGACCGTACTGGTAGTCAGGTTCTGTTTGACTATGCCCCATTGCCAATTCGGGTTGGTGAACAGCGAATGCACCAGCATCGCCAGCAACAACCCGATGATGACGGCCGCGATCCAGCGACCGGGATGACGCACCGGGATGGCCCGGATCTCCTCCGGGGCCCCATTTCCGGTGGAATCGGAAACGGTCTCGGTAGCGCCAGTCCCGGTCGTGCCCTGGTCGGCCAAGTCGCCAGTGCCACGGCTGGATTTGGCCGTCATGAGATATTCCTCAGCTCTGCGCGCCGTTGATGACCGGGTTGGTTATCCCCCCGGCCTGCACACCCCAGTTCTTCAGGATCGCGGTGTACGTGCCATCGGCCATCAGCTTCTTCACCGCGGCCAGCACCGCGTTCTTCAACGTACCGCTGTCCTTGGGGATCGCGATCCCGTACGGCGCGACATCGGTGGTCTGGCCGACCTTCTGGAACAGGTTCGGGTTGGCCACGACCGCGTAGTCGACCACTGGCGTATCGGCCAGATATGCGTCAATTCTGCCGGCGGCCAGGGCGGTGTTGACGTTGGTCTGGTCCGGGTAGCCACTGGCCACCGGAGCCGCCTTGCCGGCCGAGGCGCATTCCTGCGCGACCGAGCCAGCGCTCTTTGTCTGCAATGAATCGAGTTGGGTGGTGCCATTCTCGGCGCCAACCTTCTTGCCGCACAGATCGGTTGCGGTCTTCAGGTTCTCCGGATTGCATTTCTTGGCCATGATTGACGTACCGGCCTTGAAATATGTCACGAAGTCAACGGTTTGCTGCCGTGCCTTGGTATCGGTGAACGAAGACATGCTCAGGTTGTATTTGTGCGCGGCCAAACCAGCCAAGATGCCATCAAAACTGGCGTTCACGAACTTGGCCTTCATCCCGACCGTATTGGCGATCGCATTACCGAGGTCGACGTCCATGCCGACCATCGTCGTCTTGCCCGGCGGGAAGAACTCGTTGGGCGGATACGAGGCGTCGGCCGCGATTGACAGCGTGCCACCCTGCATCGAGGCCGGGATCTGAGACGCGATCGTCGCGTCCTTGGCCACGGTCACCTTGGCCGGGGTGGCCGGCGCGTTCTGCGGCGTGCCCGTACCGGCGGTGCAGCTGGGCTTGGTGCTGGCTTGGTTCTTGTTGGCAGTTGTTCCGCAGCCGGCCAGTACGGCCGCCGCGACCACCACGGCCGCGACCGCCGCACATCCGGCTCGTAGGCGCATGTTCATCGCTGCCTCCTCGACGCGACGTGGACCGCTACCGCGGTCGCAGCACGCGCTGGTTGCCCGATTTTGTTGATCGTGATGCGCACCTTAAGGCAATTCGGCCGAGCCGCGCGTGATGATGGCCACATCGTGATGCCACCGTGGTGGCGGCTGTTACGAACGGTTTACGCGCTCGCGCCACCGGTGTTACGGCAGGGCGCGCTGACCCTTGCCAAGCACGACAATTCCCTCCGGACTGACCTGGTAGCGCTGCCGGTCGACCTCGCTGTCGACACCGATATGCGCCCCATCGGGAATCACGACGTTCTTGTCCAGGATTGCCCGCCGGACCACGGCGCCGCGCCCGATCGACACGTTGTCCATGACCACGCAGCCCTCGACGTACGCCCCGGCGTACACCCGTACTCCCGGCGAGAGAATCGACTGCCGGACCGTCGCATTCGCCACGATCGCGCCATTGCTGACGATCGATTCCTGCGCCATACCACCCTCGACGAATTTCGCCGGCGGCTGCTGCGGGTGGGTGGTGAAGATCGGCCAGCGCCGGTTGTACAGGTTGAAGATCGGATGTACGGCGACCAGGTCCATATGCGCGTCGTAGTACGCATCCAGCGTCCCGACGTCGCGCCAATACCCGCGGTCGCGGTCGGTCGCCCCGGGCACCTCGTTATCGGCGAAGTCGTAGACGTGAGCGACATCCGCGCCGACCAGCATCGGGATGATCGAACCGCCCATGTCATGGACCGAACTGTCGTCGGCCGCGTCCTGCTTGAGCGCGTCCAGCAGCGTCTCGGTCTCGAAGACGTAGTTGCCCATCGAGGCGAACGTCTCCTCCGGGCTGTCCGGCAGCGCCGGCGGGTTTTCCGGCTTTTCGAGAAATTGCCGGATCTGGCCTTTTTCATCGGCGTCGATAACCCCGAATGCGGTCGCTTCGCTGCGCGGCACTCGAATTCCGGCCACGGTCACGCCGGCCCCGGATTCCACGTGCTGCTCGACCATCTGCGACGGGTCCATCCGGTACACGTGGTCGGCGCCGAATACGACGATGTGGTCGGGCTGGTCGTCGTAAATCAGGTTCAGGCTCTGATAAATCGCATCGGCGCTGCCGGTGAACCAGCGCGGGCCGAGCCGCTGTTGCGCCGGCACCGGGGTGATGTAGTTACCCAGCTCGGTGGTCATCCGCCACGTCGTGGTGATGTGCCGGTCCAGCGAGTGCGACTTGTACTGGGTCAGCACGCAGATCCGCAGGTAGCCGGCGTTGACCAAATTGGACAGTACGAAGTCGATCAGCCGGTAATTTCCGCCGAACGGAACGGCTGGTTTGGCGCGGTCGGCGGTCAGCGGCCACAGGCGCTTCCCCTCACCGCCCGCCAGGACGATGCCGAGCACCCGAGGCTGTGACCGCATGGGCGAATGCTAACCGGCCGGCCGCCGCTCGGCATGCGCGGCAGGCCTTCGTCACATTCCGTTCGGGCCGCTGTTGCCGGAAAACGTCTCCGCGAGATCCTGGCCGTCACCGGGACTTAAGAGATACGCCGTAACGAGATGCCGGAGCGGCAGTGAGGTCATACGCTCCCAGGCATCCCGCCGGCCGATCTGAAGGGCGCACATCGATGACCGGAATCGTCGGCGACCCGCTGCGGGTCGGGGTGCTGACCCGTGAATATCCGCCCGAGATCTACGGCGGCGCCGGTGTACACGTCGAGCATCTGGTCGCCAGCTTGCGGGCGCTGGGCACCCTGCAGGTCGACGTGCACTGTTTTGGCGCGCCCCGGCCGGATGCGCGGGCCTATCAGCCGCCGGCCGAATTGGCCGGGGCGAATCCGGCCCTCGGCACGCTCGGCGTGGACCTGGAGATCGCGGCCTCGGTCAGCGACTGCCAGGTCGTGCACTCGCATACCTGGTACGCCAACCTCGCCGGTCACCTGGCCGGTCTGCTGTACGACGTCCCGCACGTGGTGACCGCGCATTCGCTGGAGCCGCAACGGCCCTGGAAAGCCGAACAACTCGGCGGTGGCTACCGGATTTCCAGCTGGGCCGAGCGCACCGCGTACGACTCAGCGGCGGCGATCATCGCGGTCAGTAAGGGCATGCGCGAGGACGTGCTGACGCATTACCCGCAGATCGACCCCGAGCGGGTGCACGTGATCTACAACGGCATCGACACCGAGGTCTACCGGCCCGTCGATTCCACTGCGGCGCTGCGGGAGTACGGCGTCGACGCCGACCGTCCGTACGTGCTGTTCGTCGGCCGGATCACCCGGCAAAAGGGCTTGATCCATCTGATCCGTGCGGCCGAGGCGCTGCCGGCGCAGGTGCAGTTGGTGCTGTGCGCCGGTGCCCCCGATACGCCGGAGATCGCCGCCGAGACGGGCGCCGCCGTGCAGGATCTGGACCAGCGGCGCGGCGGCGTGGTGTGGATCCGGGAAATGGTCTCCCGTACGGCCGTGGTCGAGTTGTTCTCGCACGCCAGCGTGTTCTGCTGCCCGTCGACGTACGAACCGCTGGGCATCGTCAACCTCGAGGCGATGGCCTGCGGCATTCCGGTCGTGGCGACCCGGGTCGGCGGCATTCCGGAGGTCGTCGAGGACGATGTGACCGGGTTGCTGGTCAACTTCGACGACGACGTGGACTCGGGGCTGGCCGACGCGTTGACCGCGATCCTGGCCGATCCGGCCGCCGGCAAGCGGATGGGCGCGGCTGGGCGAGAGCGGGCGCTGCGCGAGTTCTCCTGGGACCGGGTCGCCGAGCAGACCGCGGCCATGTACCAGTCCGTCGTGTGAATCCGTACGTTGCATGAACGGCGCCTCGGTCCGTTCGTCGGTCGCTTCTCGCTCCGATCCCTGGCCGTACGGTCCGTTAGCCGGTCGCTTTCTCGCCCCGATCCCAGCCCGCGGTCCCCGCCCCTGCTTACGTTGTTGATCATGAAGTTTCCGACACTTTGCTCGGCGTGTCGCCGGCGTGTCATGCAGGGAACTTCATGATCAACTTCGGCGGGTTGGGACCAGAGGGCTCGGTTGACTGCGCCTCGGTTGAGTCTGGGCCGGCGGCGCGGTCGGACCCCGTGGTCCGGAGCAGTACGGCGGTCACGGTCGCGGCGACCACGACCAGAGCCGCACCAATCCCGAACCCGAGCCGGTAGCCACCAGCCAGCGCCGCGGCCGTACCGTTCCCACCGGCCAGCAGGTGATCGGTCCGGGTCGTGGCCAGCGTGGTGAGCACCGCGATACCCAATGCGCCACCGACCTGTTGCGTCGTATTGGCCAGGCCCGAGGCGATCCCGGAGTCGCGCGGCGTGGCGCCAGACATGGCCAGCCCGGTGACCGCCGGCAGCGCCAACCCGGCCCCAATCCCGAGCAACACCAACGAGGGCAGCACATCGGCCACGTACCCGCCCTGCACCGGTACCCGGGCCAACAACGCCAGCCCCACAGCGAGCAACCCAAGCCCGACCAGCAACACGGCCCGCGGACCGAACCGGCCAATGATCCGGGCCGCCAACCCCAGCGACACCGCCGCGATCGCGACCGTGATCGGCAGGAACGCCAGGCCGGTGCGCGCCGGGTCGTACCCGAGCACCCGCTGCAGGTACAGCGCGGCCAGGAACTGGAACCCGAACATGCCGGCGACCATCAGCGCCTGGGCCAGATTCGCCGCGCTGACCTGACGCGAGCGGAAGATCCGCAACGGCAACAGCGGAGTGGCCGCGTACCCCTGGCGCAGCACGAATCCGCCCAGTAGCGCCAAAGCACCGAGCCCGAACCCGAACGTGTGCACCGAAGCCCAGCCGGACGCCGCCGCCCCGACGATCGTGTAGACCCCGAGCATCAGACCGGCCGTGACCAGAGCGGCGCCGGTCAGGTCGGCCCCGGCCCGCCACCCCGGTCCGCGCGGATCGTCCAGCACCCGGGCCGCCACGATCCACGCGACCAAACCGATCGGCACGTTGACGAAGAACACCCAGTGCCAGCTGAGCGCCTGGGTGATCAGACCGCCCAGCAGCACTCCGACCGATGCCCCGGCCGCGCCGACGAAGGCGTACACCCCGAACGCGGTGGCCCGGGCCCGCGCCTCAGGAAAGAGCGTGACGATCATGCCGAGGATGACGGCCGAAGTCAGCGCCGCGCCGATGCCCTGCACGAACCGGGCCCCGATCAGCAACTCCCGGGTCGTGGCCAGCCCGGACATCAGCGAGGCCAGCGTGAATATCGCCAACCCGGTCAGGAAAATCCGCTTGGCCCCGATCAGGTCGCCGAGCCGGCCGGCCAGCAACAACAGCCCTCCGAACGCGATCAGGTAGGCGTTCACCGTCCAACCGAGCCCGGACTGGCTGAAGCCGAGGTCGCGCTGAATGGATCGCAACGCGACATTCATGATCGTCTCGCTGAGAATGATCATCAGGGAGCCGACGGAGAGTACGAACAGCGCCAGCCAACGCGAACGCATGGGTTCCTCCATCCATGGGGTACGACTTGTAACAGTCACCATCATCTGTGACTATTGGAGCCGGCGTAAGGAGGCACTTTTATGTCCCGGAGTCACACGGATGTTCCTGCCGGCGAACGGAAGCAGGCAGTTCTGGACGCCTGCCCGATCAGCGAGGTGCTCGACCACGTGGCCGGCAAGTGGAGCATCGGCATCATCGTGGCGGCGGCAGCCGGACCCATCCGGTTCACCGAGTTGGAGCGGGCGGTCGAGGGCATCAGCCGGCGGATGTTGACGCTGAACCTGCGCAAGCTGGAACGGGACGGATTGCTGTGCCGCACGGTGTACCCAACCGTCCCGCCGAAGGTCGAGTACACGCTGACGCCGATGGCGCGCGAATTGCACGAGTCGTTGGTGGCGTTGACCGATTGGGCCGGCCGGCACCGCGGCACGATCGCCGAAGCGCGGCAGACGTACGACCTGCAGAACGCGTAAAAAGCACTCTCCGATGTGGACTGTCGCAACTGGACTTTCCCGCGTCCACAGCGGAATCTGCACGGAATGCGGACATGCAACGACCCCGGCCGTACGACGAAGAGCCGGCGGCCGGGGCCGATGGTGCTATGTGCGGTACGACCAGACTGGTGACTGAGCCGGTCGCACCCTGTTGTGTTGTTCTATCGGGAGCTAGTCGACGGCGGTCTTGAGCGCCTCACTGAGAGCGGCAGCCTCCTCGGTCGACATCTCGACGACGAGTCGCCCACCGCCTTCCAGCGGGACACGCATGACAATGCCGCGCCCTTCCTTGGTGACCTCGAGCGGACCGTCACCCGTCCGCGGCTTCATGGCCGCCATTCGTGCCTCCTCCAGCAGCCGGCACCCGACCGACCGTGCTCGTTCTCGACATCGTTCTCGACAGCGCAATACCGCCCGTACTGGACAGGCGGCGACAGGGCAAACATTCTCCCCCATGGTCGCCGATCGGCACAGTCTAGAGCGATCTTGCGCGCAGTAGTGTCAGGCCACGGCGTAAGTCGACATCGCAGGAGGTTTGGCAGTGTCCGATACCGTGCTCGTGACCCGTACCGATGCGACCGCGACGATCACGCTCAACCGGCCCGATTCGCTGAATTCCGCGTCGGTGGAGCTCAAGACGACCCTGCTCGCGGCGCTCGAGCATGTGGCCGCCGACCCGTCGATCCGGGCCGTCGTACTGACCGGCGCCGGGCGCGCGTTCAGCGCCGGACAGGACCTGGCCGAGCATGCCGCGCTGTTGCAGGCCGGCGACCCGAGCCCGCTACACACCGTCAGCGAGCACTTCAACCCGATCGTCCGGACGATCTTCACCATGCCCAAGCCGGTGATTGCCGCGGTGAACGGTACGGCCGCCGGTGCCGGCGCGTCGTTCGCGTTCGCGGCCGACTTCCGGGTGATGGCCGAGAGCGCCAAGTTCCTGCTCGCGTTCGCCAATGTCGGCCTGTCGCTGGACAGCGGCGCCTCGTGGCTGCTGCCCCGACTGGTCGGACACGCCCGGGCGACGGCGCTGTCCATCCTGGCCGAACCGGTGACCTCGGCCCAGGCATTGGAAATGGGTCTGGTCAACGCGGTCGTCCCGGATCGCCGGGTGCAGGCGGCCGCGCACGAGTTGGCGATGCGGCTCTCGCTCGGTCCGACCAAGGCGTACGCCGCGATCAAGGAGAGCCTGCGTTACTCCGAGACGGTCTCATTCGATGAATCACTGGAGAAGGAAGCGACGTTGCAGGCCGAACTGGGCGCGACCGCGGACCATCATCGCGCGACCGCGGCGTTCCTGGCCAAGGCGCAACCGACGTTCACCGGCGAATGAGCGGAGCGACGTGAGGACCATCGGCGTACTGCATCCCGGCGAAATGGGCGCGGCCATCGGCGCGACCCTGACCGGGCGAGGACTGACCGTGTTGTGGGCCGGTGAGGGCCGCAGCGAGGGCACTGGCCGGCGGGCCGAAGCGGCCGGCCTGCAGGATGCCGGAACGCTGGCCGCCTTGTGTGAACGCTCCGATGTGGTCATCTCGATCTGCCCGCCGCACGCCGCCCTGGACGTGGCGAGCGCGGTGGCCAAGACCGGGTTCGGCGGGACTTACCTGGACGCCAACGCGATCTCGCCGGAGTTGGCGTCGCAGGTCGGCGAGGTCGTGGCCGGGGCGTCGTTTGTGGATGGTGGCGTGATCGGCCCGCCGCCGCGGGAACGGGGCGCGACCCGGTTGTACCTGTCCGGGTCGGGCGCGGCCGAATTGGCCGAGGTGCTCGACGGTGGCGCGCTGGAGGCGATCGCGTTGTCCGAGGGCGGTACGACGGCGGCGTCGGCGTTGAAGATGAGCTACGCGGCCTGGACGAAAGGCACGGCGGCGCTGCTGCTGGCGTTACGGGCCACGGCCCAGGCGCACGGCGTGGAGCAGCCGTTGTTGGCCGAGTGGGCCCGCTCGCAGCCGGAGTTGGCGCAGCGGTGGCGCTCGGCGCAACACTCGGCCCAGACCAAGGGCTGGCGCTGGACCGCCGAGATGATCGAGATCGCGGCGACGTTCGCGGCGGCCGGCCAGCCCGACGGTTTCCACAAGGCCGCGGCGGAGGTTTACGACGGGTACGAGCGACCTTAGTTCGCCCGCCAGCAGTCCTTGAGGTGGTCATCGACCATGCCGCTGGCCTGCATCAGCGCGTACGCGGTGGTCGGGCCGACGAATCGGAAGCCGCGCTTTTTCAGGTCCTTCGCCAGCTGCGTGGACGCCGGGCTGGTCGCGGGCACATCGCCGAGCGTCCGCGGGCGGGGCCTCGATCCGTCCGGCGCGTACGACCACAGCAGCTCGGACAAGCCCTCGGGTACCTCCAGAGCGGCGCGCGCGTTGGCGATGGCCGCGCTGATCTTGGCCCGGTTACGGACAATGCCCTCGTCGGCCAGCAGGCGCGCCTCGTCGTCCGGACCGAACTTCGCCACCCGCTTGATCGAGAAGTCGGCGAACGCCTTCCGGAACGCCGGTCGCTTGCGCAGGATCGTGATCCAGGACAGCCCGGACTGGAACGCCTCCAGGGTCAGCCGTTCGTACAGGGCGTCGTCACCACGCAGCGGCCAACCCCACTCGTCGTCGTGGTACGCCAGGTACTCCGGCGCGCTACCGGCCCAGGCGCATCGGGGCCGGCCATCCGCGCCGACCGTGATGCCCGGATTCACCGGTTGCCGGACTGGTCGTCGTCGCTGCGGGCGTGCCGGGCGTGGCTCGGTCCGTCCGGGACCGGCACCCCTTGTTCGGCCCGCAGCTGCGCGATCTCGTGGTCGCGCTCGTCCAGCGCCTCGGCCAGCTCCTCCAGCAGCCAGTCCACTTCGGTCATCCGGTAGCCCCGGAAGACCACCGGCATACGGAGTTTGCGCAGGTCAGCGCCGATGACCGGCCGTTCGTCGGGCAGTTCCAGCGGCGTCGTGTCCTTGGGCATCGGCGCCAGTTCCTCACCCCGTCCGAAGGCGAACGACGCGATCACGAACAGCAGCCCGCCTACGACGACGAGTCCCAGGATGTAGAGCAGGAAGGTGACCACGGTGCGATCGTGTCACGCTGGCGTCCACAGTGGGGCGAGGGGCTCGTCCCAGCCCGGAACGATGGCGACCTCCCGCCGGTTGAGATCGTGAACAGACACCCTTCGTACAGGAAAGGCGGGCCATGCCGCTCCGGCTCGGCAGCCACACCTTCGCCGACGATCAGCTGCTCGTGATGGCGATCGTCAATCGAACGCCCGACTCGTTCTATGACCAGGGCGCGACGTACGCCCTGCAGGCGGCGGTGGCGGCGGTGGATCAGGCCGTGGCCGAAGGCGCCGACATTGTGGACATCGGCGGAGTACGGGCCGGGCCGGGTGAGCCGGTCGACGCGGCCGAGGAGATCCGTCGGGTCGGCGGTCTGGTGGCGGCGGTACGGGAACGGCACCCGGACCTGGTGATCAGCGTTGACACGTGGCGGGCGGAGGTCGGCCGGGTTGTCGCGCAGGCCGGCGCCGACCTGCTCAACGACGCCTGGGAGGGCGCCGACCCGGACATCGCCACGGTGGCGGCGCAGTACGGGACCGGCCTGGTCTGCACGCATGCCGGTCACCTACCGCCCCGGACCAAACCGCACCGGGTCAGCTACCCGGATGTCACCGGCGATGTGGTGGCCACCGTGGTCGGGTTGGCCGAACGGGCGGCCGCGCTCGGGGTACGGCGCGATGGCATCGTCATCGATCCGGGTCACGATTTCGGGAAGAACACCCGGCATTCGCTGACCGTGACCCGCGAGCTGGGACGGCTGGTCGAGACCGGCTGGCCGGTGCTGGTTGCCCTGTCCCGTAAGGATTTCGTCGGTGAGACACTGGATCTGCCGACGGCCGACCGGTTGGAGGGAACGCTGGCCACGACGGCGGTCTCGGCCTGGCTCGGGGCCCGTATTTTCCGGGCCCACGATGTCCGGGCGACCCGCCGGGTGCTGGACATGGTGGCCAGCATTCGCGGTGACCGGCAGCCGGCGGTATCCCGCCGCGGCCTGGCCTGAGCTTTTAGCGCAACGGATCGGCCGGCGGCGCGACCGCTTCGATCGCCTTTTCCACCGTGTCCCGTACGGTCAGCGCGTAAAAGGCCTCAGAGCGTACGAAATGCTTCTCCACCAAGGCATCCACAAAAGTCCACAGTGGAGCGAAGAAACTGTCCGGGTCCAGTACGACCACCGGTTTGTCGTGCATCGCCAGGGCCCGCGAGGTCCACATTTCGAACAGCTCTTCCATCGTGCCAATGCCGCCGGGCAGCGCGAGGAAGCCGTCCGAAAGCCGTTCCATTTCCTTTTTACGTTCGCGCATCGAATCCACGATGACCAACTCGGCGTGTTCGTCGCCCATCTCGACGTCGAGCAACGCATGCGGAATGACGCCGATCGTGTGGGCGCCGCCGGCCCGGGCACCGCGCGCCACCGCGCCCATCATCGACACGGTGCCGCCGCCAGTGACCAGGGCGTGGCCGCGCCGGGCCAATTCGGTTCCCACGGAATAGGCAAGGTCCACATAGGACTGGTCGATGTCCCGGGATGACGCGCAGTAGACGCAGATCGTGGCCATCGCTCAACGGCCCGCGGCCGGTAGCCCGGTGGGTTGGCCGGTGTCCGCCTCGACGATGCGACGCACGGCTTCCCGTACGTCGTCGGTGACCGTCAACAGGTCCAGGTCGTGCGGGGCGATTTTGTGCGCGCTGAGCACGGTTTGCCGCAACCAGTCGATCAGCCCGGACCAGTATTCCGTACCGAACAGAATCACCGGAAATCGCGTCACCTTACGGGTCTGTACCAACGTCAGCGCCTCGAAAAGCTCATCCAACGTACCGAATCCACCGGGCAGAATAACGAATGCCTGAGCGTATTTCACGAACATAGTCTTACGGGCGAAGAAATAACGAAAATTCAACCCGATATCGACCCAGTCGTTGAGCCGTTGCTCGAACGGCAGCTCGATGCCGAGCCCGACGCTGGTCCCGCCGGCCTCCTGCGCGCCCCGGTTCACCGCCTCCATCGCACCCGGGCCGCCGCCGGTGATCACCGCGTAGCCGGCCTCGGCCAACTCGCGACCGAGCGCACGGCCGGTCGCATACTCCGGGTCATCGCGGGAGGTGCGGGCGCTGCCGAACACGCTGACGGCGCGCGGCAGTTCGGCCAGCAGCCCGAAGCCCTCGACGAACTCGGACTGGATCCGCAGCACCCGCCACGGGTCGGTGTGCACCCAGTCGGCCGCGCCGCGGGAATCCAGCAGGCGCTGATCGGTCGTGCTGGCACTGCTGGCCTGGCTGCGCCGCAGCAGTATCGGGCCGCGCATGTGCTCGGGAGTGCGGCCGTTGTTGGCAGATTGCGTCATATCAGCCACGGTAGCCGCTTGCCGCCGGCGACACGGCCGATCGGTCAGGAGACGTCCTGCCGGCAGTGGGTGCCCGCGGCGGGCAGCGCCAGCCGGTCGAGGTACGTGTCGACGGCCGTGTCGATACAACCCGATTCGCCGCCGTACGCGCCGTGGCCGTCGCCGTCCATCGTGAGCAGCCGGGCATTGCCCAACATCCGGGTCGTGTTTACGGCCGCCTTGTACGGGGTCGCCGGGTCATAGGTCGTGCCGACAACGAGTACCGGGGTGGCCGACGGCGAGGCCCGGAACGGTCCGCGGAACACACCACGCGCCCGCACCCGATCCGCGCCCCAGACGTAATTCGTGTAGCCGGCCAGGAAATATGCGTGGTCGAAATTGTTCCAGGCGTATGCACCGGAATTCAGGTACGGCGCGACCCCACCGGGATATTGCGAATCGACCGCGCTGATCGCCATGAATTCATCCAGAGTCGGCCGGTACGTGCCATCGCTACGGCGGCCGTAGAACCCGTCGGCGAGTTGACGCAGTGGTGCGCCGTTCCCGGATTCCGCCGCCGCCAATGCCGCACCCAGCGCCGGCCACGATTCCCGGGAATGCAGGCCCTGGCCCAGCGCGACACGCACATCGTCGCCATCGAGCTTTCGCGAACCCACGTCAAGCGGCACGCGATCCAGGTCGCCAATGAGCTTGTCCAGTGCCCATTGCGGATCCGTACCGCCGAAATGCCCGCAGGCGGTTTGATTTGCCACACAGTACTGAAGGAACCGGCCGGTTGCCCGCTCCTGCGCGGCGGCAAGCGCGGATCGCAACTGTAGCGGGTGATTGGCGTACTGCTCGGGATCCAGCACTCCCTCGAGCGTCATCGCCCGGTACGAATGCGGGAACATGCTGGCATAGGTCGCGCCCAAATAAGTGCCGTACGACATTCCGAAATAACTGAGTTTGCGGTCGCCGACGGCCCGGCGGAGAAAATCGAGATCGCGGGCTACGTTGGCCGTCGACACGTACGGAAGCACATCGCGGTTCCGTTGCTCGCAGCGTTGCACGTATTTCCGGACTCTCGTCACGAGCTTTGTCGCGTCGATGTTCAGTGGTGTGGGAAATGGTTGTGCGAATGGTCCGGCGGTTTCCTGGTCGACGTGACAGTCAATTGCCGGGGTGGATTCACCGACACCCCTCGGATCCCAGCTGACGACGTCGAACCGCTGGTTGAGATTGGCGAAAAGCCTTTTGCCGTTGGATTTCAGCGTCTGTACGCCCGTACCGCCCGGCCCGCCGAAATTGACGAACAGCGAGCCGATGCGATGTTTCTGATCGCGCGCGGGCAGCCGGACGACGGCCAGCCGGAAATTCCCGGCGGCCGGATCGGCGTAATCACGTGGGACGAGTACGTGTGCGCAGTCGTAACCCGGCGCGTCCACGCACGCGCTCCACCGCAGTGTGCGGTTCTGGTGCCGTGCCGGCGCGGCCACCGAGGTGGCGGTTACCGCGAGCAGGGCGAGGACCGGGACGAGGATCCCGAGCGCACGACGCATGTCGAGAAACCCTTCATTGACGGGGATTTTCTCCATCGTGCCGTTTCGTGGCCGGCATTTCTGTGGGGGAACCACCCGATCTTGTACGGGGGTTATCCCGGGGGGTCCGCTCGTGGCCGGCGGCTCGTAGTTGGCATGATCTGAACCGCCGGCAATTGTAAGGAGACCACGGCGTGCGGGAGCAGCGCAGCACGATCAGGATCGGCGATGCCGCCGCGCCGACCGAGCACCTGGGCCCGGGATTTACCGCCCGGGCAGGGGAATTCGACTCGCCCGGACCGGGCGGGTACCGCCCGACGGTTGCGGTCATCTACTACAGCGCCACCGGCAGCGTCCATGCGATGGCACGGGCGGTGGCTACGGGCGCGGCCGCGGCCGGCGGCGATGTGCGGCTGCGCCGGGTCGCCGAGACCGCGCCGGCCGACGCGATCAGCCGAAACGAGGCCTGGTCGGCGCATTTGCGGGCGACCGCCGGAGTGCCGTTGGCCGCGCCGGACGACGTCGACTGGGCCGACGTCGTGCTGTTCGGCACACCGACCCGGTTCGGCAACGTCGCGGCCCAACTCAAGGCGTACCTCGACTCGCTTGGCCCGTTATGGGGCGACGGCCGGTTGGCCGGCAAGGTCTACGCCGGGTTCGTCTCGACCGCGACCACGCACGGCGGCCAGGAGGCGACGCTGCTGGCGCTGTTCCAGTCCGTGTACCACTTCGGCGGCATCGTGGTCCCGCCCGGCTACACTGACCCGGTGCAGTTCGAGACCGGCAACCCGTACGGCGCCTCGCACACCTCGGACAACGGCGCCATCCCGCCCGGCGAGCCGGAGCTGACCTCGGCCCGGTACACCGGCTGGCGGGCGACGACGGTCGGACGACAATTACGCGCCGGCCGCCGCACCCTCGGCACACCCCGCCGCCCGTCGTTTTGACCGCCAAGTCCGCTGACCGCCGCGCCCGTTCTGCCCGGCGCCCGTCACTCTGCCCGGCGCGCTCGACCTGACCGCCAAGTCCGCTGACCGCTGCGCTCGTTCTGCCCGGCGCCCGTCACTCTGAGCGCCGCCCGTCGTCCTGACCGCCAAGTCCGCTGACCGCCGCGCCCGTTCTGCCCGGCGCCCGTCACTCTGAGCGCCGCCCGTCGTCCTGACCCGCCAAGTCCGCTGACCGCCGCCCGTCGCCCCGACCGCCGCGCTCGTTCTGACAACCGTGATGGCCCGTTCTGAGCGACGCGACGCGCCTCTTCCTGAACGACGCTCGTCCAGACCCGCTCCGCCAACGGCCCGGCCGACCCACGGCGCGCTCGAATTGTTGATCATGGAGTTCCCGACATAATTCCCGGCGTGTCGTCGGCGTGTCGCGCAGGGAACTTCATGATCAACAAGCCCGAGCGAACCTGATGGTTATCCACAGGAGGCAGCTCGCTGACTCCAACAGAGTCGCCGGGCGCATACGCTGGCGTCCGAGCTCCCCGAAACGACAAATATGTCGGGTTGGCGGCGAATAACCTTGACAGATCGCAAGGGAAAAGTGGAGTATGAACAACGCGATCCGAGACCTCGTTAGATGGGCGAGGTCACAGGGCTGGACCGTTGAGGACGACACGAATGGCTACACACGCTTCTACGCACCGAACGGTGACTACATCGTTCGCTACCCTGCGACGCCTAGCAATCCGTTCCGGCGAATGAAAGATCTGGCGGTCGCGCTCCGTCGGAATGGATTAGAGATCCCGCCGCCATCCAAGGCCGAGCAATGCCGGCGAGAAAGGGAGGAAAACCGCTGATGGGCGAACAGGAATGGTCGATCGTCGTGTCGTATGCGACCGGGCAGCCGCCAACTGAGAACGAGTTGGAGCGCCTCGCGGATGGGTTCGAAGCCCAGGACGCCACGGTGTCGGCCATGCCGGATCGGCGCGGGTTCGATATCTATTTTTGGGTTGAAGGACCATTTCAGCGGGTGGCGATCGAACAGCTTTCGCGGGTCTTGGAGCGTGCCGCCAGACTAATTTCGGCAACCGGTATTGCCGCCTGGCCGGACGGTGTGCGGATCCGCTCGGCCGCACAGGTAGATGCCGAGTTGGCGGAGCCGACAATCCCGGACCTGTTGGCCGCGGCCGATGTAGCCGAGGTAATTGGCACCTCCCGGCAGCGTGTTCACCAGCTTGCCCGCGAGAATCCGCAATTTCCCGCACCAATTGCCGAACCGGCGACCGGCCCGCTGTGGGACCGCCGCGCCATCGACACCTTCGTACGCGGCTGGACCCGCAAACCCGGCCGACCGGCCAAGCGAGCTTCATAATCGGGCGCACTTACCCCCTGCTTTTTGTTGATCATGGAGTTCCCGACATAATTCTCGGCGTGTCGTCGGCGTGTCGCGCAGGAAACTTCATGATCAACAAAGCGAGCGTGGCGGCAGTGCGATTGTCGGGTGGCCGGCTGCGTCTGGGTACAGCGAGCGTGGCGGCAGGGCGGTCTACGCGCCGCAAACCGTCCCCCGGTGCAGCGAGCGTGACATCAGGGCGATTGCCGCGTGGCCAGCCGCGTCTGGCCGCAGCGAGCGTGGCGGCAGAGCGGTCTACGCGCCGCAAACCGTCCCCCGGTGCAGCGAGCGTGACATCAGGGCGATTGCCGCGTGGC